>NZ_JBEXTT010000018.1:0-162136 GCF_040614155.1 Nocardiopsis sp. NPDC006139
CTCATGCTGCTCGCCGCGGCCGGGGCCGCCACGCTCCTGAAGACGAACCCGGTCGCCGGGCGCTGAGCGCCCGGCGGGCCGCCGTCGCCGTTCCCGGGCCCGATGGCGCCCCGCCCGGCGACACGGGCCCCGCGCGGAGCGGCCCCGCCCCGTACAGGCCCTACGCTGGTGCACCATGGTCGGCAACGATGCGCACCCGGTGTTCCGCGAACTCCTCCCCTCCCCCGGCGGGGAGGTGGACCTGGCCGCCGCCTACGCCCACCCGGTCGGCCTGGACCGGCCGTGGGTGCGGGCCAACATGGTGGCCAGTGTGGACGGCGGGGCCATCGGCCCCTCCGGGCACAGCCGCGACCTGTCCTCGTCCGCCGACCGCCGGGTGATGGGCGTCCTGCGCGGGCTGTGCGACGTGGTGCTGGTGGGCGCGCGGACCGCCCGGGTGGAGGACTACGGCCCCGTCAAGGACCGGGCCTCCTGGGCCCCGCTGCGCGCCGGGCGCCCGGCGACCCCGGCCGTCGCCGTCGTCTCGCGGACCCTGGACCTGCCCGACCGCCTGCTCACCGACGCGCCCCCGCACGCGCGCACCATCGTCTTCACCGTCGCCTCGGCCCCCGCCGGGCGCCGCGCGCACGTGGCCCGCCACGCCGACCTGGAGGTCGTCGACGGGGAGTCGGTCACCCCGGTGCACATCGTCAACGCGCTGGCGGGCCGGGGCCTGTACCGCGTCCTGACCGAGGGGGGCCCGCACCTGCTGGCGGAGTTCACGGCCTCCGGGCTGCTGGACGAGCTGTGCCTGACGGTGAGTCCGCACCTGCTGGGCGCCGGCGCGCCGCGCATCGTGGCCGGGGGGCCGGGCACCCCCGGGGCCCCCGAGTTCCTCTCCGTGCAGAGCACGCCCGTGCGGATGGCGCACCTGCTGACCGCCGACGACGCCCTGTTCGCGCGCTACGTGCGCTGACGGCGCAGGCCGCGGTCGCTGACCATAACCGGTCGGTTTCGGCCACCACTCAATCACGCATGAACCTTCCCGCAACCGGACATACCCGAGATGTGCCACCCAGTGGTCACAACGCATCAGCGGGGCTGACCGGGCCTGGCCCCCGGCCGAGAGGAAGAACGTGGTGCCGACGTCCGAAAACGGACCCCCTCCACCGGTCTACAGGGAGATAGCCGAGGAACTACGCGAGCAGATCCGCTCCGGGCGGTTCGCCGACGGCGACCGCCTCCCCGGAGAGAACGTCCTCATGGAGCGCCACGGCGTGGCGCGGGCGACCGCGCGCCAAGCGCTCTCCGTGCTCATCAACGAGGGCCTGGCCGTGGCCGTGCGCGGCTCGGGCGTCTACGTCCGCCTGTTCCGCCCGGTGCGAAGACACGGGGCCCGGCGCCTGGCCCGGGAGCTGTGGGGCAACGGACGGGCCATCTGGCAGACCGACAGCGACGACCGCGGCTACGAGGTGGACCGCCTGCGGGTGGAGGAGGCCGCCGCCCGCGACCACGTGGCCCGGGTCCTGGGGCTGGCCGAGGGCGAGCCGGTCCTGGTGCGCTCGCGGCGCTACCTCGTGGACGGCCGCCCCGTGCAGACCGCGGTCTCGCACCTGCCGCTGGCGGCGGTGGGAGACGAGCCCCGGTTCCGCGAACACGACACCGGGCCCGGCGGAATCTACGCGCGGCTGGCCGAACGGGGGCTGGCCCCGGCGCGCTTCACCGAGGAGATCCGGGTCCGCATGCCCACCCCCGAGGAGACCGGCGCCCTGACCCTGGCGCCGGGGACACCGGTGCTGGAGGTGGCGCGCACCGCGCTGACCGCGGAGCACCGCCCCGTGGAGTTCAACGCGATCACGATGGACGGCTCGGCCTACGTCTTGCAGTACGACTTCGAGGCCTGACCGGCCCCCACCCCGGCGGTGGGGCGCTCCCGGAGGCGCCCCACCGGGGTGTTCACTCCCTCTCCCCGGCCCGGGAACGGCGCTGCCGGGAGGCGAACACCACGTAGGCCAGGCAGGCCAGGACCACCCCGACCGCCAGCGCACCCACCCCGACGATGGGCAGCGCGCCCGCCTCCGTCCGCATCCACTCGGCGACCCCGAACCCCAGCAGCAGGGCGAGTGCGAGGGCGACGACGGAGAACGCCGTCAGCCCGACGAAGAGCCTCCGGTCGTCCCAGGGCTCCGCCTCCGCCTTCTCCAGGCCGGCCGGGAGGGCCCCCGCGGTGAGCCCGGCGGCCCGCCGCATCTCCTTGCCCGCTCCCCTGGCCAGGGAGCGGATCCCGCCGCGCGCGCCCGCGGCGGCCTGTTCGAACCACCACAGTCCGTACCGCATCCATCCGACGCGCCGCGGTCGTTTGTTCACTGTGAGTGACTGTTGCGCTGTAGCGGCCATGTCACCTGCCTTGTTGCGCTTCGACCACTGAACCCTGCTCCATGCCCTACCCTCACGGACGGACACCGAACGCGACCGTTGGTGAAGTTAGAGGTATGTCGTGGCTAAGGACGATTTACCGAAAGCGGCGCCCCGACGGCGCGGGGAGACACCGGTGTCCGATTCCGGATAACGTCGAAGACATGGCTGATACAGCGGACAGGGCCCCGCAGGGCGGGACCGGAGACATCCCGAAGACCGACCGGGAGTGGCGCGAGCGGCTGGACGAGCAGGCGTACGCGGTCCTGCGCCTGGGGGCCACCGAACGGCCCTGGACCGGGGAGTACGTGGAAACGAAGACCGAGGGCGTCTACCGCTGCCGCGGCTGCGGGAGCGAGCTGTTCCGGTCCACCGAGAAGTTCGACTCGCACTGCGGGTGGCCGAGCTTCTTCGACCCGGCCGACTCCGACGCCGTCACCCTGGTCGAGGACCGCTCGCTGGGCATGGTCCGGACCGAGGTCCGGTGCGCCACCTGCGACTCGCACCTGGGACACGTGTTCCACGGTGAGGGATACGCCACCCCGACCGATGACCGGTACTGCATCAATTCCGTGGCCCTGACCCTGGAGCCTACGGAGTAGGTTGGCGTAGCATCCTGGTTCCGGGCGTACGCCTGCGGGTCGCCCGAGGGCGGCCCGGTGTTCACCCGATCACCGCCCTCGGCGGATCAGGGATAATCGCATGCAGCGTTCCGGCGGGACGGTCCCCCGCCGCCCCCGGAGCAGAATCACCCGCGACGAAAGCGCTCGATGACCGACGACTCACCTTCCACATCCGTCTCTCACCGGCCCGCGGCCCGTCCGCGCCTGGGCATGGCCCAGGGATCGGCCCCCTGGCTGGTCCCCGCGCTCGGCGCCGCCGGCGTCGCCGCTCTGGCGGCCCGCGGCTCCCGGGCCCGCACGGCCCTGGCCGTGCCGGTGGTGGCCCTCGCCGCCGGGATGGCGTGGTTCTTCCGCGACCCCGAGCGGGGTCCGGCGACCGGGCGTGTGCTGTCCGCGGCCGACGGCGTCGTCCAGAGCATCGACGTCCGTCCCGACGGCCGGACCCGGGTCGCGGTGTTCATGAACCCCCTGAACGTGCACGTGAACCGTGCCCCCCTCGCCGGCGTGGTGACCCGTGTCGAACACCGCCCGGGGGGCTTCCGCCCCGCATTCGACAAGGACAGCGAGCGTAATGAACGCGTCATCTGGACCCTTGAAACCGAGATCGGTGAGATCACGGTCGTTCAAATCGCCGGCGCGATGGTCCGGCGTATCATCCCGTATCTCGCTGCGGGGCAGAAGGTCGAGCAAGGCGAGAGGATCGGGCTCATCCGGTTCGGGTCGCGCGTCGACGTCCATCTTCCGGCCGGGATCACCCCGGCGGTGGAGGTCGGCCAACGCGTCCGCGCCGGGGAAACCCGCCTTGACGCCGACTGACGGCCCGCTCCCCGGCTCCCTCGCCTCCTCCGCCCCCGACACCTCCCGCATCCGGCTGGCCCTGGCCGACTACCTGACCCTGGGCAACGCCCTGTGCGGGTTCCTGGCCGTGTGCGCGCTGGTCGCCGCGCTGTCGACGCACCTGGCCGCCGGGGCCGGCGGGCCGCTGCCGCGCAGCGCCATGGCCACGGTCGTGGGGCTGATGCTGGTGGCGGCCGCGCTGGACCTGCTCGACGGGCGGGTGGCCCGCAAGCTGGGCGGCAGCGGCATGGGCGCCGAGCTGGACAACCTGGCCGACGTCATCAGCTTCGGGTTCACCCCGGCGTTCCTGTTCGTCGTCTGGGGCACCCAGGGCGGCGGCGGGGCGCTGTCGCTGGCGGCCGGCGGCGCGGTGCTGCTGGCGGTGATCGTGCGGCTGGCCCGGTTCTCCCTCCAGACGCCGGGCACCGGCTACTTCACCGGCCTGCCCTGCCCGTTCGGGGCGATGGCGGTGGTGACGGTCGTGCTGCTGGACCCGCCCCCGACGATCGCCGCGGTCGCGGTGCTGTTCATCTCCTGGCTGATGGTGAGCCGCATCGAGTACCCCAAGCCGCGCGGCCGCAAGGCGTACATGGTGCTGGGCATGCTCGGCGCGGGCGTGGCGCTGGTGGTGTCCTGGGGCATGGGCCTGCCCGCCGGGCAGTGGCTGGTGTACCTGGTGAGCGCCCTGGTCCTGCTGTTCATCGTCACCGTCCCCTTCCACGTCCTGGCCACCCGGCGCGCGGCCGCCGAGCCGGTCCCCGCCCCGGCCGAGCCGGTCGAGGAGTAGGAGCGCGTACACGAAGGGCGCCCCGGCGGTCATCCGCCGGGGCGCCCTTCGTTGTACCGGGCCCCTGGGGCGTGTCCGGCGCCCGCGCCGACGGCCGGGATCGGCCGCGGGGCGCTCTCCCGCGAGGCGACGAGCGCGGGTCGGGGTCGGCCGTCCGCGCGCAGGCGGCGCGGAGAGGGGCGGCCGCGCGGCCGCACCCCGGACCGACCCGTCGACCGCGCCCTAGGCCAGGGACTCCACCAGCTGGGCCACGCTCTTGCGGCGGCCCGTGTAGAAGGGGATCTCCTCGCGGGTGTGCAGGCGGGCCTTGGCGCCGCGCAGGTGGCGCATGAGGTCGACGATGCGGTGCAGCTCGTCGGCCTCGAAGGCCAGCAGCCACTCGTAGTCGCTCAGCCCGAACGTGGACACGGTGTTGGCGCGCACGTCCGGGTAGGGGGCGGCCATGCGGCCGTGCTCGGCGAGCATCGCCCGGCGCTCCTCGTCGGCGAGCAGGTACCACTCGTAGGAGCGGACGAAGGGGTACACGCAGATGTTGTCGCGGGGCTCCTCGCCGGCCAGGAACGCGGGCACGTGGCCGCGGTTGAACTCGGCCGGGCGGTGCAGGCCCACCACCGACCACACCGGGGTGGCGGCGCGGCCGACCGCGGTGCGGCGGAACGCGCTGTAGACGTCCTGGAGCCGTTCGTGGGTGTCGGCCACCCACCAGAACATGATGTCGGCGTCGGCGCGGAAGCCCTGCACGTCGTAGCCGCCGCGGGTGGTGACCCCCTGCTCGGCCGCCTTGTCGAGCAGGCCCTGCAGTTCTTCCGCCGCCGCGGCGCGGTCGACGCCCTCCAGGCTCCCGACCTTGAACACCGACCACATGGTGTAGCGGATGAGGGAGTTGAGGTCGACGCCGTCCTCGGCGATGGCTCCGCTGTGCTGGCCCGTCACGGGTTGACTCCTTGCTGTTCGGTGCCGTCGGCTCCGTCGCCGCGGCTGTTACGGCTGTCGGTCTGGAGGGCGGCGGCCAGGTCCCGGGCCTGGCGGTCCGCGTCGGCGATGCAGGCGGGGATGCCCACGCCGCCGTAGGCCGCACCGCACACGGCCGGCCCGCCGTGGCGGGCCAGGGCGTCGCGGATGCGGGTGACGCGGGCGGTGTGCCCGACCGCGTACTGGGGCAGGCCGCCGTCCCAGCGGGTCACCCGGGCCTGGACCGGGCGCCCCGCCAGGCCGGTGACGCGGGAGAGGTCGGCCAGGGCGGCCGCGGTGAGCTCCTCGTCGGAGCGGTCGAGCACCCCGGACTCGCCGAACCGGCCGATGGAGCAGCGCACCACGACCAGGTCCTCGCCCGCCGCGGCCAGCTCCTCGGCGATCCAGGGCCACTTGTTGGAGGAGAAGGTGGCCGCCTTGACGGTGAGCCCTCCCTCCCCCGCCGGGACGAGGAAGCCGGTGCCGGTGAGCGGGGCGGGGAACGCCGAGGCGGGCAGGGCGAGGGTGACCAGGGCCATGCTCGCGTACTCGACGGCGCGCAGCTCGCGGGCGGCCTCGGGAACGTGGTCGGCGAGCAGCCGGGCCGCCTCCGGGGCGGGGCAGGCGAGCAGGACTCCCGCGGCCCCGATCCGGTCGCCGGTGTCGAGGTGGACGCGCCAGCCCTCGGGGAGGCGCTCCAGGGAGCGGACGCGGGTGCCGGTGCGCACGTCCCCGCCGTGGCGTTCGGCCAGCGCGCCGGCGAGCCCGGCGATACCGCCGCGCAGGGAGGCGAACACCGGGCCGCCGGAGGGGCCGCGGGCCCCGGTGGCGGCCCGGACGCCGCGGACCAGCGAGCCGCCCTCGCGGGCCATCGGCGCGATCTGCGGCAGGGCGGCCTCCAGCGAGAGCTCGTCGGCGCGGCCCGCGTAGACGCCGCCCAGCAGCGGCTCCACCAGGCGCTCGACGACCTCGTGCCCCATGCGCACGCCCACGTAGGAGGCGACCGGGAGGTCACCGCGCACCGGCGTGCGCGGGCGCACCAGGTCCAGGGCGGCGCGGGCGGTCCCCCACGGGGAGAGCACGCCGCTGCGGGCCAGCGCCCGCAGGTCCCCGGGCACGCCCATGAGCTGGCCCTTGGGCAGCGGGCGGACGCGGCCGCGGCTGTAGACGGCGGCCGCCCCCGGCCCGGGGTGGACCAGGCGGTCGCCCAGGCCCAGCTCCTCGATGAGGGCGAGCGCCTCGGGGCGGCGGGCCAGGACGGATTCGGCCCCCGCGTCGACGGACACGCCCGCCACCGGCGAGGCGCGCAGCTTGCCCCCGGGCGCGTCGGCGGCCTCGACCACGGTGACGGAGGCGCCGAGCCCGGCCAGGCGGTGCGCGGCGGTGAGTCCGGAGATCCCGCCCCCGACCACGACGACGTGCGGTGCTTCAGGCATACTCCCAGCTTCCCAGATGCCGTGGGTCACAGCGTCCCGCCGTCCCCGTGACGTCCGGCGCACCGCGGCCCTCCCCCTCCAGGATCGCGGACGCGGGGCGCGGGAGCCGCGGGGAACGTCCCGTGTCGGCAGAGTCCTTCCGCCCGATTCGGACCGTTGCCCGGTCGTTACCAGCAGGCCGAAACGCCGGTGACGGGTGCCACGTCCAAGGTGCATGGCTACTTCGGGTTCTTCCCCGGCGCGGCGTGCCGCCGGGGTCTTGCTGTCCACGGGCTTGGCTGCCCTCCTGGTGACCTCCTGTGCGTCACCCATGACCGCCTCCTACGACGCGGGCGGGGGGTCCGCGGGCACCGAGGCGGCGCCCGAGGCCGCCGCCCCGCAGGACTTCGCCGCCGAGGCGGACCGGTCGCAGGAAGAGGCCGCCGAGGAGGGCGGCGGGTCGTCGGTCGTCGACGCCGAGGCGGAGGTGGCCGACCGCAGCCTCATCCACATCGCCGACCTCACGGTCCGTGTGGACGACGTGGCCGAGGCGGCCCAGGAGGCCAAGGAGCTGGCCGCCGCGTCGGGCGGCCACGTCGCCTCCGAGTCGCTGTCCACCCCCACCGGCGGGACGCCCGAGGCGTACCTGACCCTGCGGATCCCCAACGAGGGCTACGAGGGCGCGCTGGAGGACCTGGCCGGGCTGGGCGACCGTTCCGACCTCAACCGGTCGGTGGAGGACGTCACCGGCGAGGTGGCCGACGTCGAGAGCCGCATCGAGTCGGCCGAGACCGCCCTGGAGACCCTGCGCGGGTACCTGCAGGAGGCCGACGACGTCGACGAGCTGCTGCGGGTCGAGCGGGAGATCCAGGACCGCCAGGCCGAGCTGGAGGCCTTCCAGGCGCGCCTGAAGACCCTGGAGGACCAGACGACGCTCTCGACGGTCAATCTCACGCTGGTGCCGCCGCAGACCTACATCGAGGAGCCGTCGGAGGACAGCATCGGCTTCCTGGGCGGTCTGGAGCGCGGCTGGCGGGCGCTGGTCTCGGTGTTCGAGGGCCTCGCCGTCGCCCTGGGCTGGCTGCTGCCCTTCGCCGTGGTGCTGGCCGTGCCGGTCACCGCCCTGGTCTGGTGGCTGCGCCGTCGCCGCCGCTCCGCCGCGCAGGCCCCGCGCGTCCCCGTCCGCGCCGGTGCTCCGGGCGCTCCCACGCCGCCCGCGCCCGGAACCGCCGCCGCTGGGACCCCCGCGCCCGCCGAGGCCGCTGGAACCGGCGAGGCCGCCGAGGACACCGCGCCCGACGAGACCGACGAGGCCTCGGGCACCGGCGAGCCCACTGGTGGCGCCGGGACCACCGGGCCCGCTGATGGCACCGAGGCCACTGGGACCGGCGAGGCCGCCGGTCGCATCGAGGGCCCCGAGGCCACTGGGACAGCCGGATCCGACGAGACCGATGGGTCGGAAGAGGACCCCAAGGACCGGTGACCTCCGCCGATGAACGGGCCCCGGGACCGGTGGCGGTCCCGGGGCCCGGCCGTGTCGGCGGTGCCGCGGAAGGGGGACGGCGCCCGGCCGGGTGGGCCGGGCGCCGTCGACGGGCGCGGGAGCGCGGTCCGGCCGCGCCGCGTCCGCGGATCAGGCGGAGGTCTCCTCGTGGACGAACTCCGTGAGGCGCTGGAGCATGTCCGGGTCGGTCTCCGGCAGGACCCCGTGGCCGAGGTTGAAGATGTGGCCGTCGGCGGTGCGTCCGCGGGACAGGATGTCGCGGGTGCGCTCGGCGACGACCTCCCACGGGGCGAACAGGGTCGCCGGGTCCAGGTTGCCCTGGAGCGCCGTGCCCGGCTGGACGCGCTGCACGGCCTTGTCCAGCGGCACCCGCCAGTCGACGCCCACGACGTCGGCGCCGGCCTCGCTGAGCAGGCCCAGCAGCTCTCCGGTACCCACGCCGAAGTGGATGCGCGGCACCTCGTACTCGCTGAGCTGGCCGAAGATCCAGGACGTGTAGGGCAGCACCGAGGCGCGGTAGTCCTCGGCGCTGAGCGCGCCCACCCAGGAGTCGAACAGCTGGACCGCGCTGGCGCCCGCGTCGATCTGGGTGCGCAGGAAGCCGAGCGTGATGGCCGACAGGCGGCGCATGAGCTCGTCCCACAGCTCCGGCTCGCCGTACATGAGCGCCTTGGTGTGCTCGTGGTTCTTGGAGGGCCCGCCCTCGATGAGGTAGGAGGCCAGCGTGAACGGGGCTCCGGCGAAGCCGATGAGCGGCTTGTCGCCGAGCTCGCCGGTGAGCATGCCCACGGCCTCGGTCACGTAGGGCAGGTCGCCGGGCTCGATGTCGCGCAGCCGCTTGACCCCGTCCGCGTCGCGGATCGGGTCGGCCACCACCGGGCCCACACCGGCCTTGATGTCGAGGTCGATGCCGATCGCCTTGAGCGGGACGACGATGTCGCTGAAGAAGATGGCGGCGTCGACGTCGTACCGGCGGACCGGCTGCATCGTGATCTCGGTGATCATGTCGGGGCGGGCGCACGCCTCCAGCATCGGCACGTCGGCGCGGACCCGTCGGTACTCGGGCAGGGAGCGCCCGGCCTGGCGCATGAACCACACCGGGGTGTGGTCCACGGGCAGGCGCCGGCAGGCGCGAAGGAAAGGAGAATCTTGCAGCGTCACCCTTCGATCGTGCCATGCCCCGGCCGGTGCTCTCACGCGGATCGCCCCGAACGGTGACCGTGCGCAGCGCCCCGGGGGCGGTGCCCGGTCCCAAGATCATCACAAAACCCCGACACGCCGGGGTATCTGCGTCCCGGGGGCGGCGAGTCGTGCCACGGTCGTTGGCGTGCCCACCCTCCTGCGCCGGGGGGAACCGCCCCCTGTCGGGCGACACCCCGCCAGCACGCGATCACACTCAATGAAGGCTGACTTTTCCACCATGCCCGATGTCGGTAGCGCCGCGGACGCCGGCGACACGTTCCGGCGAGCGGTCGAGGCCCTGAACGGCCCCTCCCTCCGGTCAGAGATCACCGTCCGGGAGATCCCCGCCCCGGGACGGCTGGCCCCCCATGCCGCCGCCGTGTCGGCGCAGGTCACCGTGCACGGCGAGGAGATCGCCTGGGGGCGCCTGATCGTCCTGTACGACCCCGAGGGGACCCGGGAGTGGCCCGGCCCGTTCCGGGTCGTCTGCCAGGTCAACTCCGAGCTGGAGTCGGACATCGCCACCGATCCGCTGCTGGGCCCGGTCGCCTGGAGCTGGCTGACCGACGCCCTGGCCTCGTGCGGGGCCTCCCACCACACGCTGAGCGGCACGGTCACCCGTGCCACCACCGAGGGCTTCGGGACCAAGGCGGGCGAGGGGTCCACCACGGAGGTGGAGATGCGCGCCTCCTGGACCCCCGAGGCCGACGACCTGACCGCGCACACGGCGGCCTGGCAGACCCTGCTGGCGTCGGCCGCCGGGCTGCCGCCGGCCGACGTCGCGGACATCGCCCGGCAGCGTGCGCGGCCCTGAGCCCTCCCCCCGCGGGGGTTCGCGGGCTCCGAGAGGTCAGGTCCGGATCCGCGCGCGGTGTCGGCAGCGCATACCGTAGTGGTGTGGCGAACGCGTTGAACTCGAAGACAGAACCCCGTGAACCAGGTGACGACGACGCCGAGATGGCGCCTCTGCTACGGGAACCACGCGAAGGTCTGCCGGAGGTCACCTCCGACGCCGACGCCCTGGCCGGAGTCGTCGCAGCCGTCGCCGCCGGCAGCGGCCCGGTCGCGGTCGACGCCGAGCGGGCCTCGGGCTACCGCTACGGACAGCGCGCCTACCTGGTCCAGCTGCGCCGGGAGGGTTCGGGGTCGGCGCTGATCGACCCGATCGCCTGCCCCGACCTGAGCGGTCTGGACGAGGTCGTCGGCGACGCCGAGGTGGTGCTGCACGCCGCACACCAGGACCTGCCGTGCCTGAGCGAGGTCAACCTGCGCCCGCGGCGGCTGTTCGACACCGAGCTGGCCGGCCGCCTGCTCGGGTACCAGCGGGTGGGCCTGGGCTTCATGGTGGAGCGCATGCTGCACGTGCGCCTGGCCAAGGAGCACTCCGCCGTGGACTGGTCGCAGCGCCCTCTGCCGGAGGACTGGCTGCGGTACGCGGCGCTGGACGTCGAGATCCTCATCGAGCTGCGCGACGCGCTGGAGACGGAGCTGGAGGAGGCCGGGAAGCTGGAGTGGGCGCGCGAGGAGTTCGCGTCCGTGCTGGCCGCGCCGCCCAAGGAGCCGCGCGCCGACCCCTGGCGCCGGACCTCGGGCATCCACCGGGTGCGCAACCAGCGGTCCCTGGCCGCGGTGCGGGAGCTGTGGTACGAGCGGGACCGGATCGCGCAGGAGCGCGACATCTCCCCCGGCCGGGTGCTGCCGGACGCGGCGATCGTGGAGGCCGCGTCCACGATGCCCAAGAACTCCACGGAGCTGAACCGCATCCGCCAGTTCGGGATCAAACTGGCGCGCCGGTACCCGGGGACGTGGATGAAGGCGATCGACCGGGCCCGGGAGATGGCCCAGGCGGACCTGCCCCGGCCCAACGCCCCCGGTGACGGGCCGCCCCCGGTCAACCGGTGGGCCGACCGCGCCCCCGAGGCCGCACGGCGGCTGGAGGCGGCGCGGGCGACGGTCACGGGCATCGCCGAGGACGTCGTGATGCCGACCGAGAACCTGCTGCTGCCGGACACCGTGCGGCGGCTGGCGTGGGCGCCGCCGACGACCGTGGACCCCGACTCGGTGGGGGCGTTCCTGCGCGAGCGCGGAGCCCGGGAGTGGCAGATCGGACTTACCTCGGAACCCCTCGCGACCGCTCTGAGAACAGCCGAAGAAGGGTGAACCTTTACCCCTCTTCCGCGTCCTCAACCCCGGTGTGGCCGAAGTCACCGCACATAGGGGGCCCGGACCGCCTGTTCCATGGCCTCGTGTCCGTTTAAGTTATGGAACTGTGCCTTGGAATTTCAGGGCGCTGTGACCTCTTGACGGTGGAGAGGGAACGTTGCGACGGTGTGGGGGCACACCGCGCGAGGAGCACCGGCGGTCCGGCCCGGTGCGCGCGTGCACGAGGATGCGGTCAGGGAAAAGAGGTGAGTCCGCTGTCGTTCTGGCGTTCGCTGTTCGGTGGAACCGGACGTACGCGTACCGACCGGGTGCGCTCCGTCGACGGAGGTGTCCCCTCCGACGCCACCCCGGTGCGGGCGGACGTCCGGGGTGTGGAGGCCTCCGACGCCCTCCCCTCACGGATCACCGCCCCGACCGCTGTGATCACCGACCCCTCCCGCGAAGCACCCGGCGCCGGGTCCCCGGCCGCCGGCCCGGGCGGGTCCGGGTCCTCCGCACAGCCCGCCCCCACCGCCGGGATGCGCGCCGCCTCGCTGGAGCGCACCCTGCGGTCCCTGGTGGAGCGCCTGGGCACCGAGCACCCCGACACCATCACCGCCCGCAACAACCTGGCGACCAAGTACGCGCAGATGGGCCGCCGCCAGGCCGCCGTGCAGCAGTTCGAGCTGGCCCTGGACGAGGCCGTCGCGGTCTTCGGCACCGAGCACCCGCGCACCGAGATCATCCGGGAGAACCTGGCCTGGGCGTTCGAGGACGCCGGCCGCCCCGCCGACGCGGCCGCCCAGTGGGAGGTGCTGCTGCGGGACCGGGAGAGCGCGTTCGGGCCCAGCGACGAGGACACCGTGGAGGCGCGCAGCCGGCTGGCCGTGTGCTACCGGCGCAGCGGGCGGCTGGACGCCGCGATGGCGCACTACGAGCGGGCGCTGGCGGACGTGCAGGACGCGGAGCGCAGCGAGGACCTGCGGCTGGGGCTGAGCGCCGCGCAGAACATGGCGGGCCGCCACGACGAGGCCGTCCGCCAGCTGCGGATGGTCCTGGCCGGGCGGCGCCGCCGGATGGGCAAGGGCCACCTGGACACCCTGACCGTGCACCACCGGCTGGGCCGCGCCTACACCCAGGCGGGGCGCACCGACGAGGCGGTGGAGACGCTGCGCGACGCCTACCGGGTGGCGCTCAACTCCTCCGGCGACCCGGAGGTGCGCCGGCTGACGCTGCGGCTGCGCCGCGACCTGGCGGGCGCCTACAGCGCCGCGGGCCGCCACCGCGAGGCCGACGCCCTGTTCTGAGCCCGGCCCGCCGCGGCCCCCACGCCATCCACGGCCCCGTGCCCGGCCTCCCGCCGGGCGCGGGGCCTGCGTGTCAGTTCCCCTGGGCGGGGGCCAGCAGCTGTCCGGCGGCCAGGTCGCGGTACAGGTCGTCGCCCTCCAGGAGTTCGGCGTGGGTGCCCACCGCCCGGACCCGGCCGGCGTCCATGACGACGATGCGGTCGGCCCCGGTGACGGTGGAGAGCCGGTGGGCGACCACGATGACGTTGGTGGTGCGGGCGGCGTCCATCATCACCTCCTTGAGCGCCCCCTCGTTGGCGGCGTCCAGCTGCGAGGTGGCCTCGTCCATGAGCAGCAGGCGGGGCCGGCGCAGCAGCGCGCGGGCGATGGCCACCCGCTGGCGCTCGCCGCCGGAGAGGGTCACCCCGCGGTGCCCGATGACGCCGTCCAGTCCGCCGGGCAGCCGGGAGACCAGGTCGGTGAGGCGGGCCCGGGCCACGGCCTCGGCCAGGTCCGCGCCGGTGGCGTCCGGGGCGGCCAGGACCAGGTTCTCCCGCAGGGTGCCCTCCAGCACCGGCGCGTCCTGCTCCACGTACCCGATCCGGGCGCGCAGGTCGCGCAGCGGGAGGTCGCGGACGTCGGTCCCGTCGAGCAGGACGCGTCCCGAGGTGGCGTCGTAGAACCGCTCGATGAGGGAGAAGACGGTGGTCTTGCCCGCGCCGGAGGGGCCGACCAGGGCGGTGAGCCCGGCCCCGGAGGCGGCGAAGGACACGCCGTGGTGCACCGGTGGCAGCTCGGGCCGGTAGCGGAAGACGACGTCCTCGAACACCACCGAGGCGGGCTCCCCGGGAACCTCGGGCGCCCCCGCCGCGCCGCCGCCGGTGTCCTCCCGGTCGAGCCCGGCGACCTCGTCGATGCGCCGGACCGCGGCCAGCCCGGCCTGGAGGTCGGTGAGCGAGGTGACCAGCATCCCGATCGGCTGCATCAGGTAGAAGAGCAGCAGCAGGAACGCGATGAGGGTGGAGACCTCCAGGGCGCCCGCCGCCACCCGGCCGCCGCCCAGCGCCAGCACCACCAGGAAGGCGACGTTGACGGCCAGTCCGGTGAAGGTGCCCGACAGCGCGCTCCAGCCCGCGACCGCGACCCCCTTGCGCCAGGAGTCCACCGCGGCCTCGTCCAGGCGGGCGAGCTCGGTGTCCTCGGCGGAGGACGCCTTGACCGTGCGGAAGGCCCCGAACACCCGCTCCAGGCGGCCGCCCATCGCGCCCAGCGCGGCCTGGGCCTCCTGGGTGGCCCGGCCGATGCGCGGCAGGACCAGGGCCATGAGCACGCCGACCACGAGGATCATGCCCAGGGTGACCAGGAGCAGGACGGGGTCCAGGACCGCCATGACGGCGATGCCGCCCACCAGCAGCACCGCGCCGGTGACCAGGTCGGTGAGGCCGCTGGTGGTGACGGTGCGCAGCAGGGTGGTGTCGGCGGTCAGCCGGGCCACCAGGTCGCCCGGGGTGAGCCGGTCGACCTCGGCGACCCGCAGCCGGACCAGGGAGCCCGCCAGGCCGCGGCGCACGTCCAGCACGACGCCCTGGCCGGTGCGCTCCAGCAGGAAGGAGCCCAGGGCTCCGATCAGGGCCCCGACCACCACCGCGGCGGCCAGCAGCAGCACCGGCGCCAGCAGCGGCCCGCCCGCGCCCAGCGCGTCGATGACGTACCGGGCCGCCAGCGGCTGGGCCAGGCCGACCGCGCCGCCCGCCAGGGTCAGCGAGCCGCCCACCAGCAGGACCCGCAGGTGGGGGCGGGCGTGGGAGAGCAGTCGGTGCAGGGGGGGCGCGCGGTGCGGCGCGCAGCATCTCCCGGTGTTCGCGGTCGTCCGCCAAGGGTCGTCTCCCCGTCCGTGTCGGTTTCCCGTCGCGGCCCCCGAACCGTGCGAAAGTAGGCGCGGCGGGACGTCGCGGGCCGTTCCAGTCAACCGGCCCGGCCCGCCCCGCGCATCGGTCGAAAGTTCGAACCCGGCCCCATCGATCGTCAGTACCGGGCCACCGTCCGGACGTCGGGGAATCCGGCACTCGCACAATTTGTTACCGGCGAGTAGCATGGGCTCGAAAGTCCACCCACACCTTGGAGAAGGAGGGGCCATCGTGCCGCGAACCGCCCGCGATGTCGTATTCGTCGACGGGGTCCGCACCCCGTTCGGCAAGTCAGGCAAGGGCCTCTACGCCGAGACGCGCGCCGACGACATGGTCGTCCGCGTCATTCGCGAACTGATGCGCCGCAACCCGGGCCTGCCCCCGGAGCGCATCGACGAGGTGGCCATCGCCGCCACCACCCAGATCGGCGACCAGGGCCTGACCATCGGGCGCACCGCCGCGATCCTGGCCGGACTCCCGCGCAGCGTCCCCGGCTACGCCATCGACCGCATGTGCGCCGGCGCCCTCACCGCCGTGACCACCTCCGGCGCGGGCATCGCCTTCGGCGCCTACGACGTGGTGATCGCCGGCGGCGTCGAGCACATGGGCCGCCACCCGATGGGCGAGGGCGTCGACCCCAACCCGCGCTTCCTCTCCGAGAAGCTGGTCGACCCGTCCGCGCTGGTCATGGGCAACACCGCCGAGAACCTGCACGACCGGTACCCCTCCATCACCAAGGAGCGTGCCGACGCCTACGCGGTGCGCAGCCAGGAGAAGGTCGCCAAGGCCTACGCCGACGGCAGGATCCAGCCCGACCTGGTCGAGGTCGTCGTCCGCTCCCTGGAGCAGGGGTACGGCCTGGCCACCAAGGACGAGCCGCCGCGGCCGGGCACCACCATGGAGTCCCTGGCCGGGCTCAAGACCCCCTTCCGCGCGCACGGCAACGTGACGCCCGGCAACGCCGCCGGCCTCAACGACGGCGCCACCGGCGCCATCCTGGCCGCCGAGGAGGTCGCGCAGGAGCTGGGCCTGGACGCCAAGATGCGCCTCGTCGACTTCTCCTTCGCCGGTGTCGAGCCCGAGGTCATGGGCGTCGGCCCGGTCCCGGCCACCGAGAAGCTGCTGGCCCGCCAGGGCATCACGATGGACGAGATCGGCCTCATCGAGATCAACGAGGCCTTCGCCGTCCAGGTGCTCGCCTTCCTGGAGCACTTCGGCATCGCCGACGACGACGCCCGCGTCAACCCGTGGGGCGGCGCCATCGCGCTGGGCCACCCGCTGGCCTCCTCCGGCGTGCGGCTGATGATGCAGCTCGCCCGCCAGTTCGCCGAGCGTCCCGACGTCCGCTACGGCATCACCACCATGTGCGTCGGTATGGGCATGGGCGGCACCGTGCTCTGGGAGAACACCAACTACGAGGGGGGCAAGTGAGCACCGCACTGGACGCTGCGCGCGAGCTGTTCAAGGACGAGGTCGTCACCAAGGCGATCTCCCGTGACATCGAGCTCCCCTACGGTGCCGGCACCGCCGTCCTGATCACCCTGGACAACGGCCACGACCACACCCGGCCCAACACCTTCGGCCCCGGCGGCCTGCTCGCCCTGGACGCCGCCATCGAGGCCGCCCGCGCCCGCAAGGACATCGTGGCGGTGGCGATCACCGGCAAGCCGTTCATCTTCGCCGTCGGCGCCGACCTCAGCGGCGTGCCCGCGATCCAGAACCGCGAGCAGGCGCTGGCCATCGGCCGGCTCGGCCACGACGTGTTCCGCAAGCTCGGCGAGCTGGACGTGCCGACCTTCGCGCTCATCAACGGCGCGGCCATGGGCGGCGGGGTCGAGGTGGGCCTGCACTGCACCTACCGCACCATCTCCTCCGGCGTCCCGGCGCTGTCCCTGCCCGAGACCTTCCTGGGCCTGGTGCCCGGCTGGGGCGGCACCTACCTGCTGCCGAACCTGATCGGCGCCGAGAAGGCCCTCAAGGTCATCATCGAGAACCCGCTGGCCCAGAACAAGATGCTCAAGGGCGCGCAGGCGTTCGAGCTGGGCATCGCCGACGCGATGTTCGAGCCCGCCGACTTCGTCGAGGAGTCCCTGCGCTGGGCGGCCCGGGTCGTCAAGGGCGAGGTCACCGTCGAGCGCCCCGCGGTCGACAAGGGCGAGGCCTGGGACAACGCCGTCAACATGGCCCGGTTCGTGGTCGAGGGCAAGCTGCACGGCGCCGCCCCGGCCCCGGCCCGCGCCGTCGAGCTGGTGGCCGAGGCCAGGACCCGCACCCGGGACGAGGGCTTCGCCGCCGAGGACGAGGCGCTGGCCGACCTCATCATGAGCCCCGAGCTCAAGGCCGGCCTGTACGCCTTCGACCTGGTGCAGAAGCGCGCCAAGCGGCCCGCCGGCGCCCCGGACAAGTCGCTGGCCCGCAAGGTCACCAAGGTCGGCGTCGTGGGCGCGGGCCTGATGGCCGGCCAGCTGGCGCTGCTGTTCGCCCGCCGCCTGGACGTGCCGGTCGTCATGACCGACCTGGACCAGGAGCGCCTGGACAAGGGCGTCGCCTACGTCCACGGCGAGGTCGACAAGCTCCTCAAGAAGGGGCGCGTCAACCAGGACAAGGCCAACCACCTCAAGGCCCTGGTCACGGGTTCGCTGACCAAGGACGCCTTCGCGGACGCCGACTTCGTCATCGAGGCCGTGTTCGAGAAGATGGAGGTCAAGCAGCAGGTGTTCGCCGAGGTGGAGGCCGTGGTCTCCCCCGAGGCGATCCTGGCCACCAACACCTCCTCGCTGTCCATCACCGAGATGGCCTCGAAGCTGGAGCACCCCGAGCGGGTCGTCGGCTTCCACTTCTTCAACCCCGTCGCCGTGCTGCCGCTGCTGGAGATCATCCGCGGCGAGAAGACCGACGACGCCGCCCTGGCCACGGCGTTCGCCGTCGCCAAGAAGCTGAAGAAGACCGCCGTCCTGTGCAAGGACGCCCCGGCGTTCGTGGTCAACCGCCTGCTCACCCTGTTCATGGGCGAGGTCCTGAGCGCGGTGTCCGAGGGCACCGAGCCCGAGGTGGCCGACCGCGCGGTGGCCCCGCTGGGCCTGCCGATGTCGCCGCTGATGCTGCTGCAGCTGGTCGGCCCGGCCGTCGCGCTGCACGTGTCGGAGACCCTGCACGAGGCCTTCCCGGACCGCTTCGCGGTGTCGCCGCAGCTGGGCGAGATCGTCAAGGAGGGCAAGACCGCGATCTTCGCCCCCGACTTCAGCATCGACCCCGAGGTGAAGAAGCTGTTCGCGGGCGGGGACGCGCCGTCCACCGAGCCGGAGATCCTGGACCGCGCGCTGCGCGCGCTGGCCCGGGAGATCGGGATCATGCTGGACGAGGGCGTCGTGGCCGAGGCCGCCGACATCGACCTGTGCCTGATCACGGGTGCGGGCTGGCCGTTCCACACCGGCGGCATCACCCCCTACCTGGACAAGGTCGGGGTGTCCGAGGCCGTCAACGGCAAGCGGTTCCACGAGGGCGACCCGAAGGCCGTCTGACCTCCGCGGTGACCGCCCGAGAGATCGGGACGGGCCCGGCCCCGGGAAGGGGCCGGGCCCGTCGTGCGCCCGGGGTCAGCGGACGGATCCGGCGCGCGCCTGTCCGGCGGGCAGCATGCCGTGGGTCCGGTACCAGGCGCCCATGGCGGTGACCGTCTCGGCGACGGGGCGGAACCCCACGCCCAGTTCGCGGCGGGCCAGGTCGGAGCTGATGTTGCGCGCGTCCCCCTCCCGCAGCACCCGGACGCCCTCGCGGGTGGCCGTGGGCTCCCCGCCGCGGAGGCGGGCGCTGAGCTCCATGAGGGCGGCGGCCGCGGTGGCCAGGCCGGCGGGGACCGACCGGGGCGCCCGGGCCCCGGTCTCCGCGGCGACGGTGTCGGTCAGGGCGGGCAGCGACCGCTTCTCCCCGGCCACCACGTAGCGGTCGGCGGTGCCCACCCGGGCGGCGGCGACGCAGGCGTAGGCGACGTCGCGGGCGTCCACCACGTAGTTGTGCAGGCGCGGGATGGCACGGACCCTGCCCTTGGCGACGTCGAGGAAGAGGCGGCCGGCGGAGGTCGGTCCGGCGTCGCCCGGGCCCCACATCCAGCCGGGCAGGACGGTGGCCACCCGGGTGTCCCCGGTCCGGCCGGAGCGGACCATGGCGGCGACCGCCCGGTCGGCGCGCACCTTGCTGGTGGGGTAGGTGTCCGACACCGCGGGCCGCGCGTACTTCTCCGGGGGCGGGGTGGACTCGTCGGCGGGGCGCTCGGGGCCGCGCAGGGCCATGGTGTTGATGGACCCGGTGTGCAGGAACACGGGGACGCCGGAGGTGGCGGCCGCGCTCAGGACCTGCTCGGTACCCTGCACGTTGATCCTCTCCAGGGGCGCCGTGAGGGTGGGGTCCTGGAAGTACTCGCGGAAGTAGGCGGCGGTGTGGAAGACCTCGTCGACCCCGGTCAGGTGCCCCCGGTAGGTGGACGGCTCGGTGACGTCGCCGCGGACCAGGTGGAGGCGGGGGTCGTCGGGCAGCAGGCGGCGCGCCCGATCCATGTCCCGGACCAGGGCGACGACCTCCTGGTCCAGGCCGAGGAGGAGTCGGACGATGTTGCCGCCCAGCAGGCCGGTGGCCCCGGTCACCAGGGAGCGGTCCCGCTTCGGAAGTCGTGGCGTTTCCGTGTCCGCCATGATGTCACATCCCAACTATCATGTAACGAGATAATAATTTCGGCTTATGAATTTCTAAGGCGGTCCGGAATGGAGAACGCGTCGGGTTGGGAGACGCCCCTGTGGCACACGACCGGCTACCGGCTGATCAAGTTGGGCGAACTGGTCCAGGCCGTCACCCTCGACATCTTCGGGCCGCAGGAGATCACCGCCCGCCAGTTCCACGTGCTGGCCGCGGCGGAGGCGATGTCCGACCCCTCCCAGAAGGAGCTGAGCCGGGCCCTGGGGGTGGACCCCAACGTGATGGTCGGCCTCATCGACGACCTGGAGTCCCGCGGGCTGGCCGAGCGCAAGCGCAACCCGAAGGACCGCAGGCGCTACATCGTGACGCCCACCCCCGAGTCCGCCCTGCTGCTGCAGAAGGCCCGTGAGGCGGTGTCCACCGCCGAGGAGGAGTTCTTCGCCCCGCTCTCCCAGGAGGAGCGGACGGTGCTGCACGAGCTGTCGGGGCGGCTACTGGACGCCCACCCCCGGGTCACCAAGCACGAGTGACCCGGGGGTCCGCCGGGGGCCCGGGAGGGGCGGCCCCCGGCGGCACTCCCCCTACTCCGAGATGCCGAACCGGGCGTGCAGCCTCTTGAGCGGTGCGGGCGCCCACCAGTTGGCGTCGCCCGCCAGGCGCATGAACACCGGCACCAGCACACCGCGGATGAGCGTGGCGTCCACGATGATCACCACCGCCATCCCGATCGAGAGCATCATCAGGTAGAGCACGTCGGAGACCGCGTAGGTGGCGAACGACGCGGCCAGGATGACCGCCGCCGCCGTGACCAGCGGACCGCTCCGCTGCAGCCCGGCCGCGACCGCCCGGGTGTTGTCCCCGGTCAGGTCGTACTCCTCCTTGATCCGGGACATCATGAACACCTCGTAGTCCATGGAGAGCCCGAACGCGATGCAGAACATCAGGATCGGGAAGGTCGTCTCCAGGGTCCCGTTGGCGGTGAACCCGAGCAGCCCGGACAGGTTGCCCTCCTGGAAGATCCACACCATCACGCCGAACATCACCGCGAGGCTGAGCACGTTGAGCACGATCGCCTTGGCGGGCAGCAGCAGGCTCCCGGTCATGAGGAACAGCAGGACGAAGGTGATGGCCAGGATGAGCCCGAACACCAGGGGCACCTGCCCCAGCAGCGCCGCGCGGAAGTCGGCGAGGTCGGCCGGGTAGCCGCCGATCTCGGCGGCGGCCGGCGCGGGCACGTCCCGGATGCGCTCGATCAGGTCCTCGCCGTCGGAGATCGCCTCGGTCTCGGGCACCACGGAGAACCACGTGGCCTCGGGCGAGCCGAACCGCTCCTGCGCGCCCGGCTCGGGCCCCGCGACCTGCTGTCCGTCCACGTACCGACCGGTGAGCGCGTCGACCTGGTAGACGCCCTCCACCCGGGACAGCTCGGCGGCGTAGTCGCTCGCGGACGCGTCCTGGGCGTCGGCGCCCGGCAGGTCGACGACCACCTGGACGGCGTCCATCTCCTCCTGGGCGAACCCGGTCTCGATCTGGTCCTGGACGTCGCGGCTGGAGTTGCCCTGGGGCAGCACCCGGGCGTCGGGCAGTCCGAAGTTCAGTCCCACGGCCGGGGCGGCCAGCACCAGGACGACGACCAGGGCGGGCAGGCCCCACAGCACGGGGCGGCGCATCATCCGCAGGGCGGTGTCGTGCCACCAGCCGCGGTCGGGGTCGGGCTCGCGCTTGGGCCGGACCCGGTGGCCGACCTTGGCCAGCGCGGCGGGCAGGATGACCAGGGAGGCGAACACCGAGGTCAGCACCGTGCCCATGCCGGAGTAGGCGAAGGACTGCAGGAACGGGAACGGGAAGAGCATCAGGCACGACAGCGCGACGGCGACGGTGAGGCCGCTGAACGCGACGGTCCGCCCGGCCTTGGCGACCGCGATCGCGACGGCCTCGGGGACCTCCCGGCCGCGGGCCAGCTCCTCCCGGAACCGGTTGATGACGAACAGGCTGTAGTCGACGCCCAGGCCCACGCCCATGACCAGGGTGAGGTTGGCGGCGAAGGTGGACACATCGGTGATGTAGGTGACCCCGCGCAGCAGGGCCAGCGTGGTGATCACCGAGAACAGGCCCATGCCCAGGGTCAGCGCTGCCACCGAGAGCCGGCGGTAGATGACGAACAGCAGCACGAACACCAGCGGGAAGATGATCGCCTCGGCGAGCAGGAAGTCCGCCTGGGCCTGCTCGGCGGCCTGGCGGAAGATCTCGTCGCCGCCGCCGACCTCCACCCGCAGGACGTCGTCCTCGCGGGTGAAGTCCGGGGAGATCTCGCCCAGCGCGGTGCGGGCCTCGGTGACGGTCCCCTCCATGCGCACGGTGATGAGCGCCTGGGAGCCGTCCTCGGAGCGCATCGCCGGGGAGTCGCCGCGGCCCCAGTAGGAGGCGGTCTCGGCGACGCCCTCCCGGGAGGCCAGCTCCTCCTCCAGGGCGGTGGCGGCCTCGACCACGGCCGGGTCGTCCACGTCGCCGTTCTGGGCGGTGACCAGGAGCAGGAAGTGGTGCTTGCCGGTGCCGAAGCCCTCCTCCAGGCGCTGCTCCACCAGCGCCGACTCCGAGCCGGGACTCTCGAATCGGCTCAGCAGCAGCCGGTCCATCGTGCCGGCGGCCAGGAACACCCCGAGCAGCGTCAGGACGATCGCCAGGATGATGACCCGGCCCGGGCGGCGGGCCAGGCCCTCCCCCAGGCGGGCCAGCAGGGGCGGGCGCTGCGGCGGGCCGCCGGTGCCGCCGGCGCCCGGGGGTGAGGCGGTGGTCGATGAGGTTGCCATGGTGCTCTCGCCTTCCAGGGTCAGGTCGTGGGGGCGTGCCGGTCCATCCACTCGGCCGCCGTGTCGTACAGGAGCTCCGCGCCGGCGTCGATGGTGACGAAGTGCCCGGCGTCGGTGAGGGTCGTCTCGGTGACCTCGGGGCTGGAGGTGAACAGGCCCGGGTACCCCTCGACCCCCTGGCGCAGCACGTCGTGGGCGCCGAAGACCAGGTGGACGGGGACGTCGATCTCGCCGATCAGGTCGAGGTCGTAGAGGATCGCCATGGGCTCGGAGACCATGACCCCGCAGGGGTTGCGGCCCCACAGCCCCTCGATCTCGGCGACGACGGCCGGGTCGGCGTGCGGGCCGAGCCCGCCCTCGGTGAAGTCCTCCAGGGTGGGGTCGAAGTGCACGTAGCCGCGGGGGTCGCCCGGGGACCCGTGCTCCTCGCCGCCCTCCAGGCAGGTGCGGTAGGCGGTGAGGAACCGGCGGTTGGTGTCGTCGGTGATGCCGACGGCCGCCCAGCCGGTGAGCAGCAGGCCGTCGACGCCGCCGAAGGAGACCGCCACGCTTTCGGCGACCAGGGCGCCGCTGGAGTGGCCGCCCATGACGACGGTGTCGAAGGACACCGGGGCGTCGCCCTCGACCCGGTAGTCGCCCGCGCGCAGCTGTTCGACCACTTGGTGGGCGATGTCGGCGTGCGCCCCGCTGCAGCTGGCGAACCCCTCGGGGATGTCGCTGGAGCCGTAGCCGAGGCGGTCGATGGTGACCGAGGCGTGCCCGCGCTCGGCGAGCTCGTTGACGTAGTTGCGGCCCTCGACGTCCAGGCGCCAGATCCACTCGCCGGTGTTGGTGCCGTGGACGAGCAGGGCGACGGCTGGCGCGTCGGCGGCCAGGACCTCCTCGGGGGCGGTCAGGTGTCCCCGGACCGTGTACTCCTCGCCGTCGGCGGAGCACTGGCCGCGGGTGCGGTTGACGTTGTCGACGGTGAACTCGACGGCCAGGTCCACGACGCCGGGCGGGGTCACGGCCGGTTCGCGGGGGGTCCGGTGGGCGGCGGGGTCCGCCGCCGGGGCGGGCCCGGCGGCGGCCGCCGGGCCGGAGGAGGGTTCCGCGGCCGCCGCGCCCGTGGCCGCCGCGGCGGCGAGCAGGAGGGAGGCCGCCAGGGCCGCGGCGCGCAGGCGGCGCCGGGACGTGCGGTGCGGGGGTGCTCCGGTGGTGTTCACCGCTGTTCCTCCAGCCAGTCGGCCAGGGCCGTGCGCAGTTCGGCCGCCCCGGGTTCGAGGACGAGGTAGTGGCCCGCGTCGGCCACCGTGACGGTCTCGGTGTCGGGGGCCCCGGTGAAGAGCCCGGCGTGGTCGGCGCCGTCGGACACGCGGGTGTCGGCGTCGGCGAAGGCGAAGAGGACGGGCACCTCGATGCGGTGGAGGTTGCGGGTGTCGGTGGCCAGCGCCTCGACCTGGGTCCCCAGGTCGCCGCAGGGCGTGCGGTCCTGGAGGCCGGCGGCCAGTGCGGCCACCGGGGTCGCGGGGTCGCGGAAGTTGGCCCGGGTGTAGGAGGTGCGGCCGACGTCCACGTAGGTGTATCCGGCCGCGTCCGTGCCGTCGGGGTCGGGCGGTCCGGCCGCGGCCTCGGCGGGCACGCCGCCCTGCATGCAGGAGGCCAGGCCGCCGAAGAAGCGGGCGTTGGCGCGGTCGGTCACGCCGGTGCCGCTCCAGGCCATGAGGGCCAGCGCGTCGGGGGCGGCCGGTCCGTCGAACGAGTAGGCGGTGATCTGGGCGATCTGGGCGCCGCTGTGGTGCCCGGCCAGGACGACGGTGTCGAAGGCGGGGGGCTCGTCGGGCACCCGGTCGGAGCCGCCGGCCTCCCCCAGCGTGTAGTCGCCCGCGCGGACCTGTTCGATGACCTGGGCGGTCATGTCGGCCTGCGACCCCAGGCACATGGCCAGGCCGTCGGGCCGCCCGCCGCCGTAGCCGAGCCGGTCCAGGGTCAGGGAGACGTGGCCCAGCAGCGCCATCTCCTCGGTGTGGTGGTATCCGGGCTCGTCCAGCCGCCAGAACCACTCCCCCGCCGCCTGCCCGTGCTGGTAGACGGTGACGGCGGGGTCGTCCTGCTCCAGCGCGTCGGCGGGGCCGGTGAGGTGGCCCCGGAGGGTGTACTCCTCGCCGTCGCTGTTGCAGGGCAGCCGCGATCCGTTGCGGTTGGCGACGGTGAAGCTCACCGGGACGTCGACGATGTCCGCGGCGGCCATGCGCTCGGCGGTGGCCTGCGCGCGCTCCCGGGCGGTGGGCTCGGGCGCCGCGGACGGCCCGTCCTCCTCCGACGGGAGCAGGACCAGCGCGGCGGCGGCCACGGCGGCGACCGCGCCCGCGGCGATGAGGGTGTTCCTAGTCCCGGGCACGGGCCACCTCCGCGGTCTCTCGGGCGGGTGCGGCACCGTGTCCGGGTGCCGGGGTCTGCGCGGGCCCCTCGGGGTCCCGCCGGTCGGCGGCGGCGCGGCCGGGTTCGGCCGCGTTCTCGCCCAGGGTGGCGTCGAAGAAGCGGTGGAACCGGCGCAGCGGGCCGGGCGCCCACCAGGTGGCGGCGCCGGTCATGCGCAGGACCGAGGGCACCAGGAGGCAGCGCACGACGGTGGCGTCGGCGATGACGGCCAGGGCGACGCCCCAGCCGAGCATCATCGTGTTGGTCACCCGGGAGGCGCCGATGACGATGAGGACGACCGCCAGGGCGACCGCGGCGGCGGTGATGATGCCGCCGGTGCGCCGGAGTCCGAGTTCGACGGCCGTGCGGTGGTCGCCGGTGCGGTCGTACTCCTCGCGCATCCGGGACAGCAGGAAGACCCCGTAGTCCATCGACAGCCCGAAGGCGATGCAGAACATGAGGACGGGCAGGGCCGTGTCGATGAACCCCGTCGGGGTGAACCCGAGCAGTCCGGAGAGGTTGCCGTCCTGGAACACCCAGACGACGGCGCCGAACATGGCGGTCAGGCTGAGCGCGTTGAACAGCACCGACAGCAGGGGCAGCAGGACGCTGCCGGTGAGCAGGTAGACCAGGACCAGCATGGCGGCGACCACCACGGCCAGGGTGGCCGGGACGCGCTCGGCGATGGCCGCCTGGGCGTCCACGACCGCGGCGGCCTGGCCGGTGACCGAGACCTCCAGGGGCGTGTCGACCGCGCGGATGTCGCGGACCAGGTTCTGGCTCTCCAGGGAGATGTCCTCGACCTCCGCGTCCGGGATGACCTGGATGTAGGCCAGGTCCTCGGACTCGCGCAGGGCGTCCACGGGGGTGCGCTCGCGCAGGTGGCCGCCGTCGGTGTGGACGCCCAGCGGGGAGCGGACCTCCTGGACGTGGTCCAGGCGCGAGAGCGCGGCGGCGTAGTCGTCCAGCAGCCCGGTGTCGGTGTCCTGCGGGGCCTGGTGGACGAGCACGTCGACGGCGCCGGTGGCGGTGGAGCCGAAGTCCGTGCGGATGGTGTCCATGACCTCGCGCGACTCGACCCCGGCGGGCAGCTGGCGGTCGTCGGCCATGCCGAACTCCACCCGCAGGAAGGGCAGCCCGACCGCGACGAGCACGGCCAGGGCGGTCAGGGCGAAGACGGGTGCCCGCCCCATGACCGCGCGGGTCAGCCGGCCCCAGCGCCGGTCGGCCGCCTCCTCCGGGGGCGGGGCCGAGCCCCGGCGCAGCAGGCGGCGCGGGTCCAGCGCGTTGACGCGCGGGCCCAGCAGGGTGAGCACGGCCGGCAGCACGACCAGGGAGGTCAGGGCGGCCAGCAGCACCACGGTCACGCCGGAGTAGGCGAAGGACCGCAGGAAGTACAGGGGGAAGAACAGCATCCCGGCCAGGGCGGCCGAGATGGCCAGGGCCGAGAAGACGACCGTGCGCCCCGCCGTGCGGACGGTGGTGAGCGTGGCCTGTGCCGGCGTGGCGCCGGTCGCGAGCTCGGCCCGGAAGCGGCGGACCATGAGCAGGGCGTAGTCGATGGACAGGCCCAGGCCGAGCGCGATGGTGAGGTTCTGGGCGAACACCGACACGTCGGTGAACCCGGCGATCGCCCACAGCACCGCGTTGGTGCCGATGATGGACACCACCCCGACCAGCAGGGGCAGGGACGCCGAGACGACGCTGCCGAAGACCCACACGAGGATGAGCAGCGTCAGGGGCAGCGCGATCACCTCCGAGCGGACCAGGTCCTCGGCGATGGTGGTCTCGATGTCGTTGAGGACGGCGGTCTGCCCGCCGACGCCGACGGTGAGGGGCCCGTGGTCGCCGCCGTAGCGTTCGGCGAGGTCGGCCACGGCCGCGCCCGCCTCGGCCTCGGTGCCGGACACGTGCGCGGCGATGAGCGCGCGGGTGCCGTCGTCGGACTTCAGCTCGTCGGAGCCGGTCTGCCAGTAGGAGGTGACCCCGGCGACGCCGTCCTCGTAGGCCAGTCCCTCGGCCAGTCCCAGGGCGCGGGCGGCGGCCTCGCGGTCGTCCACCCCGTCCTCGGCGGTCACCAGGAGGATCAGGTTGGGCCTGCTGTCGGGGAAGTGCTCCTCCAGGATCTCGGCGGCCCGGGCCGATTCCGAGGAGGGGTCCTCGGTGCCCTGGCCCGCCCGGAGGCGGTCGGCGACACCGGAGCCCAGGACCACCGCGCCGATCACCGCGAGGAGCGCGGCCGCCAGGACCCACCAGGGCCTGCGCGTGGTGAGCCGGGTCAGTGCGTCGAGCATCGTGTCACCCCCGTTCGTCGTTCGCGGGCGGAACCGCCGATGGCGGCCGGAATCCTCCGGCCGCCATCCCGGGTGCCGTCGCCGCCACAATACTGTATAAACATGCGACGATCATCAACCTAAACGATAGGGTTCACATATCATTTACCTGAGGGACCGCTCGGCACCGGGCAGCAGGGCCCCGCCCAGGAACACCCCCGGCCTCCAGTCGGCGTCCAGCACGGCGACCGCGGAGACGACCGCGTCCGGCCGGACGTGGACCACCCACCCGGTCCCGGCTCCGGCTCCCCCGGTCGGGCGGGCGACGTCGTGGTCGCCCTCCGGCTCGGCCGGGGCGGAGGTGAGCAGCAGCACGTCCACGTCGTCGGGGACCTGCTCGCGCAGCGCGGCCGCCGCCTCCCGGACGCGCTCCGCGGGACCGCCGCCCACCAGCAGCGCGTGCCGCCCGGAGGCGAGGTACGCGTGCAGGCTCGTGGCGTCGGTCCCCCGGACCGGGGTCATGGGGGCGTCGCCGATGCGCCGCCCGGGCAGGGCGCCGCCCACCGCGTCGCGGGCCCGCCATCCGGCGGGGGGCGCCGTGACGGCGGGGCTCTCCGACAGGTCCGGGGAGATCTGCGCCAGCTGCGGCACCAGGCGCTTCTCCAGCAGCCCCGAGGCCGACAGGGTCCGCATCAGCGTGTCGCGCACCAGCCGGGCCAGCGGAGACCGCGCCATCCAGGTGCGGGTCTGCTGGTCGGCGCTGCGCACCACCGCCTTGGCGGTCGGACGGCGCTCCAGCGGGTAGCTGTCCAGCAGCTCCTCCGGCGCGCCCCGCAGCACCGCGGCGAGCTTCCAGGCCAGGTCGAACCCGTCCTGGATGCCCGTGTTGAGGCCCTGGCCGCCGGCCGGGCTGTGCAGGTGGGCGGCGTCCCCGGCGATGAGGACCCGGCCGCGGCGGAACTCGCGGGCCACCCGGGCGTGCACCCGGAAGCGGCTGCGCCACCACACGGTGTCCACGCGCAGGCCCCGCGGGCCGCGCTCGGCCAGCAGGCGGGCGATCAGCGCGTCGTCGGGCGGGGCGGTCTCCCCGTCCGGGGCGATGTCGAAGAACACCCGGTGCCCGCCGCCGGGCAGCGGCACCACCACGAGCACCCCGTCGGGGGTGAGGTGGTACTGGGCCTCCCGGGCCGGGGCCGGGCCGCTCACGACACCGTCCGCCAGCAGGAACACGCGGTCGTAGGTGTCGCCCTCGAAGGCCACCCCCAGGGACTCGCGGACCGTGCTGCGGCTGCCGTCGGCGGCCACGACCCAGGGGACGGCCACCTCCTCCGCCGCCTGCGGGTCGCCCTCGGGGCCCAGGGTGACGCGGACCCCGTCCCCGGCCGGCTCCACCGAGTGGACCCGGGTGGACCACTCGACGGAGCCGCCCAGGGCGAGCAGGCGGTCGTACAGGGCCTGCTCCACCCCGGGCTGGGGCAGGCAGATCGGTCCGGGGAAGGCCGTGTCGGCCAGCCCGCCGAAGCGGACCCCGCCGATGCGCCTGCCGGCGGAGAAGTAGGACGCCGACTCCAGCGGCAGGGAGCGGCCGACCACCTCGCGGTCCACACCCAGGCGGCGCAGGACCTCCAGGGCCCCGCTCCACAGGATGAGGGCCTTGGGCTCCTCGGCCACCCCCGCCCGGCGCTCGACCACGCGGCAGGGCACACCGTTCTGCAGCAGGGTGCAGGCGGCGGCCAGCCCCGTGGGGCCGGCGCCGACCACGAGCACCGGGGGGTGCGGGTCGGGGGTGCTCACCGCGCCCCCTCGGCCTTCGCCGGGGCCCCCGAGACCTTCAGGACCGAGGTGATCTCCTCGACCGCCTGGGCGTTGTCCTGGAAGCGGACGGTCGCCATGCCCAGCTCGGCGGCGGGCTTGAGGTTGTCCTCCAGGTCGTCCACGAACAGGCACCGGTCCGGGGTCAGGCCGAGCCGGGCCAGGAGGCGCTCGTAGATCTCGGTGTCGGGCTTGCGCACGCCCTCGTGCGCGGAGTTCACCACGACCTCGAACAGCTCGTCGGCGGGCACGGTCGCCCGCCACAGGTCCTCCCACTCCACGACGTTGTTGGTGAGCAGGGCCAGCCGGTAGCCGTCCATGCTCAGGCCGCGCAGGAAGTCGGCGAACTCGTGGTTGCCGGTGCGTCCGGCGAACCACAGCTCGCCGAAGGTGCGGTCCTCGGGCAAGGCCCATCCCCCCTCGGGCAGTTCGGCGGTGATGGAGGCGACCATCTCCGCCTCGGTGATGGCCCCGACCTCCAGCAGCGCCATGGGGTCGGCGCCGACCTTGGCCGCGGCGGCGCCCATCGCCGTGAGGATGGCGTCGGCGCTCAGGCCGGCCGTCCGGGCGAAGTGCTCCAGGGTCTCGTGGAGCGGGTTGGTGAGGACGCCGCCGTAGTCGCACACGACGGCCTCGATGCGGTTCACACCCACTGGGCCACCTCGATCCGGAACGAGCTGTTGGTGGTGCCCTGCTGGTTGACCCGGACGTCCACGCCGACGACCGGGCCGAACCGCTCGTCGGAGCGGAAGGGGGCCAGGTCGGCCTCCACCGTGGTGGGCAGGTCGTTCTCGCAGAAGGAGGAGAAGGACGCGTCCACCGAGACCGGGACCAGGGTCGCCGGGTCCAGGCCCGCGGAGCGGGCCACGGCGGCCACCGCCACCTGGCGGGCGGCCTCGATCAGGAGGTTGCCGGGCAGGTGGTCCAGCGGGTGGTCGAACAGGTGCGGGTGGTCGTGGTCGGGGACCACGGTGGCCCGCCAGCCCTCGTCGCCGCGCTGGACCGGGTCGGTGATGACGACGTTGCGCGGGTCGCGGCGGCCCACCACGGCGGGCGGGGCCGGGACCGCGCGGGGCGCCGCCGCGTCGCTCCAGTCCAGGGCGTCCCGGCCCTTGGTGCGCAGCGCCTGGTAGGCGGGGCGGCCCACGAAGATGAGCGCTCCGGTGGCCTTGGCGACCTCGGTCCCGTTGATGAGGACGTCGGCGCGGAAGTCGTAGCCGCGCAGCTTGCCCGCCTGGTTGCGGTAGACGTCGGCCTCGGTGCGGATCAGGGCGCGGCCCGGCTCGGGCCCCTGGCGCAGGCCGTCGAGGTCGCCGATGTGCAGCGACATGCGGTGCATGATGAACGCCCGGTCCAGGGGGACGTCCAGGTGCCGGTGCGAGATGAGCACCCCGGTCTGCCGGCAGGCCTCCAGGATCAGCGGGAGGTCGTAGGTGGGCGTCTCCAGCATGACGTGCCCGCGGGGCAGCTGGGCGGCGACGTCGAACGAGTTCTCGCCGGTCTGCCGGGAGTCGGTGACGAAGACCTCCGAGACGGCGTTGCGGTGGACCAGCCCCCGGGGGACGGTCGCGTCGTAGTCGAGTTCCCTGGGCTCCCCGAAGTCGGGGTCCAGGTGGACCAGGTCCCGGTCGGCGGTGTCGGCCGTCGCGGTGGCCTGCGGCCCGGTGGTCGTGCGGTTCATGTCTTCCCTTTCGTTCACGTCCCCCTCGGCGGGCGTTCCGCCGAGAGGACACGGGGTTCGGAACGGTGAGGAGGGCGACCCCTGTGGCGGAGGCGGACGGGGAACGGTCCGCCTCCGCCACGGCACCGAGTATCCGGAGGCGACCTGAAGGCGGCCTGGAGCACGACCTGAAGGCCCACCGTGAAAAAAATTCACTTCTGACTTCGCACAAGGCGTCCACATGGGAAAATGCGCGTGCAATTGATCATTTCGCCCGATCATCTGTGTTTTGTGATGATCGACACAGGAGATGGCTTCGGGGCCTGTGGTCCACGTTCCCGCCTGCGAAGGGCCGCCCCGTGATGGCTCAGGGAGACTTATCCGTCACTTACAGGTACAGGTCACGTGCTTATGATCGGCTCACCGCACACGCGCGGCGGGCAACTCGCCGCCGCGGAGCGGTACTCCGGCCCCCTTCGGAGCAAGGCCTCCGCCACCGACGCCGGAGAGCACCGAACGGGAACGGAGTGCACGAGAAGCTGGAGACGGGTAACGCAAGAATCGCCGGAAGGGCTCCGGAATGATCAGAACCACGCAGGCGGCACCGACGACCGTTTCCGTCCTGGGAGAACTGGAGGTCGTCGGAGAGCACGGTCCCCTGCCCCTGGGCGCCCCCCGACAACGCGCCGTGTTCGCGGCACTCGCGCTCAACGCCGAGCGTGCCGTGACCACCCAGCGCATCATCACGATGGTGTGGGGTCCGAGCCACCCGACCCACGCCGTCAACCTGGTCCACAAGTACGTTTCCGGACTGCGCCGCGCCCTCGCCGCCCTGCCCCCGCGCAGGAGGGTCGCCATCGAGAGCGGTCCCTCGGGCTACCGGCTCGTGCCCCAGGCCGGCCAGATGGACCTGGCCCTGTTCCAGACCTGGATCCAGACCGCGCGCGCGATGCGCGACGACGGCGAGGAGGTGCGGGCCGCCGAGCTGTTCGGCCGCGCCCTGGCCCTGTGGCGGGGCCCCTTCCTGGGCGAGCTGTCCGGCCCCGCGTTCGACGACGAGCGGGAGTTCATGGAGACCGTCCGGCTGGTGGTGCTCGAGGAGTACGCCGCCGTCGGCCTCCGGACCGGCCGCCGGGCCGAGGTGATGGGACCGCTGCGCGACGCGCTGCGGCATCACCCGCTGGAGGAGAACCTGGCCCGGCTCCTCATCCTGGCCCTGTACGAGGAGGGCCGTACGGCCGAGGCCGTCCGCGTGTACCAGGTGCTGGCCACGCGGATGCTGGGGGAGCTCAACGTTCCGCCCCGCCCCGAGCTGCACGACCTCTACCAGGCCATCCGCAGGCACCGGCCGATCGCCGGCGCACGGCGCCTGCAGAACGCCCCCTGATCCGCGTACGGCCGGGCCCGCCGGGAGGATTCGCCCCCCGGCGGGCCCGGTCCCGACTCAGACCCCCGCGGGCACGCGCCCGCCGTCGGCCCGCGCCGGGGCCGCGGGCTCCTCGCCGCCGCCCTCGGAGATGCCGATGCGGTCGTGCAGCCACCGCAGCGGCCGCGGCAGCCACCAGTTCACCCCGCCCAGCAGGCGCATCGCGGCCGGGACCATGACCGCGCGGACCAGGGTCGCGTCCACGAACACGGCGATCGCCAGGCCGATGCCGATGATCTTCAGGAACAGCAGGCCCGAGGTGCCCATCGCCAGGAGCACCACCACGAGCAGGACCGCCGCGCTGGTGATGATCCGCCCCGTGTGCTGGAGCCCCGCCGCCACCGAGCGGGTGTTGTCCCCGGTGCGCAGGAACTCCTCGCGGACCCGGCTCAGCAGGAACAGCTCGTAGTCCATGGCCAGGCCGAACGCCACGATGGTGATGAGCACCAGGTAGGTGGGGTCGATCGTGCCGACCGGCTCGAACCCGAGCAGGCCGGCGAAGCCGCCCTCCTGGAAGCCCCAGACCACCACGCCCAGCGAGGCGCCCAGGGACAGCGCGCCCATCAGGACCGCCTTGAGGGGCAGGACGACCGACCCGAAGGCCAGGAAGAGCAGGAACAGGGTGGCACCCGCGATGAACGCCACGGTGACCGGGGCCGACTCCACGATCGCGGCCACGTTGTCCTGCTGCATCGCCGCGACGCCCCCCACCAGGGTCTCCTCGGCCCCCTCCGGGGCGGGCTCGGCGCGGACGTCGGCGACCAGGCCCTTGACCTCGTCGGAGTCGGTCGCGCCCTGGTAGGCGACCAGGACGTGGGCGACGCCCTCGCCGGTGCGCTCCACCCGGGCCAGGGCGACCTCCGGCAGGCCCTCCAGGCGTTCGGCGTACTCCTCCAGCGCCTCCTCGGAGGGGTCGCCGACCACCGCCACGTGCAGCCGGCCCAGGCCGCCCGCCGGGAAGTCCTCGGCGACCGTCTCGGTGGCGATCCGGCTGCCCGCGTCCTCGGGCAGGTAGCGCTGGTCGGTGGTGCCCAACCGCGCGAAGGCCAGGCCGGAGCCGAAGACCACCAGGACGCTGAGGACCGCGACCAGGGACACCGCCGGGCCGCGCATCACGGTGCGGGCCAGGCGGGTCCAGCCGCCCTCCTGGAGGGTCCCGGTGACGGTGCGGCGGGGCAGCGGCAGCCGGAGCCGGTCGATGCGCCGGCCCACCACCGACAGCAGGGCCGGGAGGAACACCAGGGCCGCCAGCAGGTCGAACAGGACCACGGCGATGCCGCCGAAGCCGATGGACTTCAGGATCGGCTGGGGGAAGAACAGCAGGCCCGCGAAGGCGATGCCCACGGTGACCCCGGAGAAGGCGACCGTGCGCCCCGCGGTGTCGACGGTGCGGCCGACCGCGGCGGCCACCCCCCGGCCCCGGTCCAGCTCCTCGCGGAACCGGCTGACCATGAACAGGCCGTAGTCGATGGCCAGGCCCAGGCCGAGGATGGTGGCGACGTTGACCGCGAACACCGAGACGTCGGTGACGTGGGTGAGGGCGCGCAGCACCGTGAGGGAGCCGAGGATGGCCAGGCCGCCCACCGCCAGGGGGACCGCGCCGGCGATGAGGCCGCCGAAGATCAGCACCAGCAGGAACAGCAGCAGGGGCATGGTGATGAGCTCGGCGCGGACGATGTCGGACTCGGCGGTCTCGGAGAGCTCGTGCTCGACCGCGATGGGACCGCCCAGGTGGGTCTCCAGCGGGCCCGACTCCAGGTGCCCGGCCGCGGCCTCGTACTGCTCCAGGCGCTCGGTGTGGCTCTCCCCGGTGAGGGTGACGGGGATGTAGGTCGCGTGCATGTCCTCGGAGACGAGCATGCCGCGCTCGGTGTCGGACAGGTCCTCGTCGAGGTAGGTGTCGAAGTCGGCGACGACGTCCTCGGGCATGCCGTCGGCGAGGCGCTGGACGGCCGCGGCGAAGGTGGGGTTGTCGACCTTGATCTCGTCGCTGCGGTAGACGGCGACGATGTCGACGTCGTCGTGGCCCAGCTCGCCCTCGAGGAGGTCCATGGCCCGCGAGGACTCGGCGCCGGGGTCCTCGAAGCCGCTCTCGCTGACGTCGGAGAAGACGCCCGAGCCCCAGACCGCGGCGAAGGCCGCGAAGAGGGCGGTGGCGACCAGCACCGCCCACCGGAAGCGGTGGACGCCGAGCCCGAGACGACCGAAAAGCCCCGTGTGCGTTGGCATGAGCAGCCCTTTCGGCAAACGGCCTTCATGTCGGTTAACGGCGTTCACTAAAGCGTGCAGGCATTACGATGTCAATATCACCGACGAACGACCACAAACCGGGGTGTACCGCATCAGATGACGAAACCGCAGCTGGAGCAGGGTGAGCGGGTGCCGAGTCGGCGGGAGCGTGTGCGCGAGGCCACACTCGCCGAGATCAAGGGCATCGCCCGCAGCCACCTCGTCGAGCACGGGGCCGCGGGGGTGTCCCTGCGCGCGATCGCCCGCGAGATGGGGATGACCGCGCCGGGGCTGTACCGCTACGTGTCGGGCATCGACTCGCTGCTGGTGCTCATCACCGCGGACATGTTCGACGAGCTGGCGGCCGCGGTGGCCGCGGCCGACGCCAGCGTTCCGGCCGGGGACACCGACCGGCGGATCATCACCTCGCTCCGGGCGTTCCGGCGGTGGGCGCTGGAGCACCGGGCGGAGTTCGCCGCCATGTTCGGGCCGCGCGCCCGGCTGGAGCCCGGGGTGGACCTGACGCCGGCGGTGGAGGCGGGCAAGCGGTTCGGGGCGACCTTCTTCACCCTGTTCGAGCGGCTGGTCCGCGAGGAGAGGTTCGAGCTGCCCGACGGGCGGTCGATCACGCCGGAGCTGGAGCGGGAGCTGCGGTCCTTCGCGGACCTGTGCGGGTTCGGGGACTCGCGCACGCCGGTGGAGGCGGTGATGGTGCTCAGCTCGTGCTGGGTGCGGCTGTACGGGGTGGTGTGCATGGAGATCTTCCAGCACCTGGATTTCGTGATGCGGGACATGGAACCACTTTTCGAGTCCGAGCTTCAGAACGTACTGACAGGCCTGGGCGTTCGGTACGAATCACCCGAAAGCAGCAACACGGTTACTATGGGTAAGTCCGATTAAGCCCCATACTTAGAGGTCTGTGGCACTTGCCGGATTCGCCCCGGGTGGATCCGGTCCTGGCCGGCGCGCCATGGCATGAGAGCGAGGACCGACCCCGTGGAGAACCGACCCGGCGATGAGCGCTTCCGCCCGTCCACCGGCACCCCCTGGGTCCCCGGCACCACCGTCCACGCGTCCCCGCGGAACACACCCCCGGCACCCGATCACCGGAACGCCCCCGCCCCGGGCACCGCGGACCCGGCCACCCCTCAAGGAGCCCCCGCCCCGGGCACCCCGCCGCACCCCACGGCCTCAGACGGCCCCCAAGGCACACCTGCCCCCGGGCAGCCGAACACGCACGTGCCGCCGTACGCCGCGAACGCGGGCAACACGGGAACACCGCAGGGCACACCGGCACCGGGCAGCCCACCGCACACCACGGCCGCGGGCGGGCCGCAGGGCACGCCGGCCTCCGGGCACACCCCAGGAGCCCCGGCAACCCACCAGAACCCCCACGTGCCGCCGTACGCCGTGAACCCGGGCAACACGGGAACACCGCAGGGCACACCGGCACCGGGAGGCCCGCCGCACACCGGGGCCGCGGGCGGGCCGCAGGGGGCGCCGACGTACGGGCACACCACGGGGCACGTGCCGCCGTACGGCGCGGGGACGCAGGGCGTTGCGGTGCCGGGCGCGCCGCCGTACGCCGGGGCTCCGGTCCACGGCGGGCCGTGGCACGGCGCGGGCGTGCCGCCGTACGCGCCGGTGTACGCCGGGCCCCCGCAGTGGGGGCCGCCCGCGCCCCCGCCGCCGAGGCGGCGCGGGCTCGGGGTGCTGGCGGCGTCCGCGGTGGCGGCGACCGTCGCGCTGGCGGCGCTGGTGGCCAGCGTGGTCATCGTGACCACGACGCCGCGGCCCGAGCCGACGCCCACCGGCGAGAACCTCGCCGCCCACTACGACGACCGGCTGTCCGAGCCGCCCGCCCAGGTCGTGATCGACATCGCCGACCACCCCCTGTACGACGCCGCCACCCCCCAGGACGTCGCCTGCGACGTCCCCGAGCTGGACACGGCCTCCGACGACTCCTGGCAGGAGTTCGCCACCGCCACCGGCCACTGCCTTGACGAGCTGTGGGCCCCCGTCTTCGACGACCTCGGCCTGAGCGCGGACACCCCCGAGATCACCGTCACCCGGGAGTCCCCCGACTCCGGCGACGAGGAGGGGTACACCCTGGCCTACTACGAGAGCGACTTCGAGCGCATCACCGTGGTCCTGCCCAACGTCCGCACGCTCGGCGAGCAGATCCCCGCGCAGGCCCACGAGGACGTGTGGATCGCCCTCATGGGCCACGAGTACGGCCACCACGTGCAGTACGTGACCGGCATCCTCGACATCTCCCACGACCTGCGCCGCAAGTCCTCCAGCGAGGAGGAGGAGCTGGACACGCTGCGCCGCACCGAGCTCCAGGCCGAGTGCATGGCCGGGATCGGCCTGCGCGCCATCACCGGCTCCGACGAGCGGTCCCTGCGGTGGGTCAACGAGAACTTCAACGGCGGCGGCGACCTGCCGACCCACGGCACCGCGACCAACCGCGCCCACTGGCTGGAGCAGGGCTGGAGCGACGCCACCGTGGGCGGCTGCAACACCTACGACGCGGCCCCCGGCGAGGTCACCTGATGGCGTCCCGGTAGGCCGCCCAGCCGTGGAGTTTGACCCGTTCGCCGCGGTCCAGCTCCGCTGCGCGGCGGGCCTCGGCGGCGTCGATGCGCAGCCAGGCGCCGTAGTCGCTGCCCTCGACCACCTCCGCGAGGTCCACCAGGTCGGGGGCGGCCGCCAGCAGGGCGGGCGCGTCGTCGAGCAGGGAGCGCACCGTCGCCGCGGCGTCGGACTTGTTGGTGCCGATCACGCCCGTGGCGCCCCGTTTGGCCCAGCCCGCCACGTAGTCCCCCGGCACGACGCGGCCGCGGGCGTCGAGTACCCGGCCGTCGCGGTGGGGCACGGTGCGGGCCGCCTCGTCGAAGGGCACGCCCGGGATCGGCACGCCCGCGTAGCCGACGGAGCGCAGCACCATGCCCGCGGGCAGGTCGGCGGTCTCCCCCGTGCCGACCAGGCGCCCGCCGTCCTCGCGGGTGCGCTCCACCCGCACGCCGGTCACCCGGTCCGCGCCCAGGACCTCCAGGGGCCGGGACCAGAAGTGCAGGCGGACGGCGCGCGGGTGCCCCTTGGGCGGCAGGGCGGCGCGCTCGCTCAGCAGGCGCAGGTTGGTGCGGGCGGCGCGGGCGACCTCGCCGCGGATCCCCGTCGGGTCGATGTCGACCTGGGCGGGGTCCACCACGACGTCGACCTCGGGCAGTTCGAGCAGGTCCCGCAGCTCGGGCGCGGTGAACCTGGCCTGGAGCGGGCCGCGCCGGGCCAGCAGGTGGACCGTGCGCACCCGGCTGGCCGCCAGTACCTCCAGGACGGGCTGGGGGATGTCGGTGTGCCGCAGCTCGTCGGCGGTCTTGACGAGGATGCGGGCCACGTCCAGGGCGACGTTCCCCGCGCCCACCACCACGACCTCTTCGCTGTCCAGGACGAACCGGAGCATCTCGCTGTCGGGGTGCCCGCAGTACCAGTTGACGAAGTCGGTGGCGGCGACGCTGCCGGGCAGGTCCTCCCCCGGCACGCCCATGCGCCGGTCCGTGGCGGCCCCGGTGGCGTACACGACGGCGTGGTGGGTGCGGGCCAGGTCGTCCCGGGTGACGTCGGCGCCGAACTCCACACCTCCCGTGAACCGCACGTCGGGGTGCTCCAGGATGCGCCGCAGGGAGCGGGCCACGCCCTTGATCTTGGTGTGGTCGGGGGCCACGCCGTGCCGCACCAGCCCGTACGGGGTGTGCAGGCGGTCGATGACGTCGACGCGGACCGGCACCCTGCGCTGCCGCGTCAGGGAGTCGGCCGTGTACAGTCCGGCCGGTCCGGAGCCGATGACGGCCACCTTGAGCGGTGCGGGTCGTTCCCCGGCGCGGGGATCGTCGGGAGAGGTCATGCCCCCATTCTGGCAGCAGGACCCCTCCCGTCCGGGACGGTCAGGCCGACTTGTCGGCCAGCGCCGGGTCGGCGGCGCCCTCGGTGCGGCGCGAGACCGTCTCGGTGAGCCTGCGCGAGAGCTCCTGCGGGGTCAGGCCCTGCTCCTGGAGGATGGTGTCGCGCTTGGCGTGGTCCAGGAACTCCTGGGCGATGCCGAAGGTGCGCACCGGCACGTCCACGTCGTTGTCGCGCAGCAGGCGGGCCACGGCGTCGCCGACGGCGCCGGTGCGGCCGTTGTCCTCGACCACGGCGACGACGCTGTGCCGGGCGGCCTCGGCGATGAGCGCCTCGTCCAGCGGCTTGACCCACAGCGGGTCGATGACGGTGACGCCGATGCCCTGGTCGGCCATCCGGTCGGCGACCTCGCAGGCCACCTGGGCCATGGTGCCCACGCCCACGATGAGCAGGTCCTCGGAGTGGCCGCCGTCGGCGGCGCGGCGCAGCAGGTCCATGGAGCCGACCTTGCCCAGGGCGGGCAGCTCCTCGGCGACGGCGCCCTTGGGGTAGCGGACGACGGTGGGGGCGTCCTCGACGGCCACGGCCTCGCGCAGCAGGGTGCGCAGGCGCTCGGCGTCGCGGGGCGCGGCCAGGCGCAGGCCGGGGACCACCTGGAGGATGGACATGTCCCACATGCCGTTGTGGCTGGCGCCGTCGTTGCCGGTGACGCCGGCCCGGTCCAGGCAGAAGGTGACGCCCTGGCGGTGCAGGGCGGCGTCCATGAGCACCTGGTCGAAGCAGCGGTTGAGGAAGGTCGCGTACACGGCGACGACCGGGTGCAGCCCGTTCATGGCCATGCCGGTGGCGGCGGTGGCGGCGTGCTGCTCGGCGATGCCGACGTCGAAGATGCGGTCGGGGTAGGCGTCGGCGAACCTGTTCAGGCCGGTGGGGTGGAGCATGGCGGCGGTGATGGCCACCACGTCCTCGCGCTCGGCGCCGATCTCGACCATGGCGTCGGCGAACACCGACGTCCACTTGAGGGCCTTGGAGCCGGGCTTGGCCCGGCCGGTGGCGACGTCGAAGGGGCCGGGGGCGTGGAACTGGTCCTCGTCGTGGTTCTCGGCCGGGGCGTACCCCTTGCCCTTCTGGGTGATGACGTGGACGATCACCGGGCCGCCGAAGTCGCGGGCGCGGCGCAGCGCCTTCTCCAGCGCGGGCTCGTCGTGGCCGTCGATGGGGCCGAGGTACTTCAGGCCCAGGTCCTCGAACATCATCTGGGGCTGGATGGCGTCCTTGATGCCCTTCTTGAGGCCGTGCAGGGCCTCGTAGAGGGGCTGGCCGACCACGGGGGTGCGGTTGAGGGTGGTCTTGGCCAGGTCCAGCGCCTGCTCGTAGCCGGGGGCCATGCGCAGGGAGGCGAGGTGGTCGGCGAGGCCGCCCCGGGTCGGGGAGTAGGAGCGCCCGTTGTCGTTGACGACGATGACCAGGCGGCGGTCCTTCTTCTCCGCGATGTTGTTGAGCGCCTCCCAGGCCATGCCGCCGGTGAGGGCGCCGTCGCCGATGACGGCGACGACGGTGCGGTCGCGCACGCCGCGGACCTCGTTGGCCTTGGCCATGCCGTCGGCGTAGGACAGCGCGGTGGAGGCGTGGGAGTTCTCGATGAAGTCGTGCTCGGACTCGGCCCGGGAGGGGTAGCCGGACAGGCCGCCCTCGGACTTGAGGTTGCTGAAGTCGTGCCGGCCGGTGAGGACCTTGTGCGCGTAGGCCTGGTGGCCCGTGTCGAACAGGATGGGGTCCTTGGGGGACTCGAAGACCCGGTGCAGCGCGATCGTGAGCTCGACGACGCCGAGGCTCGGGCCGAGGTGCCCGCCGGTCTGCGAGCAGGACTCGACCAGGAAGTCCCGGACCTCCTGGGCCAGGACCGGGAGCTGATCGGCCGGAAGCCGCTTGAGAGCTTCCGGATTGTGCATCGACTCGAACAGTGTCACTGTCTCGTCAGTCCCCTCGTCCAGCGTGTCGGTTGAGTTTGCCGCACCGGGCCCCTGACATGGGCCGGGTTTGGCTACCGGCAGGTATACATACCCGAGTTTATGGTGCGGCGTCCACGGGTCCCGCCCGGCACCGGGCGTGCCGGTGCGGCGGGGTGCACGGGTCGCGCGTCCCCGGTGGGGCGGGCCTCGAACCGCGGGGACACCGCCCCCCGGCACGGTTTTCGGGGTAGATTACCCGTTCTCGGGGAAGTCTTTGCCGTTCCGCCGCCCCGCCGAGGTTATCCGAGGACCGCCTGGACCAGCAGGGCGACGGCCGAGGCCGCGACCACGGCGAGCATGCCCAGGCGCAGGGGCCCGGGCTCGACCCGGCTGCGCAGGGCGACGCCCGCGGCGAAGCCCAGGGCGACCAGCGGGATCCCCGCCGCCCCGACCACCACCGTGCGGGTGTCGAGCTGCCCGCCGATCCCCAGCGCGGTCAGGGAGAGGGCGCCGCCGAACAGGAAGAACGCGGCCAGGGTGGCGCGCACCCGGGCGGGCTCCTCGTACTGGTAGAGCAGGGCCATGGGCGGCCCGCCGATGGACGTGGCGGTGCCCGCGAACCCGGACAGGGCCCCCGCGGCGACCAGGGAGACCGGGGTGATGCGCACCCGGAAGGACCGCAGGGACAGGGCGACGGCGATGAGCACCATGGCGCCGACCGCCCCGGCCAGCGCCCGGGGCGGCAGGGCCGCGACCACCCACACCCCCAGGACCGTTCCCGGCAGGCGGGCGGGCAGGCCCCAGGCGATGCCCCGCCAGTCGACGTGCTCGCGCTCCTGGATCAGGGTCAGGGCCGGCAGGACGATGACGGCGACCAGGAGCGCCCCCGGCACGAGGGTGGGGTCGAGCAGGGACAGGACGGGGGCGCCGACCAGCCCCAGGCCCAGGCCGACGGTGCTCTGCACCACGGCCCCGACGACGATGGCGAGCGCGGCGACGGCGGCGAAGGTCCAGATGTCGCCCGCCGGGAGCACCCCGTGTCCGGAGGGCGAGAAGAATTCCGAGAGCACGGGGTGCGACGTTACATCCGCACCTTCCCGGTCGGGTTCGGGAGGTAGGGACATGGGATGTACCCCTCCCCCGGCCCGCCTGTACGGGGCCGCCGGCGCGGTCCGCCTCCCGCGGGCCCCCGCGGACACCGCGCCCGCGGGGGCGGCGGGGTCAGCGGGGGCGGCCGCCCGCGAACGCGGGCCGGGACACCCCGTCGATGTACTCCAGGGCCCGCTCCGGGTGCAGGAACCACTCGATGAGCCCGGTCGGGTCGGCGAAGGAGTTCGCGAACCGGTCGGCGGTCTCCTGGTGGCGGGCCGCCAGCCGGTACAGCTCCCACACGTGCGGCGGCCCCGAGAGCATCACCCGGCTCCACGCGGTGACCTGGCGCGCCCGCCGCCAGTACTCGGCGAACGCCCCGCGCATGAAGTGCTCGTCGAAGGGGCGCGTCCCGTGGTCGACGATGGCGCGCCGGTAGACGTCGGCGGCCAGCGAGGCCATGTTGGCGCCCTGGGAGGTGATGGGGTCGTTGGCGACCACGGTGTCGGCCATGCCCAGGACCGGCGCGCCCCCTCCGGGGCGGGCGACGGGCTCGCGGACCGCGGGCGCGTACCCGCCGGTGAGGGCGGCCATGGGGTCGGCCGGGCGGGCCCCGGCGAACCGCTCGTACTCCCAGGGCGCGTGGCGGCGCACCACGCGCAGCAGGTGCTCCAGGACGTCCCCGGCGTGGGCGGTGGCGGGCAGCGGGCGGTCCAGGGGACCCCCGGGCACCGCCTCGACCATGAGCGCGTCACAGGGGCCGTTCAGGGACAGCACGGGCAGGCTGAACACCTCGCCCGCGCCCGGGACGGCGGTGCGGGAGAGCGCCGGGCCGTCGGGGTGGGGGGCGGCCCCCGAGGCGTAGACCAGGGCCAGCGAACGCTGGGGGGCGTCGTGCGGGGAGCGGGCGGTGTCCCGGGGGAAGACCTCGGCGAGGCCGCCGCGGCCCGTGGCCACCACGACCAGCTCGTACTCGGCGGCGAGCGCGGACAGCTCGGTCGGGTGCACCCGGTGGCGGACCAGGCGGCCGCCGCCCTGGACGAAGAGGTCCAGCCAGGCGGAGAGCTTGAGGCGCTGGTCGACGGAGCGGGCGGGCTCGTCCAGGCGCCCGAGCCAGGACGGCCCCGGCACGCCTCCCTCCCGGGGGGCGACGCGCAGGCCGACGCCGAGGATCCGCGGGGCCCGGTCCTCCCAGAGGGAGAGGCCGTGCCGCCGCTCGCGGCGCAGGGCGGGCCCGAAGAGGCACTGGGTCGAGGTGATGCGGCCCGCGCGGATCTCCCCGGGCCCGTCGGGGCCGACCAGGGTGACGTCGTAGTCCTCGGCCAGCAGGCCGAGGGCGAGCTGCAGGCCGGACTGCCCGGTGCCGACGACGAGGATTCTGCGCATGTGCCTTGCTCCGTGGTTCGGGCCCGCGCGGGGCCCGGACGGTTCCGGGGCACGACGAGGAGGGGGCGTACACGTGGCGGTCCGTGTGCGACCCCGGGCGGGCGGTGGTTTCGCGGCGAACCTAGCAGCGCGCCCGCGGGCCCCTCGGGCACCCCCGCCGACCGGGACCTTCGCCCCTGCGCGCCCGGGACCTCCGGCCGTGCCGGGCCTCCGGGGGGCCGGAAGGCGTCCGCGGTCCCGCGCCGGCGGCCCCGGACGGGCGTCCGCGCAGCTCACCGCCGTGGCGCACCGCTCCCGCCCCGTCCGCCGCCGGACCGGCACGCCCTCCGCCAGCCTCCACGCCGGCTCCGCCCCCGCGCCCGCCGGGCCGCCCCGCGCGCCCTCCGCCCGAAGCGACGCACATCACAGGCGGGCCGGCCCGCGGCCTCCTCCCCGGGACGGCCGGGTCGGGCACGCGAAGGGCCCCGGTCCGGCTACCGGGGCCGGACCGGGGCTCGGAGGCGGCGGGGAGTGAGCGCCGCCTCCTTCCCGGGAGAGGGTCTGGGTACCGCGGGTGTCAGGCGCCTCCCCTGGCGTTGGTCTTGCGACCGTTGCGGGAGACGGCGTCGATGATGACCGCGATGAGCAGGACGGCCGCGGTGATCATGAAGCGCACCGAGGTGTCCATCTGGAGCAGCAGCAGGCCGGAGGTGATGGCGCCCAGGACCAGGCCGCCCAGCAGCGCCGAGTAGGCGTTGCCGCGGCCGCCGAAGAGGCTGGTGCCGCCGATGACCGCGGCGGCGATCGCCATCATGAGCTCGGCGCCGCTGCCGGTGGACACGCTCGCCGCGAAGTTGCGGGAGACCAGCATGATGCCGCCCAGCGCCGCCAGGGTGGAGGCGATGCCGAACACCGAGATGCGGATCAGGTCGACGTTGATGCCGGCGCGGCGGGCCGCCTCGGCGTTGCCGCCGACCGCGTACACCATGCGGCCGTAGCGGGTCTTGCGCAGGACCAGGTCCAGGACGACCACGAAGCCCACGAAGATCAGGAAGGCCAGCGGCACGCCCTTGTACTGGTTGAGCACCCACACCCCGCCCAGGATCGGCAGGGCCAGCAGTGCGGCGCGGAACGCGATCTCGCTCAGCGGCTTGTAGGGCAGGCCGGCCAGGCGGCGCCGCCGCTCGACCACGGCCACCGACACGACGTACAGGCCCACCGCGATGGCCGCGATGGCCCAGCCCACGAACGGCACGAAGTAGGTCTGGGTGAGCATCGCGATCGCCCCGTTGGGGCTGATGTTGATGGTGCCGTCGGCGCCCATCAGGTACAGGTGCACGCCCTGCCAGCCCAGCAGGCCCGCCAGGGTGACCACGAACGCCGGCACCCCGACCTTGGCGAAGACCGTGCCGTGGATCAGCCCGATGACCAGGCCGACGCCGACCGCGGCGGCGATGGCCCCCCATTCGGGGACGCCCTGTTTGACCGCCAGGACCGCCAGGACGGCCGCGGACAGGCCGGCCACCGAGCCGATGGACAGGTCGATCTCGCCCAGCAGCAGGACCATGATGACGCCCGTGGTCATCAGGCCGATGGCGGCGATCTGCAGGGTCAGGTTGGACAGGTTCTGCGGCGACAGGAAGCGATCGTTCATCGACTGGAAGACGACGGCGATCAGCAGCAGCCCCACGATGACGGGGATGGGTCCCAGTTCACCGCTGCGCAGGTTGCGGCGCAGGGCCTGGAGCCAGCCCTTGGGCGAGGCGACCGTGGTCAGCAGCCGGGGGTCGCGCGCGGGCTCGCCCGAGGCGGCCGCACCCTCTCCGGGTGCCTTGGAAACCGGGGTCTGCTGGGTCATCACTTGTCCTCCGTGGCCAGGGCCGAGGAACCGGTGCGCTGCGTGCGGCGGCTCACCGGGTTGTCGGCTGCACCGGTGATGGCGGCCACGATCTCCTCGTAGCTGGTCTCCGCGATGGGGAAGTCGCCGGCGTTGCGGCCCAGCCGCAGCACCACGGCGCGGTCGGCGACCGCGCGGACGTCGGCCATGTTGTGGCTGATCAGGACGACGCCGTGGCCCTGGTCGCGCAGGCGCTCGATGAGGTCGAGGACCTGGGCGGTCTGGGCGACGCCCAGGGCGGCGGTGGGCTCGTCGAGCATCACCACGCGGGGCTGGCCCAGCAGGGAGCGGGCGATGGCGATGATCTGGCGCTGGCCGCCGGAGAGGGAGGCCACCGGCACGCGCAGGCTGGGGATGCGCACCGACAGGGAGTCGAGGAGCTCCCGGGCCCGGCTCTCCATCTCGACCTCGTCGAGGGTGCCGGGGAAGTGGAGCTTCTCGTTGCCCAGGAAGAGGTTGGCGACGATGTCCAGGTTGTCGCACAGGGCGAGGTCCTGGTAGATGGTCGCGATGCCCAGGCGCTGGGAGTCGGCGGGGGCCCCGATGGAGACCGGTCGGCCGTCCCAGCGGATCACGCCGCCGCTGTCGGCGGGGTGGGCTCCGGAGATGACCTTGACCAGCGTGGATTTACCGGCGCCGTTGTCCCCCAGGAGGGCGACGACCTCGCCCTCGGCGACGTGGAAGTCCACGTCGCTGAGCGCGCGGACCGCCCCGAAGGTCTTGGAGATCCCGGACAGTTCCAGGACTGGTGTACTCATGCGTTCGTTATCTCTTCTCTCGTCCCGGGCCGGTGCGGGCGGGCGGCGGGGGCCCGCCCGCACCGTCGGGGCGTCGCACCGTGCCTAGAGGGCTTCCTGGCAGAAGTCGGTGTCGGCGTAGTCGTCGGTGCAGATCTCCTCGATGGAGTAGATCCCGTCCGAGACCACGGTGTCACCGACGTTCTCCTCGGTGACCGCGATCGGCTCGAGCAGGACGGAGGGGACCGTCTCGCCGTTGGCGTCCTCGACGTCGACGAGGTTGTACTCGCCGAGCTCGGGGTCGGTGCCGGTGGCCAGGGCGACGGCCATGGCGGCGGCGACCTGCGCCTCGGGCTGGATGGCCTTGTAGACCGTCATGTACTGCTCGCCGGCGATGATGCGCTGGATGCCGGCGAGTTCGGCGTCCTGGCCGGTGACCGGCGGCAGGTCGTCGACGTCCACGCCGGCGCTGCGCAGCGCGGCGATGATGCCCGAGGCCATGCCGTCGTTGGCGGAGTAGACGCCGACGATCTCATCGACGCCCAGGGCGGTGATGGCGCCCTCCATCTGGCTGTTGGCCTGGTCCGGGGACCAGTCCGGGGTGTCGAACTCCTGGCCGATCTCGACCTGTCCGTCGAAGATCTCGTGGGCGCCGGCCTTGAAGTCGGCGGCGTTGGGGTCGGTGGGCGAGCCGTTGATCATGACGATCTGGCCCTCGCCGGCGGTGCCGCGCTCCTCCAGGGCCTCGATCAGGGCCTCGGCCTGGACCTGGCCGACGCGGTGGTTGTCGAAGGAGACGTACATGTCCACGCCGCCCTGGGCGAGGCGGTCGTAGGCGACCACGGGGACCCCCTGGGCCTGGGCCTCGCTGACGGTGCCGGCCGCGGCCGCGGAGTCGACCGCGTCCAGGACCAGGACGTCCACCCCTTCGGTGAGCATGGCCTGGGCCTGGGTCTGCTGCTCGTCGACGTCCTGGTCGGCGTTGGCGTAGGACAGCTCGCAGTTGGGGCACAGCTCGGCGAGCGCTTCTTCGAAGAAGGGCTTGTCGAACGCCTCGTAGCGGGCGGTCTGGAGCTCGGGCAGGAGGAGGCCGACGTGGAAGCCCTCCTCGATGCTGTGGGTCTCCCTCTCGGCGTCCTCGCCCGAGGTGGTGAGCGAACCACAACCGGAGACGAGAAGGGTGAGGGCGGCGCCGGCGGCGGCGAAGCCTCCGGCGACCTTGCGCTGGTGTGCGGTGCGTGTACTCAACGCTGCACCTTTCTGACGTGCGGGGGACGGATGTGAACTCGCGAGTGATGTTGTGAAGTAGACCCCTCCGCAGGCTTGTCGTCAACTCCTGAACACATAACTGAAACATCACGGACTTTGCGTTCAGCAGTTAAAATCAAAGAAACCGCAGGTCAGGGCGCATTCGTGAAGAAGGGCGCCCCTCCAGCATGCGCGGAAGGAACACGGACGACCACGTACGGGCAACACAAAGCTTCACCACGGAAAGGTCAAGGAGAGGCCCGTGGGCACTCTGCGTGGCTCAGTGGATGCTCTGCGCCGCCATGCGCAGGGCCCCGTACAGGGAGGCGTCGCGTCCCAGCGCGCTGGGCAGCAGCTCCAGCCGGGACAGGGCGCTGCCCAGCGCCCCCAGTTCCATGGCCCGCCGCATCGGGTCGAGCAGCAGCTCGCCGGCCTCGGCCAGGTCGCCGCCGACGATCACCCGGTCGGGGTTGAACAGGTTGGCCATGATCGCCACGCCCTGGCCCAGCGCCGTGCCCGCCTCCGCGAGGATGCGCCGGCACCCCGGGTCGCCCGAGCGGGCGGCGCCCACCAGGTCCTCCACCGCCGCCGGTCCGGGGCCGTGGGAGACATAGGTGTTCTGCGGCAGCATGTCCAGCAGGTACCCGGCCCCCACGAACGTCTCCAGGCACCCCCGGTTGCCGCAGCGGCACACCTGGCCGCGCGGGTCCAGCGCGATGTGCCCGACCTCGCCCGCGGTGCCGCCCGCCCCGCGGAACAGTCCGCCCGAGACGATGATGCCCGCGCCCACCCCGTCGCCGATGACCAGGTGGATGAGGTGCTCGGCGCCCTGGCCCGCGCCCCGGTGGAGCTCGGCCAGGACCGCGAGGTTGGCGTCGTTCTCCGCGATGACCGGGACGCCCAGCCGCTCGCCCAGCGCCTCGGCCGGCCGGAAGCCCGCCCAGCGGGGCAGGCAGGAGATGCCGCCGACCTCGCCGCCGTGCGGGTCGATCGGCCCCGGCACCGACGCCACCACCGAGCCCACCGTGGACAGGTCGATGCGGGCCCGCAGCAGGGTGGTCTCGGCCAGCCACGAGGCCCGGCGCACCCCGCGGTCGGGGTCGGCGGCCACGTCGTAGTCGATCTCCTCGCGGGCCAGCATGTTGCCCTCGCTGTCGCCGACGGCGACCGTGACCCGCTCGGGGGCGAAGTCGACCGCCACCACCGTCCCCGGCGGGCGCACCAGGGTGACCGCGCGGGCCCGGCGGCCGTTGGAGGAGGTGTCGTGGACCGCGACCGTGCCCGCGGCGCGCAGGCCGCGCACGATGTTGGAGACGCTCGCGGCGGACAGGCCGGTGGCCCGGGCCAGTTCGGCCTGGGTGCGGGTGCCCTCGCGGCGCAGGACGTCCACGACCCGCTGCTCGTTGGCCTGCCGGAGGGCGGACTGGGACCCCGGCGTCACTGCGGTGTCGGTCACCGGGCGTCCCTTCCGGTCGTTCGCGGCACGGTCCGACCGTGCCTTCTGTGTCGAATGCTACAAGGATTGAACGCAAGCGGAAACCGCCCACCCGCGCACGTTAGGGTCCGAACGTGACCGCTCTGTATGTGGAGACCGACCGGGCCGGCTGGGACGACCGGCTGGCCGCGGCCGTCCCCGGCGACCGCGGGCGCGTGCGCGTCGTCACCGTGGAGGGGCGCTCCGGGTCGGGCAAGAGCACGGTGGCGGAGCGGCTGCGTGCGGCGCTGGCGGCACGGGACACCGCGGTCGCCGTGCTGCCGATGGACGACCTGTACCCGGGGTGGCACGGACTCGCGCGGGCACCGGAGCTGCTGGTGGAGTGGGTGCTGGAGCCGCTGGCCCGCGGGGGCGCGGCGCGCTGGCGGCGCTACGACTGGGCGCGCGGCCGGTTCTCCCGGGAGGAGTACTCGCTGCCGGGGCCGGTGGCGGCGGGCGGGGTCCTGGTGGTGGAGGGGTGCGGCTCCGGGGCTCGGATCGTGCGCCCCCGTGTGGACCTGTCGGTGTGGGTGGACGCGCCCGACGCGGTGCGCGCCCGGCGGCTGGACGCGCGCGGGGACGCCGGGCTGTACGCCCCCTTCCGGCGGGTCTGGGCCGATCAGGAGGCGGTGTTCTACGCGGCCGAGCGCCCCCGGGAGCACGCCGACGCCGTCGTCGGCAACACGCGGGGGACGGACCTCACCACACCTCGGCCCTGACCGGGGCGACGAACGCGGTGAGCCGCTCCAGCACGTCGGGGTCGGCCAGGATGCGGTTGTGCCCGAGGCCGACCGTGCCGACCATCCTGGCCCCCGCCCCCATCGCGGCGAGGATCCGCACGGACTCGGCGTGGGGGATCAGCGGGTCGTCGACGTCGTGGAACAGCAGCACCGGCACGTCCAGGGCGTCGGCGTCGCGGACGGTGGCGTAGCGCTTCCACAGGTCCCGGTCCCCGTCGAAGAGGTCGTCCTCGATGGCGCGGCGCAGTGCCCGGTTCACCCGCGGGCCCCAGCCGTGGGCGGCTACGAAGCCGTCGACGGTGCCCTCGAAGTCGGCCATCGCCGACAGCAGGGCCAGCCGGTCGGTCCGGATCCCCTCGCGCACCAGGTGGGTGGCGAACAGCGCGCCCAGGGAGTGGCCGATCACGGCCGCGAAGTCGCCGTGCCGCTCCTGGAGCAGGCGTGCGACGGCCAGCGCGTCCAGGACGGTCCCGGCGGGGCCGCCGGTGGCGCCGTGCCCGGGGGCGTCCCAGGAGACGACGGTGTGCCCGCGGGCGGTGAGGGCGCGCACCAGCGGGGCGAGGCGGGCGGCGCGCGAGCCCCAGCCGTGGACCAGCAGGACGGGGCGCGCGCCCTCGCCCCACGTGTAGGCGGCGACCCGCCACCCCCGGTGGCCGAGGTGGTCGACGCGGGCGCGTTCGTGCACGTCGCGGTCGCGGTCGACCGCGGAGGTGTCGCCCGGGTCGGTCCACAGGCGCAGGGCCCGCCGGCCGGCCACACGCGGCGCGGTGACGGCCAGGACCTCCAGGTCGATCGGATGGGGGGCGGTGGTCACGGTGGTCTCCTTCTCGGGTTCGCCGGGGGTCATGCGGTGCCGGTCCGGTCCCCGGGGGCGGGCACGGGCAGGTCGGCGCCTTGGACGAAGGAGGTGATGGCGTCCAGGTGCTCCCGTTCGAAGAGGGCTCCGCTGTGGCCCAGGCCGGTGGTGGCGATCATCCGCCCCCGCCCGCCGAGGTGTTCGAGGGTGCGCAGGGAGTGCGCGAAGGGCACGACCTCGTCGGTGTCGTCGTGCAGCAGGAGGAACGGCTGCTCCAGGGTGTCGATCCGGTGGGTGGTGGAGAAGCGTTCCCACACCGTCGGGTCGGCGTCGAAGTAGTGGCGCTCCACGTCCGCGCGCAGTGCGGCCAGGGCGCGGGGCCCCATCCCCAGGGCGTCGGTGAACGCGGTGAGGAGGAAGCCGAAGTCCGACACCCCGGCGAGGAGGACCGCCCGGTCGGCCTCGACGCCCTCGCGCAGGGCGTGGACGGCGAAGGGCGCTCCCATGGAGTGGGCGACGACGGCGTGGAAGCGGCCGTACCGCTCCTGGAGGAGGCGCTGGATCCGCAGCGCGTCGAGGATGGTGCCCACCGGTCCGCCGGTCGCCCCGTGGCCGGGGGCGTCCCAGGACACCGGGCCGTAGCCGAGGTCGACCAGGCGGCGGACGAGGGGGGCGAAGCGTGCGGCGCGCGAGCGCCAGCCGTGGACGAGCAGCACCGGGCGGGCGGTGTCGCCCCAGGCGTAGGCGGCCACGTCCCAGCGGCCGACGCGGACCGTCGCGGTGTCGGCCGCCTCGTGCAGGTCCCGGTCCCGGTCGGGGACGGCCCGGGGCGGGGGCGGGGAGGCCCACAGCCGTCTGGACAGCGACCCGGCCAGGCGCGGGGCGGGCAGCGCCAGTGCGTTGACGGCGGCACCGAGCAGGGGAAGCGGTTCGAACGCGCCCATGGGTCTCCTTCTTCACAAACTATACGAACGATCGTATTATTTGTTTGCGAGAGGTCAGGCGTCAAGTAGCGGCTATGGTGTCCTGACGACCGACCTGTCGTTCGGACGAGGGCCACCCGGCGGGGGTGGTGCGGGAGGTGCGCATGACGACCCGGACCGACGGCCGCGTGCAGCGGGGCGACCAGACCCGGCGCGCCGTGCTGCGCCGCGCGGTGGACATCGCCTCGGTGGAGGGGCTGGAGGGGCTCTCCCTGGGCCGCCTGGCCAAGGAGCTCCAGGTCAGCAAGAGCGGGGTGTTCGCCCACTTCGGCTCCAAGGAGGAGCTCCAGCTGGCCGCGATCCGCGCCGGTCGCCGCATCTTCGCCGACCACGTGGTGGACGGAGCCCTGGAGGTCCGGCCCGGGCTGTCCCGCCTGTGGCGCCTGTTCGAGAACTGGGCCGTCTACTCGCAGGGGCGGGTGTTCCCGGGCGGCTGCTTCTTCTACACCGTCAACGCCGAGTTCGAGTCGCGTCCCGGCCGGGTGCGCGACGCCCTGGTGGCGACCCGCCGCGAGTGGCGCGACCTGCTCACCCGCAGCGCCGCCGACGCCGTGCAGCTGGGCGAGCTGTCCCCCGGCACCGACGTGGAGCTGCTGGTGTTCGAGCTGGCCTCGTTCCTGGAGACCGCCAACTCCGACTCCCTGCTGGAGGACGACCTGGAGCGCCCCTACAGGCTGGCGCGCGCCGCCGTCGTCGCCCGCCTGTCGGCCCTGGCCGCGCCGGACGCCCCCCGCCCCTGGGAAGCCGAGGACTGAGCGCCCCTCACCGCCGGGGCGGGGCCGCGGCCAGCGCCCCGGCCTTCTCCAGGTCGGCGCGCATGGTGTGCAGTTCCCGCACCAGGGCGGCCTGGTCCTCCTCCAGCCCCCGCAGCCGTTCCCGGAGCCTTCGGCGCCGCTCGCCGTTCCCGACGCGGACGCGGGCCTGGATGTGGGCGAACACCACGAACAGGGGGGAGAGCAGGCCGACCATGAGGCAGAGCCCGACGAACCCGGCCCACCCGGAGCCGCTCCCCTCCGTCATCCCCGGCAGCACCACGAAGGCGAGCACCAGGCAGGCGAGCGCCGTCCCGCCCAGCCGGACCAGGCGGCTGGACGTCTTGTCGTAGAACGCCAGGTCGCCCCGGAGGGTCCGCAGCTCCTGTTCCCGCTCCGCCCCGTGCCGTTCCCGTTGCTCCCGCCGCCGGACCAGCCCGTCGATCAGGGGCAGTGCGCCGTGGACCACGGCCGCGCACCCGGCCCGCGCCGCCCCCTCGGAGGCGTCCACCCGCTTCCACAGCGCGTCGATCCACTGCGCGGCCGCGGTGCCCGGGGGCGCGGCCGGGCGGCGCACGCGCCCGGGGTCGAGCACGAAGGCCAGCAGCAGGGCCGGGTCCGCTGCCGCGTGCCGCCCGCCCTTCCAGCCGTCGAGGTGTTCGGCCAGCTCCTCCCCGAACGAGGCGGCGGCGCGCGCCGCCGCCTCGAGTTCGGCGGCCGGCGCGGCCAGGCCGCGCGCCGCCTCGCCGTGGTGCAGCGACAGCTGGCGCAGTATCCCCGGGCGGGCCAGGCCGCCGGCCTCCGCGGGCGCGGCGGGCGGCGCGCCGGCGAAGAAGGACCGCAGGGTGTCGGGTGAGACGTCGTGGCCGCGGAAGCGCGGGGGCAGGTCCGGGCGGGTCTGGGCCACGAAGGTCGCCACGGCCAGGTCGGCGTCGGTCCGCCGGGTGCGGAACAGCGCGCGGTCCACGGTCGTGTCCCGCAGGTCGTCCGTGATCCAGGTGCCCAGGGCCGCCCTGGCGTCCGGGTCCTCGAAGACCGCCGCCGCCTGCGCCCACTGCTCCTGCATCGCGGCGGCCAGGTCGCCGGGCCGGGTGTACCGGACGCCCGCGAAGTGGTACGGCGGGGCCTCCCCCGGGGGCGACGGGGTGTGCGGGACCGGAGCGGGCGCCGGGGCCGCCGCGGTGTAGGCCAGGGTGGGCGGCAGGGGCCCCTCCCCCGGGTCGACCACCGTGGGCTCGGGCGCCTCCACCAGGGGCGCGCCGGTGATGAGGTGGTCCACCAGGGTGCGCGCGTCCGGGCGGCGGCGGGGGTCCCTGTCCAGGCAGGTCCGCACCGTCCCGCGCAGCTCCTCGGGCACGCCGTCCAGGTCGGGCTCGCCCGACAGGACCCGCGCGATGCGGGAGGCCCGGGTGGGGCCGGGGAACGCCTCGCGCCCGGTGGCCGCGTGGACCATGACCGCGCCCCAGGAGAACACGTCCACGGCCGAGGTGAGACGGGCGCCCTCCAACTGCTCCGGGGCCATGTACCCGACGGTCCCGATGATGCCGCTGGCGGTCACCGAGGTGGTCTCGACCGCGCGGGCGATGCCGAAGTCGATCACCCGCGGCCCGTCCGCCGCCAGCATGATGTTCTCCGGCTTCAGGTCCCGGTGCACCACACCGGCGGCGTGGATCGCGGCCAGCGCCGTGGCGGTGTTGACCGCCAGCCGCTGCAGCTCCGCCCCTCGGCGCGGCCCCTCCTCGGCGACCGCCCTGTGGAGGGTGGGGCCGTCGATGAACTCGGTGGCGATCCACGGCTGCTCCGCCCCGGGGTCGGCGTCCAGGATCGCCGCGATGCAGAACCCGCTCACCCGCCGCGCCTGCTCCACCTCCGCCGCGAACCGGCGGCGCATCTCGGCGTCGCCCGCCCAGGAGGCGTGCAGCACCTTCACCGCGGCCCGGCTCCCGTCCCGGGCCTCTCCGAGGAACACCTCGCCGAAACCGCCGCGGCCGAGCGAGCGCACCAGGCGGTAGCCGCCCACGGTGGAACCGTCCGTCTCCCAGGTCTCGTGCACGCCGTACCTTCCTGGTCTGCCGTCGGGGGTCGGGGGCGTCCGGTCAGCCCCCGGTGATGCGGCGCGCGTGGACCAGGTCGGCGCGGATGCGCTCCACGCCCGAGGTCAGCTCCGGCAGCTGGGCCGCGGCGTTGTTCAGCTCCATCACCCGCTGCCCGCGGCGCACCACGTCGCCGTAGCCGACGCGCAGGACCACCGAGAGCACGACCGAGGCGGCCAGGGCCAGGACCGACAGCGTCACCAACAGGTCGCCCAGCCACTCGGCCTGGCCGGACATGCCGATGACGATCCCGATCGGGAAGCCGAAGAGCGCGTAGTTGCAGTAGCGGCGGATCTGGAAGTAGCGCTGCTGCTGCACGACCTTGCCGTGCAGCGACTCGTGCTCCGTGGCGACCTTGGTGTAGCGCTCCTCCCAGTAGCGGCGCTGGCGGGAGAGCGCCTGGAGGGTGGGGACGGCGCCGTAGATCGCCGCGGCGTGCCCCACCCCGGCCGGGCCGGGGGAGGCGTCCACCCGGCGCCAGAGGATGTCGATCCACTCCCCCACCCCGGAGTCGCCGCCGTCGTGGGGCGGGACCATCAGCTCGGGGTGCAGCAGGAAGGTGAGGATGAGCGCCGGGTTCACGTTGGGGCTCGCCGACCGCCACCCGGCGAGCCGGCCGGACAGCTCCTGGTGGAAGGTGTTCCCGGCGTGCTCGGCGGCGTCGAGGGAGTCGGCCAGGCGCTGGTGCGCCGCCGGGTCGGGAGCGTGGTGCAGGCCCATGGTCCGCAGCACCTCGGGGCGGGCCAGCAGGGCCATCTCGTTGGACATCGGCGCCCCGGTGATGACGGGTCGCGGGTCGGAGAACAGCCCGCCGAGGTCGGCCATGGTGGCGCCGCGGCCGCGGAAGACCGGCGGCAGGTCGGGGCGGGTCTGGGCGATGAAGGAGGCCAGGGCCAGGTTGGCGTCGTCGGCGTGGCGGCGGAACAGGGAGCGGTCGACGAGGGTGTCGCCGAGGTCGTCCATGAGCCAGGCGCCCAGGGCGGCGCGCTCGGTGGCGTCGCCGAACACGCGGACGGCCGCCGCCCAGTTGCCCTGCATGGCCTCGGCCAGGGCGCCGGGGTCGGTGAAGCGGACACCGGCGAAGTGGTACGGGGGGACTCCGCCGACACCGGTGTGGTACCCGGAGGCGCCGGTGTTGCCGGGGGCGGGCCGCGGGGCGGACACCGGTCCCGGCGGCGGGGCGGCCGTCCCGGCGGCCGCGGGCGCGGCGGGCCCGGCCGGGGCCAGGCCGGTGTAGGAGCGGGTGGGGTCCACGCCATGGGGCGGGGCCACTCGCGTGGGGTCCACACCGTGCGCCGGAGCAACCCGCGTGGGGTCCACGCCATGGGGCGGGGCCACCCGCGTGGGGTCGACGCCATGGAGCGGGGCCACCCGGGTGGGATCCACGCCGGAGACGGGAGCCGGCGCCGGGTGCACGGCGCCGTCCGGGGCCGGGCCTCCGCCCTGGGGGCCCGCGATGAGCAGGTTGAGCAGGGAGGAGGCGTCCGGGCGCCGGTCCGGGTCCTTGTCCAGGCAGCGTTCGACCACGCTCCGCAGGGGTTCGTCGATGTCCCCCAGATCGGGGCCTCCGCTGAGGATGCGGGCGATGCGCGACGCCTGGGTGGGCGCCTGGAAGGCCTCGCGCCCGGTGGCGGCGTAGACCATGACCGCGCCCCAGGAGAACACGTCCACGGCCGAGGTGAGTCGGGCGCCCTCCAGCTGTTCGGGCGCCATGTACCCGATGGTGCCCACGACCCCGCTGGCGGTCACCGAGGTGGTCTCGACCGCGCGGGCGATGCCGAAGTCGATCACCCGCGGCCCGTCCGCCGCCAGCATGATGTTGTCCGGCTTGAGGTCGCGGTGGACCACCCCCGCCGCGTGGATCGCGGCCAGCGCCGTGGCGGTGTTGACCGCCAGCCGCTGCAGCTCCATCCCGCGGCGCGGTCCCTCCTCGGCGACCGCGCGCTGCAGGGTGGGGCCGTCGATGAACTCGGTGGCGATCCACGGCTGCTCCGCCTCCGGATCGGCGTCCAGGATCGCCGCGATACAGAAACCGCTCACCCGCCGCGCCTGCTCCACCTCCGCCGCGAACCGGCGGCGCATGTCCGCGTCACCGGACCAGGAGGCGTGCAGCACCTTCACCGCGGCCCGGCTCCCGTCCCCGGCCTCTCCGAGGAACACCTCACCGAAACCGCCGCGGCCGAGCGAACGCACCAGGCGGTAGCCGCCCACGGTACGCGGGGCGGATGCCTCTGCGGGGTCGTCCAAGGTCATGCCTTTCACGGATCTCACGGGTCGGCGGCGGTGCGCCGGGGTGACGGGGCGGGGCCGTCGGCGTGATGCGCGGGGCAGGGGCATCGGTGACGCGCGTGTGCGGTCATCGCGGTGCGGCGACGGCCCGGGGCCGAGGGGCGAGGGGGGTTCCGCCCCGCCCGAATCGACCGCTTCTCCAGGACCACCTTACGACGGAACACCTCCCCCGTCGCAACGGCGGCCGCCCGGCCCGCCCCCGGTCCGCGTCCCCGCGGCGGTCAGCGGGCCGCCCGGTGCCCGCCGCTCAGGACCCGCTCGACCAGGTCGTCGGTGAGCGTCCCGTAGCCGGTGGCCGCCCACACGCTGTGCTCGGCGGGCACCTCGTAGTAGGGGACCGAGCGGCCCTCGTGCTCGGCGGGCAGCACGGTGGGCCGCAGCCGGTCGCGCACGGCGCGGGCGCACTCGGGGCACAGCGGCACGCGGATGGTGCGCAGGCCGCCGAACTCGCGCCACTGGGTCTGCCGGGTGTCGTTGCCGTGCAGCGGGTTGGCGTAGCAGGGGCGGCGCGGGGTGCGCAGTCCGGCCAGCGCGTCCTCTGCCAGGTCCAGCAGGACGAGCACGCCGACCGCGTCGGCCAGTGTGGCGCCCTCCCGGGCCATCCGGTCGTGGACGCGGGCGGCGGCGTCGCGGGCGTCCAGGGCCCGGGACAGGTTCTGCGGGGCCACCCCGGCGTCCTCGCTGAGCCGCTCCCCCAGTTCGATGAGGTCGCGCTCGCCGCGTTCGACCAGCGACTCCAGCTGGGCGCGGTCGGCGTTGTCGAACGCCGCGTGCTGGGCGATCGGCGCCGCCGGGCGGCGGCGCAGCAGCCCGCCGGGACGGGACCGGCCCAGGCGCCGGTACAGCGGGACGCCGATCCCGGCCAGCAGGGCGAGCACCAGCGCGCCGATGACCCAGGGGTTCCACCACCGCGCGGGCATGAGCGCCCCGCTCGGGGGCTGGCCCGTCCGGTCGTAGTAGGCCTGCTGCGCCGTCTCATAGGCGGCCTCGGGGTCGTCGGACAGGGCGGCCTCGACCGCGGCCTCCACGAGGGTCGGCAGGGTCTTCTGCCCGTCCATGGTCTTGTAGCTCGCGGCCAGGGCGCCGTAGAAGGCGGGCTGGGACCAGTCGTCGGGGGCCGAGCCCAGGTCGTGGCCCTCCAGGTCGCCGCGGCGGTCGTAGACCAGGAAGTGGCGCTCGCCGCCGCCCATGCGGTCGTGCACGGCCGAGGCCAGCGCCTCGCCCTCCCCGCTCCACTCGTCGCCCTCGACCAGCGGGACGACGATGACGTACAGGTCCAGGTCGTGCTGTTCGAGCACCGTCACGACGCGCTCGCGGGCCTCGGCCGAGTAGGCGCCCTCGTAGGAGGAGTCGACGTAGACGGGCGACTCGGCCAGGGCGTCGGCGATCACCTGGGCCGGGCTGGCGGTCTCCTCCGCCGCGGTCTCCCCCGCCGCGGTCTCCCCCGCCGCCGGGGACGCGGTGTCGGCCGGAGGTGCGGTGTCGGCCGGGGACGCGGTGTCCGCCGGAGGTGCGGTGTCCGCCAGGGCCGGTGCGCCGGCCAGGGCCGCGGACAGGACCGCGGGCAGGGCCAGGGCCGCGACCGTCACGCGGGCCCGCCGGCGTGCGGGGGTGCGGGGGTCAGTGGACACGGTTCTCCTCGAGCAGCAGGTCGACCAGGCGGCGGGGCAGGTGCGCCCCGAAGGAATGACGGATCCACGGGTCCTCCGGTTTCGCCCGGTAGGAGCGGACCGTGCCATCGGTGCGCAGCCGCAGGACGCGCTCGGACCGGGCGGCGTCGCCGAGCCGCGCGCACTCCTCGCACAGGGGGACCCGGCCGCCCAGGAGCCGGGACTGAACCTGTTCGGCGGCGAAGGGGTGCAGCGGATCGACGGCGCAGGGCGTGGTGTCCGCGCCGGGGTCGGCCACCGCCGCCAGCACCCGGCGCGACAGCACCGCGGCCCCGAGCAGGTCGAGCCCCTGCGGGTCGCGGCCCATGACCATGAGTGCGGCCTCGGCCTGGGGCATGAACTCGGCGGGGATCCGGCCGGGCTCCCCCTCCACCAGGGCCCGCACCCGGTCGGTCTCCTCCACGGCCAGGCGCCGCAGGACCCGGTCGTTGAGGGGGACGCCCCGGACCCGTCCCCGGGAGAGCCGGAACAGGAAGACGGCGAGGTAGCAGGCGCCGACCACGGCGGCGGCCGCGAAGGGGCCCACCAGCAGCAGGCCGCCGAAGAATCCGCCCGACCAGTAGCGCTCCGCGCGGGGCCCGGGCAGGTTCACCTCGTCGTCGGCGAACAGCGGCCGGTACCCGTCGCCGGGGGTGAACTCCATCTCCGACACGGCGGCCACCGCGGCCTCCAGGGCGGCGGCCGGGGTCTGCGACTCGTCGTAGGCCAGGGGGGACCACAGCTCGTAGGCGTCGATCTCCAGCCCGCGGGCGGCCGCCCCGAGCTCGGGGACGCCGTTGCCGGAGCCGACGACGATGTAGACGCCGTCCTCGCGGGCGACGGAGGCCAGCGCCGCGGCCAGGATATCGGGGTCCCCCTCGGCCTCGTCCTCGTGGTGCAGCGGGACCACCGCCGCGAAGACGGGGACGGGCGAGCCGGCGAGCAGGCCGGGGGCGTCCTCCAGGCCCTCGCGGCTCAGCGGCATGATCGGGTCGACGTAGAGCGGGTCCTCCGCCAGGGCGGCGGCGACGTGCTCGACCCGGCCGGTGGAGACCACGTACGGCGGCTCCAGCCGGACCAGCTCCTCGGGGTCGGGGACCTCGTGCCCGCCCACGGGGGCGTTCACCGTGTAGGTGTAGGTGGTGGCGACGAGGAGGCCGGTCGCCGAGGCCGCCGCCAGCACGGCCGCGACGGGCAGGAACCGGTGGCCGCGCCGGCCGGCGCGCCAGGTGACCCACCCGGCGCAGCACAGCAGGGCGCCGGCCACCGTGCCCACCAGGAAGCCGAGGTTCTCGGGGCCGTTGAAACGGGTGGGGTCGGTGTCGTCGCGGAACTCGGCGAGGAAGCCCTCCCCCGCTCCGGCCTCCGCCTCGGCGTACTCCGCCGGGGGCTCGGCGCCGGTCAGCCCGGCGACCAGGACCCGGGCCACCTCGTGGGCGGGGACGTCGTAGAGCTCGGCGTCGTAGACGGCGTCCCGGCCGCCGTCCACCGACAGGTCGGCCCCGTAGACGCGCAGTTCGGTGACCCCGCCCGAGGCCGGGAGGACGGCGTAGACGCCGTCGGTGCCGAGCCGGTCGTGCACGGCGGGCATGATCTCGTCCATCCCGGCGTCGCTGCCGGCGCCCAGGAAGGGTGTGACCACGACGTGGTAGGGCACCCCGAGGGGCGCGAACGCCTCGTGGATCCCGCGTTCCATCTCCTCGGGCGGGACCGGGCCGCCGATCGCGCCGTCCACCACGACCGCGGAGCCCTCGGGCTCGGCGGCGAGCAGTCCGGCGAAGTGTTCGGCGTAGGTCGCCTGGGGGGCGACCGCCGGGGTGTCGGCGCCGTCCACCGTGTCGGCGCCGCCGGGGGCGGGGGCGGTCAGGAGCAGCAGGGCCGGGGCCACCGTGAGGAGCAGGGCGCGGAGCGGGCCGCGGGCACGGTGAGGGTTGGGCATGGGCAGAGCATAGTACCCCGCTGCGGGCGCCTTCGACCCGGTTCCACCTGCTTCTTCGGCGGCCGTCGCGCCCGGGGCGGCTCCTCCCCGGGAACACGGAGGGGGCCTCCGCCGTCGGTCGGACGGCGGAGGCCCCGTGAACCGCGCGCCGCGCCGGTCGGGCGCGGCAGCGGAGTCCGGATGGCTACCCGGCGATCAGCTGGCGCAGCACGTACTGCAGGATGCCGCCGTTGCGGTAGTAGTCCGCCTCACCGGGGGTGTCGATGCGCACCACGGCGTCGAACTCGACGCCGGTGTCGGTGCTCACCTTCACCGTGGCAGGGATGCGGCCCTCGTTCAGCTCGGTCACGCCGGTGATGGAGAAGGTCTCCTCGCCGGTCAGGCCGAGGGAGTCCGCGCTCTGGCCCTCGGGGAACTGCAGGGGCAGGACGCCCATGCCGATGAGGTTGGAGCGGTGGATGCGCTCGTAGGACTCGGTGATGACGGCGCGCACGCCCAGCAGGCTGGTGCCCTTGGCGGCCCAGTCGCGGGACGAGCCGGAGCCGTACTCCTTGCCGCCCAGGACGACCAGCGGGGTGCCCTGCGCCGCGTAGTTCTGCGCGGCGTCGTAGATGAACGACACCGGGGCGTCGGGCTGGGTGAAGTCGCGGGTGTAGCCGCCCTCGGTGCCCGGCGCGATCTGGTTGCGCAGGCGGATGTTGGCGAACGTACCGCGGATCATCACCTCGTGGTTGCCGCGGCGGGAACCGTAGGAGTTGAAGTCGCGGCGCTCCACACCGTGGGCCTTGAGGTACTCGGCCGCCGGGGTGCCCGGCTTGATGGCGCCGGCCGGGGAGATGTGGTCGGTGGTGACCGAGTCGCCCAGCTTGGCCAGGACGCGGGCGCCGGTGATGTCGGTGACCGGGGACGGCTCCTGCGCCATGCCCTCGAAGTACGGGGGCTTGCGGACGTAGGTCGACTCGCTCTCCCACTCGAAGGTGTTGCCGGTCGGGGTGGGCAGCGAGCGCCAGCGCTCGTCGCCGGCGAAGACGTCCGCGTAGGCGGCCTCGTACATGTCGGCGGCGATCGCGGAGTCCATGACCTCCTGGATCTCCTCGGCGGTCGGCCAGATGTCGGCCAGGTAGACCGGCTCGCCGTCCTTGCCGATGCCCAGGGGCTCGGTGGTGATGTCCACGTCCAGGGACCCGGCCAGGGCGTAGGCGACCACCAGCGGCGGCGAGGCCAGGTAGTTCATCTTGACGTCCGGGTTGATCCGGCCCTCGAAGTTGCGGTTGCCGGACAGCACCGCGGTGACGGCCAGGTCGTTGTCCTGGACGGCCTTGGAGATCTCCTCCGGCAGCGGGCCGGAGTTGCCGATGCAGGTGGTGCAGCCGTAGCCGACCAGGTTGAAGCCCAGCTTGTCCAGGTACGGGGTCAGGCCGGAGCGCTCGTAGTAGTCGGTGACGACCTTGGAGCCCGGGGCCATGGAGGTCTTGACCCACGGCTTGCGGGACAGGCCCTTCTCCACCGCCTTCTTGGCCAGCAGGGCGGCGCCCAGCATGACCGAGGGGTTGGAGGTGTTGGTGCAGGAGGTGATCGCGGCGATCACGACGGCGCCGTGGTCGATCTCGGTCTCGGTACCGTCGGCCATGGTGACCTTGACGGGCTTGTGCGGGCGCGCGCCGTTGGCGGTCTGCGCGGGGGCGTCGGAGGCCGGGAAGGACTCCTCGACGGCCTCGTCGACGCCGTCCTCGACGTAGTTGCGGACGTCGTGGCGCCAGGTCTGCTTGGCCTGGGCCAGGACGATGCGGTCCTGCGGGCGCTTGGGGCCGGCGATCGACGGGACGACGTCGCCCAGGTCGAGCTCCAGGTACTCGGAGAACTCGGGCTCGTTGGCCGGGTCGTGCCAGAAGCCGTTGGCCTTGGCGTAGGCCTCGGTCAGGGCGACCTGCTGCTCGGAGCGGCCGGTCAGGCGCATGTAGCGGATGGTCTCGTCGTCGATCGGGAAGATCGCGGCGGTGGAGCCGAACTCGGGGCTCATGTTGCCGATGGTGGCGCGGTTGGCCAGCGGCACGGAGGTGACGCCCTCGCCGTAGAACTCGACGAACTTGCCGACCACACCGTGCCGGCGCAGCAGCTCGGTGATGGTGAGCACCAGGTCGGTGGCGGTGGTGCCCGGCTTGAGCTGGCCGGTGAGCTTGAAGCCGACCACGCGCGGGATGAGCATGGAGATCGGCTGGCCGAGCATGGCGGCCTCGGCCTCGATGCCGCCGACGCCCCAGCCCAGGATGCCCAGGCCGTTCTGCATGGTGGTGTGCGAGTCGGTGCCGACGCAGGTGTCGGGGTAGGCCTGGCCGTTGCGGCTCATGGTGACGCGGGCCAGGTGCTCGATGTTGGCCTGGTGCACGATGCCGGTGCCGGGCGGGACGACCTTGAACTCGTCGAACGCGGTCTGGCCCCAGCGCAGGAACTTGTAGCGCTCCTGGTTGCGCTCGTACTCGATCTCGACGTTGCGCTCGAAGGCGTCGGGGCGGCCGAAGAGGTCGACGATCACGGAGTGGTCGATCACCAGCTCGGCGGGGGCGAGCGGGTTGATCTTGTCCGGGTCGCCGCCCATGTCGCGGACGGCCTCGCGCATGGTGGCGAGGTCGACGACGCAGGGGACGCCGGTGAAGTCCTGCATGATCACCCGGGCGGGGGTGAACTGGATCTCCTGGCTGGGCTGGGCCTTGGCGTCCCAGCCGCCCAGGGCGCGGATGTGGTCGGCGGTGACGTTCGCGCCGTCCTCGGTGCGCAGAAGGTTCTCCAGGAGGACCTTCAGGCTGTAGGGAAGTCGGTTGGAGCCCTCCACGGCGTCCAACCGGAAGATCTCGTACGACTCGTCGCCAACGCGCAACGTGTCACGGGCGCCGAAGCTGTTCGCGGACACGGTGTCTGCCTCCTGATCTCGCCACTTTGTCCCTGGCATCCTGCCCCATCGGGTGGATGCGGGACCCACTGAGGCCGCCCTAACCGGTCGCCGGGTGGACGGAGGGCCGCGGGGGCGCCCTCCGACCGTATCCGACCTCTCGGAAGCGGCCATGGCCTGCGACGACACCACTCGCCACAGGCCAGGCGGTCCGCTGCGCGCGGACGCCCGTGATACTCGGGGCCGGGGACGCCGAGAGGTCGACGTCACACTCCCGGGCCCGGCCCGGGTCGGGGGGAACCCTCTTTTATCTTGACATCAAGCTATCCCACTTGTATCTCGATATCAAGTTATCGCGGGGGCGCCGCGCCCCGGGCCGCGGCCCCGTGTTGTTCTGAACCTCCGCTTCGCTTCGGTCCGTGCTCAGCGCCCTTTGAGGGCGGGAACCTTCGCCCCTACATCGACATCCTCGTTCCTCGGACGTCTCCTCCGGGCCTCCAGAACCCCGCCGGCGCTTCGCGCATCCTCAGTCCAGCTGCCGGGCCACCTCCGCGGCCACCAGCTCCAGGTGCTCCAGGTCCGCCATGTCCAGCAGCTGGAGGTACATGCGCTCGGCGCCCAGCTCCGCGAACCGGCCGATCTTGTCGACCACCTCGGCGGGCGTCCCGGCCAGGCCGTTCAGCCGCAGCTCGTCCACCCGGCGGCCGATGCGCTCCGCCCGGCGGGCGATCTCGGCCTCGTCGCGGCCCACGCACAGCACCTGCGCCGCCGAGTAGACGATCCCGTCGGTGCGGCCCACCGCCGCCGCAGCCGCCCGCGTCCGGTCGAACGCGGCCCCGGTGTCGGCCACCGACGAGAACGGCACGTTGTACTCGTCGGCGAACGTCGCGGCCAGCCGCGGGGTGCGGCGCAGACCGGTACCGCCGATGAGCACCGGCGGGCGCGGGCTCTGCTCCGGCTTGGGCAGCGCGGGCCCCTCCGCCAGCCGGTAGTACTTGCCCTCGTAGCGGAACGTGCCGCCGACCGGCGTGGACCACAGGCCGGTGATGATGTCGAGCTGCTCCTCGTAGCGGTCGAAGCGCTCCCGGGCCGTGGTCGGGAAGGGGATGCCGTACGCGGCGTGCTCCTCCTCGTACCAGCCCGCGCCGAACCCGAACTCCACCCGGCCGCCGCTCATCCGGTCCACCTGCGCGACCGCGATCGCCAGCGGCCCCGGGTAGCGGAAGGTCGCCGCCGTCATCAGCGTGCCCAGCCGGATGCGCGACGTCTCCCGGGCCAGACCCGCCAGGGTGATCCAGGCGTCGGTCGGCCCGGGCAGGCCGCTGGTGCCCTCCCCCATGTGCAGGTAGTGGTCCGAGCGGAAGAGTGCGTCGAACCCGAGCTCCTCGGTGGCCTTGGCCACGGCGAGCTGGTCCTCGTATGTGGCCCCCTGCTGGGGCTCAAGGAAGATCCTCAGGCGCATAAACCCCATTTTCGCCCACCCGCGGGGGCGATCTCCCCCCGGCGCGCGGGTAGCTTCGAAAAGGCCGCACACCGATGAACCGCCCTTCGGGCCCCGAGCGATAGACCGACCGTGAAGCTGTTCCGACGCGCGCACCGCCGCGCACCCTCCTACGGCCCCGAGAGCGCCGACCCGGTGCTGCTGACCGCCGTCGCGGCGGGCGAGGCCGAGGCCCTGGAGATCCTGCACCGCAGGCACGCGCCCTGGCTGCGGGCGCGTCTGAACTACCGCTGTTCCGACGCCGACCAGGTCGACGCCGCGCTCCAGGAGACCTTCCTGGCCGTATGGAGGAACGCGGGCTCCTTCACCCCCCGCCCCGGCGACACCGACGCCGGGGCCTGGCTGTGGACCATCGCCATCCGCCAGCTCATCTCGCAGCTGCGCCGGCGGGCCAACCGGTGGATCTCCGACATCGAGGCCGAGCCCTACGAGACCATCGGGGACGCCTCGGCCGAGGACACCGTGCTGCTCAACATCGAGCACGGCCCCCTGGGCGCGGCCCTGCACACCCTGTCCCCCGAGCTGCGGGCCGCCATACAGGCGACCGTGCTGGACGGGCTCACGGTGCGCGAGGCCGCACAGATTCTCCAGATCCCCGAAGGCACCGTGAAGACACGGGTGATGCGCGCCAAGGCGCGCCTGCGGGAGGCATTGACGTCATGAGCGGTTGGCACCTGACCCCGGCCCAGGCCCACGACTACGCGGCCCGGAGAAGCGACGAGATCACCGCGATGTCGGTGGAGGCCCATCTGATGCACTGCGCGCCCTGCCGGTCCCTGCTGCCAGCGGACGAGTCGTGGCTGGCCGACAGCTGGGCGTCGCTGCGCGACGTCGTCGACCGGCCCCGGCGCGGCCCGGTCGAGACCCTGCTGGCCTCCGTCGGCCTGCGCGCGGAGACCGCCAAACTCCTCGCCGCGACCCCGCGGCTCTACCAGGCCTGGCTCGTCTCCACCGTGGTGGTCCTGGGGGCCGCCCTGCTGGCCGCGCACCTGCTGCCGCGCGGCTCGCTGATGTTCTTCTTCCTGGCGCCGGTGGTCCCGCTGGTCGGCGTGGCCCTGGCCTACGGGCGGGGGGTCGACCCCGCGCACACCCTGGCCTCGGTCACGCCCATGGCCGGGCAGCGGCTGCTGTTCCTGCGCACCTGCGCGGTCCTGGTCCCGGCCCTGCTGCTGTGCACCGGCGCGGCGCTGATGCTGCCGCACACCACCACCGCCTGGGACGCGGTCTTCTGGCTGCTGCCCTCCCTGACCCTGGTCGCGGGCTCGCTCCTGCTGGGCCACTGGATCCACCTGAGCGCGGCCTCGGGGATCGTGGGCGTCCTGTGGCTGGCGGTCCTGGGCCTGGTGTCCCTGTCCGGGCAGACGGTCCCCGTCGGGGTGTTCGCCCCCCAGGCCCAGGCGTGCTGGGGCGCGGCCCTGGCCGCCCTGGTCGGCCTGCTGCTGCTCCGGGTGAGGATGGCATGACCGCGGTCCCCGACGGCCGGGTGGTCCTGCGCGGGGTGACCCGCAGGTACGGCACCCGGACCGCCCTGGACGGGGTGGACCTGGACCTGGGTCCGGGGGTGACCGGCCTGCTGGGCCGCAACGGCGCCGGCAAGACCACCCTGATGCGCTGCCTGGCCACCGACCTGGACGCCGGCTCCGGGGAGGTGCGCCTGCTCGGCCTGGACCCGTCCCGGGCGCCCGAGCGCACCGACATCCGGCGGCGGCTGGGCTACCTGCCGCAGAACCCCGACTTCTACCCGCACTTCACCGCGTTCGCCCTGCTCGACTACATGGCCGTGCTCAAGGAGCTGGGCGGCCGCCGGGCCCGGCACGACGAGGTGCGCCGGGTGCTGCGCCAGGTCGGGCTGTACGACCGGCGGCACAGCCGGGTGCGCCGCCTGTCGGGCGGCATGCGCCAGCGCCTGGCCCTGGCCTCGGCCCTGATGGGCGACCCCGACCTGCTGCTGCTGGACGAGCCGACGGTGGGGCTGGACCCCGAGCAGCGCATCCGGTTCCGCAACCTGGTGTCCCGCCTGGCCGTGGACAGCACCGTCGTGCTGTCCACCCACCAGATCGAGGACGTGGCCGCGCTGTGCGGGCACATCGTGTGCCTGGACAGGGGGCGGGTCGTCTTCGACGGCGCCCCCGGCGCCCTGCTGGACCGCGCCCGCGGGCACGTGTGGGAGGGCCCCGGCGACCCGGGCAGCGGCCTGACCTCCTGGCGGCTGCCCGACGGGCGCCACCGGGTCCTGACCCCGGGTTCGCCGCTGCCGCCCGGGGACGCCTTCGGCGCGGTGGAGCCCACCCTGGAGGACGCCTACCTGCTGCTCGTCGGCGTTTCGGGGACCGAGCCCGCCGGGGCCGCGCGGTGAGGCGCACCGCCACCTTCGTCCGGCTGACCCTGTTCAACGCCGCGCGGCTGCTGCGCGGGCCGTTCCTGCTGCCCGCCTCGGCGCTGTTCCTCGCGTACTTCGTGTGGTCGGGCTCCTACCCCGGCCAGTCGGTGGACTCCTGGTACGGCGACATGTCCACGTCGGCCCTGTTCATCGCCGCGATCGGGTTCGGCGCCGTGACCCCCTCCGCCGTGCGCGAGGCCCGCCACCCGGTCGTCTCCGCGACCCCGCTGGGCCGTACCGGCAGGCTCATGTCCCTGGCGCTGTCCGCCGTGCTCCTGCTGTGGGCGATCCTGGCCGGGCTGGGGCTGTGGCTGTGGCTGGCCGCCGAACCCCTGCCGCCCGCCGGGATCATGAGCCCGCTCGCGCTCCCGGTGCCCTTCCTTGTGACGGCCGCCGGACCGTTCGGGGCGCTGCTCCTGGTCCTGTGGACCCGGTCGTACCTGCCGCTGGTCCTCCTCGCGCTCTGCCTGCCGCTGTACCTGGTCTACAACGGCATCCTGCTCTCGGAGCGGCTCAACAGCGCCGTGTCGCGCGCGACCATGGCCCTGCAGCAGGTCGTCAGCCCCTTCCCCGGCTTCTCGGTGTCCCTGTCCCTGGTGACCCTCTACTCGCTGGCCTACACCTGCCTGCTGACGGCCGCGCTGGTGGTGCTGACACTGGGCGCCCGGCACCGCGTCCGGGTCGTGGTCGCCACGTCGGTCACCGCGGCCCTGCTGGCGGCCGGGGCCCTGGGGGTGGCCGTCCACGGCAACGCGACGGTGTGGCGCGACGGGATGCCGGACCCGCAGGGGTACGCCGACGACGAGGTGTACGGGGTGGAGGGCCCCTGGCCCTGCCGGGAGGTCGAGGGCGTCACCTACTGCCCGCTGCCCGGCTACGACTCCTGGGTCGCCTCCTGGCACGACACCCTGGAGCCGGTCCTGGACGAGCTGCCCGAGGAGGCGCGGGCCGACGCCCCGGTGGTGTGGCAGGACGCCGGCTGGTACACCCGCGAGTTCGACGTCCCCAGGCCGGCCGTGACCGTCCACGAGTACATGGACCCGGAGATACAGCCGTGGCAGTCGTACCTGTACTCGGCGTTCGCCCGAAAGACGCTCGGGATGTCGCTCGACCCGCCCTCCCCCTACGGGCTGGACGACTGCCGGGGCACCGGGCAGGCCCGGACCGTCGTGGTCGCCTGGGTCGTGGACCGCGCCGTCGCCTCCCACCGCCCCGACGACCTCTACCTGCGGATCGACACGATGGCGATCACCCTGACCGACCTGGCACCCTCCCCCGCCGACCTGGTCCTGGGGCGGCGGGTCGTCTCGGTGCCCCCGGAACGGATGCACGCGCTGCTGGAGGAGCACTGGGAGCGGATCTCCTCCGGCGAGATGAGCACCCTGGAGCTGGCCGCGCTGCTGGAGATCCCCATCGCCCAGGAGCAGGACCGGCCCGCCGAGACCGCCGAGTGGAACACCGCGTTCTCCGACGTGGAGCCCAACCTGTACGAGCCCTGGAACCTGCACGCCCCGCTGTGCCCCGCGGGCGGCTGACCGGCCGGCGCCCCGCGGACCCGGGGGACACCGTTCCCCGGGCGGGTGCGCCCTTTCCCGTCGCTTTGCCCGCCGATGCCTAGACTCGCGATCATCCCTGGCTTCCCGGCCGCGCGCCGGCTCCTTCGCGAGGTGGGCACCCGTTGAGTCTTCGCCGTACCGTCTCCTGCGCGATCGCCCTGGGCGTCGCCGCCGCCCCGGCGGCGGCCGTACCCGCCCTCGCCGCGCCGGTGTTCCCGGCGACGGCGGGCGCCACTCTGGTCGGCCTGTCCGTGGCACCCGAGGCGGGCGGCGCCGAGGGGCTGTGGGGCACCGTCTACGTCAGCTCCGAGGTCGGCGGGGAACGGCTCGCCGCCGACACCGCCAGCGACCCGAGCGGGCTGCTCGAACCGGTGTCGGTGGTGGGGCCCGCCGAGGCGACGGTCAACACCACCGCGCGGGACGGGGGGCGGGCCGAGGCCGTGGCCGAGCTGGGCGGGCTCACCCTGACCCTGTCCGGCACCGACACGCCCGCGGTCGAGGTCGGGCCGCTGCGCAACTCGATCACCTGCGACTTCTCCGGGAACCTGGAGTGGGAGAGCGGGCCGGACCCCGAACGGGTCGTCACGGTGTTCGGGACCGCGCTCACCCCGTCCGGCGGCGAGGCCTCCGCCGAGGTCGAACTGGCCGACGGGAGGACCGCCGAGGTGACGGTGACCGACCACGCCCCGGCCGAGGGGGACACCGGCGAGGGCCGGATGTACACCGGCGTCACGGCGACCGTCGACGGCGCCGAGCTGTTCGACCTGACGATGGCGGCCGTGTCGGTGGAGTGCCCCACCGACGGCGGGGCCGAGGACGCCCCGGCCTCCGGGGAGCGGGGCGGCGGGGACCCGTCGGAGGAGGCGTCCTCCCAGGAGGAGGCGTCCCCGGACCCGGACACCGAAAGCCCCTCCCCGGAGGGCGGGACCCCCGGCGCCGACGCCCCCGACGAGGGCACCGGCCCCGGGACGGACGGTCCCACTCCGACCTCCGCCCCGGCGGCCGACGACGGGGGCGCCGGCCCGGGGGGCCTGCCGATCACCGGCGCCGCCCTGGCCGGGCTGGTCACCGCCGGCGTGCTGGCGGTCGGCGGCGGCGCGGCCGCGGTCTACCTGGCCCGCCACCGTTCCCACGGCCACGGCGACCGGGACACCCGGCCCCCGTCGGAGGAGCCGTAGGACTCGACGAAGCGCTTCTGGCGGCGGGTCTCGACGGCGTGCGGGGAGTAGTGCTCGCGCACGTAGGCGACGGCGTCGGCGGCCGGGACCCCGTCGAGGACGGCCAGGCAGGCCAGGGCGGTCCCGGTGCGGCCGCGGCCGCCCAGGCAGGCGAACTCCACCCGCTCGTCGGCGGCGCGCTCCAGGGCCCCGGCCAGCTCCCGGGTCAGGGCCTCGGGGTCGGCGGGCAGCCGGAAGTCGGGCCAGCGCACCCAGCGGGACTCCCAGGGGACCGGCGGCGGGGCCTTGTGGAAGAGGTACACGCCCAGGTCGGGCACGGGGCCCTCCGGCAGGGGACGGGCGAGCGGGCGGCCCCGGACCAGGCGGCCCGAGGGCAGGCGCAGAACGCCCGCGGCTCCGGGGTTCCAGGTGGTGGTCATCCGGTGAGACTAGCGTCCCGTCCGCCGCCCCGGAAAGAGTCCGATGACCGGAGGTGTACTAGGCTGCCCCCGTGAAGAACACGCACTGGCACGTCGTGCTGCCACCCCCGTGCGCCTGACCGGGCGCACCGCACTCCCGAGCTGAGCGAGTCCCGACCGCACCGCGGTCGGCCGCCGTCGTGCGCCCGCACCGGACGTCCCCAGACGCACGATGACGGAGAGAAACACGACCGTGTCGCACGACCTTTCTTCACCGACCCCCGCCCTCACCCTGCTCCGGGGCCCGCTGCCGATCCTGGCGGCGGCCGTCCTGTGGGGCACCACCGGCACCGCCGCCACCCTGGGCGCCTCCCACGCGCCCGCCGCCGCGGTGGGCTCCGCCGGGCTCGTCCTGGGCGGGTTCCTGCTGTTCCTGACCGGCCGGGGCGCCTGGGCGCTCCTCGCCCGCGGGGACCGGTCCACCCGCCGCACGCTGGCCCTGGGCGCGGTGGCGGTGGCCGGATACCCGCTGACGTTCTACCCGGCCGTGTCCGAGGCCGGGGTGGCGGTCGCCACCGTGATCACCCTGGGCTCCTCGCCGGTGTTCTCCGGGCTGCTCGCCTGGTGGGCCGACCGGCGGCGGCCCGACCCGCGCTGGACCGTCGCCACCGCCGCGGCCGTGGCCGGCTGCGCGGTGCTGGTCCTGGGTTCTGAGGACGGGGGCACCGACCCGGTGCGCCCGCTGGGCGTGCTCGCCGCGCTGGCGGCCGGGTTCTCCTACTCCGCGTACGCCCTCATCGCCGAACGCCTCATCCGGCGCGGCCACGGGTCGTCCGCGGTGATGGGCGCCCTGTTCCTGGGCGGCGGGCTGCTGGCGCTGCCGGTGGTCGCCGCCCTGGGCGCGGGCTGGCTGGCCACCGGGAGCGGCGCGGCGGTCGCCCTGTACCTGGCGGTGTTCACCGTGTTCCTCGCCTACCGGCTGTTCGGGCAGGGACTGCGGCACACCCCGGCGGTGGTGGCCACCACCTTGACCCTGGCCGAACCGGCGGTGGCGGCCCTGCTGGGCGTCCTGGTGCTGCACGAGCGCCTGGCCCCGGCCTCCTGGACCGGCCTGGCCGTCCTGGTGCTGGGCCTGGCGGTGCTGCGCGCCCCCTCCCCGCGCCGTCCCTGACGCCCGGCGCACCCGCGGCACCCGGACGGCGGGGCGGCCCGCCGTCCGGGTGCCCGCGTCAGTCCTCGCCGGATCGGTCCCCGACGGTGACGTCGACCTTGTCCGGGTAGAAGGCGGCGTGGCCGGCGATCCGCGCGACCGCCGGGTAGGGCTCCTCGTAGACCCACAGGGCGTCGGCCAGCTCCACCCCGTCGACCGTGAGGGCGCGGTAGGTGGCGGTGCCCTTGTAGGGGCAGTAGGTGGTGGTCGGGGTGGGGCTCAGCAGCGCGGGGTCCACGTCGGCCAGCGGGATGTACTGCACCGGCGGGTAGGAGGCCTCCCTGAGCGTCAGCGCGGCCGCGGTGTCGGCGACGACCCGGCCGCCGACCCGCGCGACCACGCGCGCGCCGGTGGGCTCGATGGTGATGGGGTGGTCGGGTCCGGGGACCCGCATCCGTCCGGTCATGTGCGTCCTCCCTCTCGCCGCCGAGACTACCCCGCGGCCCCGGCGGACCGCGGGGTTATCGAACCACCTATGGTCCTACCTCTGGATCGTCCGGTGCGGACGTCAGTACGCTGCCGGGCACCCCCGCTCCCCCGACCCGGAAGGGCCCTCCCCTTGCGCAGTACCCCGGCGGCCCGAGCCGCCCGACTCGCCGTACTCCCCCTGCTGGCCGCGGCGATCGCGGTCCCCGCCCCCGCCCAGGCCTCCCCGCTCGCCGAGGACGGCACCGTCGTCCCGATCCAGGTGACCGGCGACCCCTCCGAACGGTTCAACCTCGTCATCCTCGGCGACGGCTACACCGCGGAGGAGATGCCCCTGTTCCGCGAGCAGCTGGCCGCGCACCTGAACGTCCAGTGGAGCATCGAGCCGTTCCGCTCCTACCGCAACTACTTCAACGTCTACGCCGTGGAGACGCCCTCGGCCGAGTCCGGCGTCGACTGCGACCCCGCACTGGACGGCGGGACCCGCGACACCGCCCTGGGCATGGGCTTCTTCAACGGCTGCGACGACACCTCGCTGGAGCGCCTGCTCACCGTGGACGAGGCCGCGGCGAACACCGCCGCCGACCTCGTGCCCGGGGTCACCGCGGACAACCGGCAGATCCTGGCGCTGGCCAACAGCACCACCTACGGCGGGCGCGGCGGGCGCACCGCCACCGCGTCCTCGGGCAACGCGCTCTCGGCGCTGATCAGCCCGCACGAGCTGGCGCATTCGCTGGGGCAGCTCCAGGACGAGTACCCGTACTACTTCCGCGACACCAGCCTGGGCCGCTACCCCGGCCGCGAGCCCTCCTCGGTGCACCACACGCTGATGACCGCCGAGGAGATGACCGCGGCCGAGGCCAAGTGGTGGCGCTGGCTCGGCGAGGAGAGCGAGTCCGGGGGCGTGATCGGCGCCGCCGACCCCGGCGGCAACGAGGGCGGCCTGTACTACTCCGAGGGCGTGTGGCGGCCCAGCCGCCATTCGATGCTCAAGACCCTGGGCTACTACTTCGACCAGGTCGGCCGGGAGGTGATGACGCACCGCATCTCCGGGCTGCGCGACCAGCGGACCCTGCCGGTGACGTCCACTCCCGAGGGCGAGGTCGGCCCGCGGGACGTGCTGTGGGCCGAGGGCCCGCACCCCGCGTACCACGAGCTGGAGTACACCTGGTCGGTCGACGGCGAGGAGCTGGAGGAGGCCGCCGGGGCGCGCGCCCTGGAGCTGGCCGGGCTCGACCTGCCCGCCGGGACCGAGGTCGGCCTGCGGATCCAGGACCCCACGGAGTTCGTGCGCGACCCCGAGATCCGCGCCTCCTCCGCGATGACGCGGACCCTGGAGTGGACCGTCGGCGAGGCCCTGGAGCCCGACGACCCCGGCGCCGGCTTCACCCGGTTCCGCGACACCGGACGCGCCGTCGGCGCCGACGAGGTCGTGTACGTGGAGACCACCCACCCCACCGACCGGGTGCCGCAGGTGTCCTGGACGCTGGACGGCGAGCCCGTGTCCACCTCGGCCGACGGGCGCACCCTGGACCTGGGCGCGCTCGACCCGGCGCCGGGGACCCGTGTGCTGTCGGCGACGGTCACCGACCCGGCCGACCCCGGCGGGGACTCCGAGACCCTCACCTGGACGGTGGACGCCGCCGACCCGACCGCGCCGCGCGAGCTGTCCGCCCCCGCGGCCCGGGTTCCGGGTCAGGAGCACCACCTGTACTTCAACGAGTTCTCCATGCGCCTGTCCCCCCAGGACGACGGCGAGGGGCACGTGGTCGGCGAGTTCCGCGTGGACGGCGACGGCTGGCACCACTACTACGGCTGGCCCTCGGACTCGCGGGCGCCGTTCCTGTTCACCCCCGACGGCACCAACGTCGACGACCTGGTCTACGGCAGCCTGGGCAGCGGCGGCCTGTCCATGGCGGTGTTCGAGGTGGACGGCCACGAGCCCGGCTGGGGCACGCACGAGGTGGAGCACCGGGCGATCGACGCGGCCGGGAACATCGGCGAGCCCGAGTCCTTCCGGGCCACCGTCGTGCCCGGCGCCGACCTGGAGTGCACCGAGACGGTGACCGGCACCGTCACCGGCGGCCTGCGGGTCGAGGAGGGCGTGGTCTGCCTCGACGGCGCCGACGTGCGGGGCCGGGTCACCGTCGCCTCGGGCGCCTCCCTGGCGGTCTCCGGCGGCACCCTGCGCGGCGGGCTGGCCTCCTCGGGGGCGCACACCGTGCGGCTCACCGGCACGGAGGTGCGCGGTTCGGTGTCCGTCACACGGACCTCGAACGAGGTGGCCGTCCTGGGCTCCGTGCTGACGGGCTCGGTGTCGCTCACCGGCAACACCCAGGTCCCGTCCGACACCTGGACCGGCGGCGCGGAGGGCTACGGCCCGGTCCTGGCGGGCAACGAGGTCCGCGGCTCCCTGTCCTGCTCGGGGAACACCCCGGCGGTCGGGGACTTCGGGGCGGACAACACGGTCGCCGGCTCCGCCTCGGGGCAGTGCGCCGACCTGTGACACCCGTCCTCCGGCGCCCGCGCCGGAACGGCCGGGGGCGGGACCGCGCGGTCCCGCCCCCGGCCGCGGTCACTGCTCGCGGGCCTCGCGGTGGCGGCGGGCCGGGTTGACCGGCTCCAGCACCGCCAGGCACTCGACGTGGTGGGTCATCGGGAAGGCGTCGAAGGCCCGCAGGTCGACCAGCCGGTACCCGGACCGGTCGAACTCGGCGAGGTCGCGGGCCAGGGTGGCCGGGTCGCACGACAGGTAGGCCACCGCCCGCGGCCGGGTCCCGGCGATGGAGCGGACCACCTCGGCGCCGGCCCCCGCGCGGGGCGGGTCCAGGGCGACCACGTCGGCGCGCACGTCGGCCCACTCGCGCATCTGCGCGGCCACGTCGTGCTGCTCGATGCGCGCCTGCTCCAGGTCGCGCAGGTTGTACCGGGCGTCGCGCACCGACTCGGCGCCGCTCTCCACGCCCAGGGCGCGCCCCTCGGGGCCGACGGCCTCGGCCAGGGCGGCGGTGAACAGTCCGGCGCCGCAGTACAGGTCCAGCGCGGTCTCCCCCGGCTTGGGGGCCAGCGCGGCCAGGATCGCCTCGGTGAACACCCGGGCGGCGGCCGGGTGGACCTGCCAGAAGCCGCCCGCGCCCACCCGGAACTCGCGTTCGCCGACGATCTCGCGCACCCCGCGGCGGCCGCGCACCTGCTGGACGCGTCCGCCCTTGAAGCGGCGCAGCACGGCGCTGGACGCCTTCAGCTCGGGCAGGGTGCCCAGCTTGGCCCCGGTGGGGGTGACCACGACCGCCCGGTCGGCGCGCTCGGCGGCGGCCACGGCCTCGACCTCGCGCACACCCGGCCAGGGCAGCTCGGTGACGCCCAGCTCGGTGACGCCGGGGTGGGCGATGAGGCAGCGGTCCACCGGCTCGATGTCGTGGGAGCGGTGGCGGCGCAGGCCGGGGACGCCGTCGGCGTCCACCGCGAACCGCACCCGGGTGCGCCAGCCCAGGTTGTCGGGGGTGCCGGGCAGCTCCTCGACGACGACCTCGCGGTCGATCCCGGCGATCCGGCGCAGCTGGTCGGCGACCACCCGAGCCTTGAGCAGCCGCTGGGCCTCGGGGGTGGCGTGCTGCCAGTCGCAGCCGCCGCAGGCGCCCGGGCCGGCGAACCGGCAGGGGGCCTCGACGCGGTCGGGGGAGGCGGTGAGGACCTCGACCGCCTCGGCGCGCAGCAGGTTGCTGGTGCGTTCGGTGACGCGCACCCGCACCCGCTCGCCGGGCAGGGCGTGGCGGACGAACACCACCTGCCCGTTGTGCCGGCCCACGCACCACCCGCCGTGGGCGACGTCGTCGACGGTCAGCTCGAACTCGGTACCGGCACGGGTCATGGCGGAGTTCCTCCGGGGATCGCGGATGTGGTGCGGCTGCGTCCACGGGGCGTCGCCCGTCGCGGGAGGAGGCTGAGGCGGGGCGCTGCGGGGCGCCCCGGGGTGCGCGTCGGCGCACGTCCCGCGGGTGACCTGCGCGCACGGCCACCGACCGCCCCAATCTACCGCCACCGCGGGCCGGATCCGGTCACGCCGGGCGCGCGGGGGCCCGGCCGGCCCCGCCGGTGTCGGCCCGAGCGCACGGGACGGTGGCCCGATGTGCCAAGGTGTCACTGAGAGGGCACGGGCGACCCCCGGGCCCGGGAGGCGCTGTTTCGACGGGAGTGCGGGCGAGGTGCACATCGTGATCATGGGGTGCGGCCGCGTGGGGTCCACGCTGGCGCACACACTGGTGGACCTGGGGCACACGGTGGCGGTGATCGACCAGGACCCCGAGGCGTTCCGGAGACTGCGCGGGGACACCGCCAAGCACGCGGTCCGGGGGCTCGGGCACGACCGGGAGGTGCTGTTGGCCGCCGGTATCGACCGAGCCCGGGCGTTCGCCGCCGTGAGCAACGGGGACAACTCCAACATCATCGCGGCCCGGGTGGCGCGCGAGACGTTCGGGGTGGAGCACGTGGTGGCGCGGATCTACGACCCGCGCCGCGCGGAGGTGTACCAGCGGCTGGGCATCCCCACCGTGGCGACGGTGCGGTGGACGGCGGACGCGATCCTGCGCCGGATGGTGCCGGGGGACGACCGCCTGACCGCGGGCCCGGAGTGGCAGGACGCCTCGGGGACGCTGGCGATGACCGAGGTCGCCCTGCCCGACGGGTGGGCGGGGCGGCCGGTCGCCGAGGTGGAGCGGAGGGCGCCGCTGCGGGTGGTGTACCTGGCCCGCAGCGGACGGATCGTACTGGCCGGCGCGGAGGTGGTCCTGGAGGAGGGCGACGTGCTGCACGCCGTGGCCGACACCCGGGATCTGGACGGCCTGGCAGCGCGGCTGCACGGCGACGGGGAGGTGTAGCGATGCGCGTCGCGATCGCGGGTGCCGGGAGCGTGGGGCGCTCCATCGCCACGGAGCTGGCGGGCAACGGGCACGACGTCCTGCTCATCGACCGGGACACCCGGGCGATCGGGGTGGACGACCTGCCGCAGGTGGAGTGGCTGCTGGCGGACGCCTGTGAGCTGTCCACGCTGGAGGACGCCCGGCTGGGCGACTTCGACGTGGTGGTCGCGGCCAGCAGCGACGACAAGGTGAACCTGGTCGTGTCCCTGCTGGCCAAGACCGAGTTCGGGGTGGGCCGGGTGATCGCCCGGATCAACGACCCCGTCAACGAGTGGCTGTTCAACGACTCGTGGGGGGTGGACCTGGCGGTGTCGCCGCCGCGGCTGATCGCGGACCTGGTCGAGGACGACCCGCAGGAGGAGTCCTTCGACGAGGACGCCCTGCCGCCGCTGCCGGGCGCGGAGATCGCCGAGTCGGTGCTGCACGCGCGCAGCCCGTTCGCGGGCCGGTCCGAGAGCGAGCTGGCCGCGGTGCTGCCCGAGGGCGTGGCGCTGGTCGCGGTGGTGGGTCCGGGCGGGGTGCGCGCGCCCGAGCCCGAGCGGGTGCTGTCGGTGGGCGACACCGTGGTGTTCCTGGCCGAGCCCGACGCGCTGGGACCGCTGGAGGAGCTCCTGGACCCGGCGGGCGAGGGGTCCGGGACCTGAGCCGGGGCGCGCCCGGCGGGCGCGCCCCTGTGCCCGCGCCGACCTGGGCCCGTGTCGGCCCGGCCCGGTCAGTCCCGGTCGGCGGGCCGCCCGGACAGCGGGGTGCGGCCGCGGGCGAGCACCCACACCATCGCGGCGAACGCCGCGACCTGGAGCGGCCAGCCCATGGCGACCTTGGACAGGCCCAGCGCCGCGAAGGTGTTCGCCCCGCCGTAGGTGGCGGCCGCCCACAGGGGGTACTGCACGGCCACGCGCAGGACGCAGGGCAGGACCAGGAGCCAGGTGAGCTTGGAGGCCAGTGAGACCACCGCGGGGTTCTCCCGCCAGGAGGTGAAGTCCTCCTTGTGCCCGATGAACGGGCCGATCATCAGGCCGATGGCGGGCCAGCGCACCAGTACCGACAGGCTCAGCACCAGCGCGTAGACGGCGTTGTAGATGATGCCGGGCAGGAAGGCGTCGGCGGCGTTGCCGCTGCGCATCGCGAAGACCGCGGCGATGCCGATGCCGAACAGGCTGGTGACGACGTACTGCACCGAGGAGCGCTGGACCAGCCGCAGCACGCCCAGCAGCAGGGCCGCGACCACCCCCAGGCCGATCGAGAGGCGCAGGTCCGAGCCGATGATGTAGGAGACGGTGAAGGTCAGGGTCGGGACGGCCGCCTCGACCATCCCCCGCTTGCCGCCCAGCGCCTTGGCCAGCTGGGAGCGGACCAGCGCCTCGACCGTCTCCTCGGTCACCGCCGGGGGCCGCTGCTCCTCGGGCTCCCGTCCGGTGTCCCCATCGGCGCGCTGCTGCTCAGTCATCTGCTCCCGGTCCGCTCCGCGTCGTCGGTGCCGCCCCCGGGCGGGGGACGCACGGTCATGATGCCCCAGACTACGCGACGCCCGTCCGCTCCCCCGGCCCCGGCGGGGCGGCTATCGGCCGTTTCGTCCGTGTGAGCGGCGTTTGGTCCGCGGGGCTTCTCACCGATTTCTCACCGGCCGGGGGCGGCCCCTCCGCCCGGCCCGGACGGGCGACCCTGGCCTGCGGCGTCGGTACTCCGTACGCTGGCCCCGGAGAACCACCGATCCGAGGAGCCCGATGTCGCCCATCCCCCTCCCCCGGAGGGACCACCTGGAGTTCGCCGCCGCCATGGACCGGGAACTGATCCATCCCGGCACCTCCCACGTGTGGTCGCCCCACTCGGTCGGCACCGTGTTGGCCCTGCTGGCCTCGGGTTCGTCCCACCGGACCCTGGCCCAGATCGTCTCCCTGATCGGCCGCGACTTCGCCGGGCAGCTGCTCGACCTGGACTCCTCGGTGGCCCCCGAGCCGGGCCTGGACCTGGCCGTGCTCAACGGCCTGTACGTCCCCCGGGACTTACCGCTGCGCCGGACGTTCGTGGACCACGTGCGCGCCCGGGGCGGCGCGGAGATCGCCAACGTCGACTTCCGGGGCGACACCGAGGGGGTGCGCCGGTACATCAACGGCCGGGTCGCCCAGGTGACCCGCGGCCTCATAGACCAGCTGCTGCCGCCGGGGCTGCCGCCCCCCGACGTCCGCCTGCTGCTGGTCAACGCCCTGTGGGTGAAGATGGTCTGGCAGGAGTCGTTCAAGCCCTCCCGTACCAAGCCCGTGCCGTTCCGGGCGCCGGGCGGGAGCAGACCGGTGGCCACCATGCACCGCACCGCCAGGCTGCCGCTGGCCCGCGCGCACGGGTGGAGCCTGGTCAGCCTCGCCGGGGGGCACGGCCTGTACCTGGACGTGCTGCTGCCCGACACCGCCGCCCCCACACCGCCGCCGCTGGCCCCGGAGCTGCTGTCCGCCCTGTACCGGGCCCAGGCCCCGACGATGACGAAGCTGGCCCTGCCCCGGTTCACCGTGCGCACCAGCGTGTCCCTGCTGGGCCCCCTGACGCGGCTGGGCCTGGAGGAGATGGTCGGCGGCCGGGCGCGGTTCGACGCCATCAGCCCCGAGCCGCTGGCGGTGAGCGAGATCCTGCACCAGGCCGTGCTGCGCGTGGACGAGAAGGGCGCCGAGGGGGCCGCCGCCACCGGCGTGATCATGATGCGCGCGGGCCTGCCCTCCCGGCCGGTGGAGTTCACCGTGGACCGGCCCTTCGTGTTCGCCCTGCGCCGCGGCGCCTCGATCCTCTTCATGGGCCGGGTCACCGACCCCGTCGACCCCGGACCCGCCGCCTGACCCCGCCCGCCGCCCGACCCCGTCCCTCCCCACGAGAAGGCCCGCCATGACACCGGAGCTCGACCCCGACCACCTCCGTTTCGCGCTGTCCCTGGAGGACTCCCTGGCCGAACCGGCCGCCTCGCACGTGTGGTCCCCGCACTCGGCGGCCACGGCGCTCTCCCTGCTCGCCGCCGGGGCCTCCGGGGAGGTGCTCGCGGCACTGACCCGCCTGCTGGCGGGGGCCGGCGGCTCCCTGGGAACGCACACCGCCGCCCTGGACGCGGCGGTGTCGGCCGAGGCCGCCGGCGAGGGTCCGCCGGACGGGTGGACCCCTCCCGGGCAGGAGGTCCCGCCGCTGGAGCTGGTGTCGGTGAACGACCTGTACGTGCGGGCCGGGCAGACCGTCCTGCCCGGGTTCGCCGCGGCGCTGGCCGAGCGCCCCTCCTCGGCGGTGCGCCACGCGGACTTCGCCGGCGCGCCGGAGAAGGTGCGCCAGGAGATCAACGCCTCCGTCGCCGAGACCACCCGGGGGATGATCCCCGACCTGCTCCCGGCCGGGTCCGTCACCGCGGGAACCCGGTCCGTGCTGCTCAACGCCCTGTGGGCGCGGCTGGTGTGGATCTCCCCGTTCGACCCGGAGAACACCGCGGAGCGGGTGTTCCACACCCCCGGCGGCGACCGGCGGGTGCCCACCATGCGGCAGACGGAGCACTTCCCGGTGGCGGAGGCCGCGGGGCTGCGCATGCTCACCCTGTCCGGGCACCACGGCCTGCACCTGGACATCGTCCTGTCCGGTGACGGCGCCGTCGCGGCCCCGGTGCTGACCGCCGGAACGTACCGGGCGCTGCTGGAGGCACGGCGCCCCGAACGGGTGGAGGTCACCCTGCCGCGCTTCCGGGTGGAGAGCGGTTTCGAGCTGCTGCCGCTGCTGCCCGGCCTGGCGGCCGTCGCGGGCGGCCCCGGCGGCGATCTGAGCGGGATCACCGGCGACCCGCTCCAGGTGGACGCGATCATCCACCGGGCGGTGCTCAACGTGGACGAGGTCGGCGCGGAGGGCGCCGCGGCGACCGCCGTGATGATGGTCCTGGGGGCGATGCCGCAGCGGCCCCGGGAGTTCCACGTGGACCGGCCGTTCGCGTTCGTCCTGCGCCGCGGATCCGCCGCGCTCTTCCTGGGCCGGATCACCGACCCCGAGGACCCCGGGCCGGCGCGGACGCCGGACCCCTCCCTGTGAACGCGGTCCGGCCCGCACGGCGCGGGCCGGACCCGCCTCAGGCCTCGAACACCTCGAACCCGGTGGCGAGCGGCACACCCGCCCACTCCCCCGCCATCGCGGCGGCCTGCGGCAGGAACGACTTCTGGTCGAAGCCGTCCAGGTTGGCGAGGTAGACCTCGTGGGCGTCCAGGGAGGCCACCCCGGCCGCCAGGTCGTCCTCGCTCAGTTCGACGAAGTGCCCGGCCCGCGGCGAGGCGCCGAAGGCGACGAACCGCACCCCGGACCAGGGCTCCAGCCCGTCGGTGAGCTGCTCGGTGAAGACCCACCGGTTGGCGGCGTCGCGGACGGCGTCGAGCAGGGCGGGGCCCAGCACCCGGTGGTCGGCGTGGTTGAAGCCGCTCCCCCCGGCGAAGTGCTCGCGGAAGTTGATCGAGACGATCACCTCGGGCCGGTGCCTGCGGATCGTCTCGGCCAGGGCGCGGCGCAGCGGGAGCCCGTACTCCAGCAGGCCGTCGGGGAAGTCGAGGAACTCCACCTCGGCCCCCACCACGGCCGCCGAGGCGCGCTGCTCGGCCATCCTCAGCGGGGCGCACTCCCGGGGCGCCAGGCTGTCGATGCCCGCCTCCCCGCGGGTGACCATGAGTTCGGTGACCTCCTTGCCCTGGCGGGTCCAGCGGGCGATCGCCGAGGAGCAGCCGAATTCCAGGTCGTCGGGGTGGGCGACCACGGCCAGGGCCCGGGTCCAGTCCTCCGGCAGGGGCACGGGTGCGCTGTCGTTCGTCATGACCCCACCCTACGGCGGCGCGGCCCCGGACACGGGAACGCCCCGGAGCCGGGGCTCCGGGGCGGTTCCGTGGTGCCCGTCAGGCCTGCCCGGAGCCGTTGGGCGAGGCGCCCGGGGCGTCGGGCCGCGTCCCGTTGGGCGTGGTCCCCGGCGTCCCCTGCCCGGCGGCCCGGCGGGCCTGGGCCTGCTGGGCGGCGCGCGCCTGGGCGACCTTGGCCATCTGCTCCTGAACCTGCTTGGGCACGGTGATCGGCAGCAGCTCTCCGGGCGGGACGGGCTGGTCGCCGCGCACCACGACGACGTCGGAGAACAGCTTCTCCACCTCCGCCATCACCTCCGGCTTGGCGGCGCCCTCACCGCGGATCACACCGCGCAGCACCCAGCGCGGCCCGTCCACGCCGATGAACCGGACCCGCTGGGCCAGCTGGCGGCCGTCCTCGGTGGTCCGGCCGGGCACCGGGACCAGGGCCTTGAGCTCGGGGCCGAAGGTGCCGTCGTGGTCCTCGACCTTGCCGCCCTGCTTCTGGACCTGTTCGCGCAGCTCCTCGCGCATCTCGTCCCACAGGCCCGACGACTTGGGGGCCGCGAAGGCCTGCACCTGGACGGCGCTCTTGCCGCGCACCAGGGTCACGCCGATGGCCTTCTGCTTGCCCTGGGCGTCCTGGGCCACGTTGACCTGGATCTCGGTGCCCTGCTCCTGGGGCACCCGGATCCCGCCCAGGTCCATGCGCTTCAGCTCGGGCGCCTCCTCGGCGGCGTCCCACGGCCCGTTGGACCGGTACCGGTCGGCCTCCTTGACGGGTTCGCCGCCGGGATCGGCCGCGGCCCCGGGGTGCACCTCGTTGTCGAAGGAGACGGCACCGGCCGCGCCCTGACGGGGAGCACCGGCTCTGCCGTCCTCTTCTTTCCGCTTCTTGCGGCGGCGTCCAAACACGCCCTCACCTCTTCGTTCTCCGTTGGTCCCGGGGTCGCACCGGGTCGGGGACGTACGTCACCGCAGTGCGGCGCTGCCCCCGGTCGAACCGAAACCGCCCGCTCCGCGCGCCGATCCGGGCAGCGTGTCCGCCTCAACGAACACGGCCCGCTCCACGCGCTGGACCACCAACTGCGCGATCCGGTCGCCCCGGGTGAGTTTCACGGGGTCCGCGGAGTCGGTGTTGAGCAGGGTCACCTTGATCTCGCCCCGGTATCCGGCGTCCACGGTGCCCGGGGCGTTGACGATCGTGAGCCCGCAGCGCGCCGCCAGGCCCGACCGGGGGTGCACGAAGGCCGCGTACCCGTCCGGCAGGGCGATGGCCAGGCCGGTGGGGACGGTGGCCCGCTCCCCGGGCGCGAGGACGACGTCCACGGCCGTGTACAGGTCGGCTCCCGCATCCTGGGGATGCGCGTACTCGGGCAGGGGAAGGCCGGGGTCGAGGCGGTGGACCGTGATCGGGATCCGGCCGCCCTCCGGGGATGCGCTACTCACATTCGCCGAGCCTATCGCCCCCGGGGCGCTGCCCCGGCGTTCGACGGCGCCCCCGGGCGCCTTCCGTCCCGCTCCGGCGGGACAGCCGCCGCCGGGAACGCGTCGCGGCCGGGGCGGGAACCGCCCCGGCCGCGACGACGCACACCGTGTCCTTCCGACCTCCGCCGCGCCCCGGCTCGGCCGCCACCGCCCCCACGGACGGCCCGCGGCCGCGGCTCGGGCGCCCCGCCCGGCGCCCCCGGCGGCGCGGGGGCGCCGGCGAGCGGGTGTTACGCCTCGGGCTCCCCGGTGGTCTCGGGGAGGGTGACCTCGACGGTCAGCTCGGCGTCGTCGGTGGGCTGGAAGTCGATCCCGGAGGCCCGGCCGGCGGCGGCGATGTCGGCGGCCGCGGCCCGGGCGGCCTCGACGCGCTTGCCGGTGACCCGGACCCGCTCGACCTCGGCCCGCATGGACAGCTTGGCCTCGGACTTGGCCTTGCGGACGGCCCGCAGGACCTCGGCGGTGGCGGTCAGGACGACGGGGTCGCCGTCGGCGGCCGCGGCCCGGTACTCGGCGGCGTCCGGCCAGGACTGGGCGTGCAGCGAGCCCTCCTGCCACCAGCTCCAGACCTCTTCGGCCACGAAGGGGACGAAGGGGGCGAAGAGCTTGTGCAGGGCGCCCAGGGCGATGAGCAGCGCCGAGCGCGCGGACGCGCCCTCGGCGGACCCGGTGTCGTAGGCGCGGGCCTTGACCAGCTCCAGGTAGTCGTCGCAGAAGTCCCAGAAGAACCGCTCGGTGCGCTCCAGGGCCCGGGTGTGGTCGTAGGCGGTGAACGCCGCGGTGGCGTCCTCCACGACCTCGGCCAGGGTCGCGAGCATCGCGCGGTCCAGGGGCTCGGTGACGCTCGCCGGGTCGGCGACCGCGCCCTCGCCCGCGACGGACATGACGAACTTGCTGGCGTTGAGGATCTTGATGGCCAGCCGGCGGCCGACCTTCATCTGCCCCTCGTCCATGGCGGTGTCGGTGCCCAGGCGGCCGCTGGCCGCCCAGTACCGGACCGCGTCGGAGCTGTACTTCTCCAGCAGCGCCAGCGGGGTGACGACGTTGCCCTTGGACTTGGACATCTTCTTGCGGTCCGGGTCCAGGATCCAGCCGGAGATGCCGGTGGTGTGCCAGGGCAGCGTGTCGTTCTCGAAGTGGGCGCGCACGACCGTGGAGAACAGCCAGGTCCGGATGATGTCCTGGCCCTGGGGGCGGTAGTCCATCGGGAAGACGCGGCGGAACAGGTCCTCGTCGCGCTCCCAGCCGGAGGCGATCTGGGGGGACAGCGACGAGGTGGCCCAGGTGTCCATCACGTCGGGGTCGCCGGTGAACCCGTTCGGCCGGCCGCGCTGGTCCTCGGTGTACCCGGCGGGCGCCTCGGAGCTGGGGTCGACGGGCAGCTGCTGCTCGGTGGGCAGGAGGGGCTCGTCGTAGCGCGGGTTGCCGTCCGCGTCCAGCGGATACCAGACCGGGAAGGGGACGCCGAAGAAGCGCTGGCGGCTGATCAGCCAGTCGCCGTTGAGGCCCTCGACCCAGTTCTCGTAGCGGGAGCGCATGTGCTCGGGGTGCCAGGTGAGCTGGCGGCCCCGCTCGACGAGCCGCCGGCGCAGGTCCTCGTCGCGGCCGCCGTTGCGGATGTACCACTGGCGGGTGGTGACGATCTCGAGGGGCTTGTCGCCCTTCTCGTAGAACTTGACCGGGTGGGTGATGGGCTTGGGGTCGCCGACCAGGTCGCCGCTCTCGCGCAGCATCTCGACGACGCGCTCGCGGGCGGTGTGGACGGTGGCGCCGACCAGGCGGTCGTAGGCCTCGCGGGCGGCGCCGGACTCCAGGCCCGCGGGCGGGTCGGCGAGGATGCGCCCGTCCCAGCCGATGATGGGCCGGGTCTCCAGCTGGAGCTCGCGCCACCAGGTGACGTCGGTGGTGTCGCCGAAGGTGCAGATCATGGCGATGCCGGACCCCTTCTCGGGGTCGGCGAGCCGGTGCGCCTTGACGGGGACCTCGACGCCGAAGACCGGCGTGGTGACGGTGGTGCCGAAGAGGTCCTGGTACCGCTCGTCGTCGGGGTGGGCGACCAGGGCGACGCAGGCCGCGAGCAGCTCGGGGCGGGTGGTCTCGATGTGGACCGGGGTGCCGTCGGGCCTGTGGAAGGCGACCTTGTGGTAGGCGCTGGGCCGCTCGCGGTCCTCCAGTTCGGCCTGGGCGACCGCGGTGCGGAAGGTGACGTCCCACAGGGTGGGCGCCTCGGCCATGTAGGCCTCGCCGCGGGCGAGGTTGCGCAGGAAGGCGCGCTGGGCCGCGGCCCGGGAGTTGTCGTCGATGGTCGCGTAGGTGTGGCGCCAGTCGACGCTCAGGCCCAGGCGCCGCCAGATCGACTCGAAGATCTTCTCGTCCTCGGCCGTGAGCCGGTCGCACAGCTCGATGAAGTTGCGGCGGGAGACGGGGATCTGCCGCTTGGGGTCGGGCTTGGCCGGGGGCTCGAACTCCGGGTCGTAGGCGACCGACGGGTCGCAGCGGACGCCGTAGTAGTTCTGGACCCGGCGCTCGGTGGGCAGGCCGTTGTCGTCCCAGCCCATGGGGTAGAAGACGGCCTTGCCGTTCATGCGCTGGAAGCGCGCGACGGTGTCGGTGTGCGTGTACGAGAAGACGTGGCCGATGTGCAGCGACCCCGAGACCGTGGGCGGCGGGGTGTCGATGGAGTAGACGTCCTCGCGTTCGGCCGTGCGGTCGAAGTGGTAGACGCCGGACTCATCCCATACGTCGACCCACTTCGCCTCGATACCGTCCAGCGAAGGCTTGTCGGGCATGCGGAAGGAATGAGAGCGGTTGGTCATGGGGCAATGGTAGTGCGCTCCGGAGCGTGATCGCTCCTGGTTTCACGGCACGGTACGCCCTGGTGCGTCACGCTCCGGCCACCCCCCTGGGGTATCCCGTTCCGGGGCCGGGGTGCTCCCCCGGCGGGGGCCGCTCGCGTGAAAGGATCGTTGCGGTAGACCATGGGGTGGCGGGCGGTCCTCCGCCCGTGCCCGTGCACTCGACAAGAACGGTGAACGATTCATGGCTAAGAAGGACGGCGGTGAGGTCACCCCGGTCCTGTTGGGCTTCGTGGCCGGGTTCGCGGCCGAGTTCGTCATGCGCAAGGCGCTGACCTTCGCGTGGACCCGTGCGACCGGCGAGGAGCCGCCCACGGACCTGGAATCCCCGGACGTGAGCCTGGGCCGCGCCCTGGGCTGGGCGGTCGTCGCCGGCGTCGGCGTCGAGGTGGCCCGTGTCCTGGCCGTGCGCACCGCCCGCAAGGGCCTGCAGCGTACGGCCCCCGAGGTCCTGGAGGCCTGACCCTCCCCCGGGAAAGGACGACGGTGGGCGGCCCACCGCACCGTGTGATCCGTGCGGTCGGCCGTCCACCGTCGTCGGTCCGGCTCCCCGTGCGTGCGCGCCCGTCAGGGGAGGGCGCGCCGGACGCCCGTGGACGGGACGGCGCCTCGTCCGTCCCGACCTGTCAGGCGCATTCCTTGCAGACCAGCTGCCCGGCCCGCTGCTCGGCGAGCTGGCTGCGGTGGTGCACCAGGAAGCAGCGCGAGCAGGTGAACTCGTCGGCCTGACGCGGCAGCACCCGGACGGCGAGTTCCTCGCCCGACAGGTCGGCACCGGGCAGTTCCATGCCCTCCGCGACCTCGTCGGGGTCGATGTCGATCGTGCCGGTGCCCTTGTCCACGCGCCGAGCCTGCAGCTCCTGAAGGCTGTCCTCGTTGATGTCCTCGTCAGTCTTGCGCGGGCTGTCGTAGTCGGTGGCCATCTCTGCTAACTCCATCCCCCTCGTTCAGTGCCTCGTCGCGCGGGTAGTAACGCTTGAGAGACCTCGGTTGTGCCCGGTTCGGCCGATGAGTTTCCCGATCACCGGTGAACCGTGCCCCCTCCCGGGCCACCGCTCACAGGTCGGTAGCACTTTTTGCGGGACCGTGTCCGAAGGCGGCCAGATAGAGTCGCCGCTTTCGAGCCGGTTTCCCCTGGAGTACTACCCGGTATCGGGTGTCCCGTAGACCTGGAAAAGCCGTTTCGCCCACCCCGGACAAAGCGCGGATCACTCCCTCACCGCGGGCGAAAACCGAAGACATGCCCACGTCAGGAGGGATTCCCTCCGTGTCCACGCCCGAGGCAGCATACCCACCCGAGGTCGGCGCACGTGACCCGGATGGGCGTGTCTTCGGACACGTATAGATACCACGAAGCGTGGCGTGACGCAGCTTGGGCCCTATTTACCGGGCCCCGGGCGATATGTTCGGCGGGTCGAAAGGGCCCGGTTCAGCGCCGCTCGGGCGTCTCGCCCGACGGGACGGGAAGGCAGACGGTGATCACCAGTCCGCCGCCCGAGCGCGGCCACGCGGTGACCACGCCCTCGTGGGCGCGCACCACCGAGCGGACGATGGACAGGCCCAGCCCGGCGCTGCGGCCCGAGCCCACCCGGTCGCCCGAGCCGCGGCGGAACGGTTCGAAGAGGCCCTCGATCTCGTAGGCGGGGATCACCTTGCCGGAGTTCTCCACCTGCACGGCCGGGAGCCCCTCGTACAGGCCGCTGCGGACGGTGATCTCGCCGTCGGGGACGTTGTACTTGAGGGCGTTCTCCACCAGGTTGGCGACCAGGCGCTCCAGCAGGACCGGGTCGCCGACGACCACCGCCGGGCGCAGGTCCTTGCGCAGCCCCAGCTCGGAGTCGGCGATCTCCGAGGCGAACTGGCTGAGCACCGTGCCGGCCACCTCCCCCAGGTCGACGCGGGCGCGCACCTCCAGCTCGCGGTCGCTCTTGGCGAGGAAGAGCAGGCCGTCGATGAGGCGCTCGTGGCGGGCGTTGGTCTCCAGCAGGGTGCGGCCGACGGACTTCAGGTCCGGGGAGACGTCCGGGGCGCTGAGCGCCACCTCCAGCAGGGTGCGGTTGATCGCCAGGGGCGTGCGCAGCTCGTGGGAGGCGTTGGCGACGAACCGGCGCTGGCCGTCGAAGGCGCGGTCCAGGCGTTCGAGCATGCCGTCGAAGGTGTCGGCCAGCTCGCGGATCTCGTCGTCGGGGCCGGACAGGGCGATGCGCTCGTGCAGGTCGCGTTCGGAGAGCCGGCGCGCGATGCGGGTGATCTTCTGCAGCGGCGACAGGGCCCGGCCCGCGACCGCGTACCCCAGGGCCACCGCGAGCAGCCCCACCAGGAGCAGCGCGAGCAGCGAGAACCGGGTGACGTGGGTGAGGACCTCCTCGATGAGGTACCCGTGCGCCGCCAGCTCGGCCGCGCTGTCCTCGCTGAGCAGGGCGTTGAGCAGGACCGCCACGATCAGGTAGTTGACCAGGACCAGCACCGAGCCCGCGGCGAAGAACAGCATCCCGTAGATGAGGGTGAGCCGTGCGCGCAGGCTGAGGTTGTCGGCGAACCGGTGGACCCGCTCGGAGGCGGCCGAGCGCTCGGCCCCCGCACGGGCGGGGTCGGCCGCGCCCAGGCGGCGCCAGGTGCCGGTGTCCCCCGGGCGGGTGGGCTCCACGCCGCCGTTGTGGTCGGCGCCCGCGGGCCGCGCCCCGACGGACCTGCCTCCGTCCGGGCCGGAGGGTCTCACAGCCGGTACCCCGCGCCGGGCACGGTCTGGATGACCGGGGGCGCGCCGAGCTTCTTGCGCAGGGTCATGACGGTGACGCGCACGACGTTGGTGAAGGGGTCGGCGTTCTCGTCCCAGGCCTTCTCCAGCAGGCCCTCGGCGCTGACCACGGTGCCCTGGGCGCGCATGAGGACCTGGAGCACCGCGAACTCCTTGGGGGTCAGGGCGATCTCGCGCCCCTCCCGGTGGACGCGGTGGTTGGCCGGGTCGAGGGTGATGCCGTGCCGCTCCAGGACCGGGGGCAGCGGCGGGGTGGAGCGCCGGGCCAGCGCCTGCACGCGGGCCACCAGCTCGGGGAAGTGGAAGGGTTTGGCCAGGTAGTCGTCGGCGCCCAGGCGCAGGCCCTCGACCTTGGCCTGGACGGTGTCGGAGGCGGTGAGCATCAGGATGCGCCCGTTGTAGCTCTCGCCCACCAGGGTGCGGGCGACGTCGTCGCCGTGGGTGCCGGGCAGGTCGCGGTCCAGGACGACCACGTCGTAGTCGTTGACCGCGGTGTGCTCCAGGGCGGTGTCGCCGTCATAGACCACGTCCACGGCCATGGCCTCGCGGCGCAGGCCCACCGCGACGGCGTCGGCCAGGACACGCTCGTCTTCGACCACGAGTACACGCAACGTCAAGTCCTCTTCGGTACCTGGGAAAAAGGGGCCGCTGCCGGCGCATCCCCCAACACACCGGCAGCGGCGTTCTCGGTCCCGGCCGCGTCAACCGTTCTCTCACGGCGGGGGTAAGGAGACGGTAAACCCGCCGCGCCGTCGGCGCGAACCGGACCTCGTCCTCACCCCGCGCCGGGACGGGCGCTGGGCCGGGAGTCTCGCGACCCCCTTTGTGCGCGGGGCGTCGCCGTCGGCGAATCCCCCAACCGCCGACGGCGACGTAACCCCGCACATCTCGAATCTGACACATCAAGAATAAGAAACAAGTAAGCACCGGGCTTTACCCGCGGATGTGTCATGGGACACGTCGCGCGGGCGGCCGGGAGAGCGGTCCGGCCGTGCGCGGCGGCCGCCGCGGGACACCCGGCTCCACCCCTGCCCACAGGGGCTTTTCCATCCTACGGAAGGCCCCCGCGACCGCGGGTCCGATCACGGAAACATCACGCGCGGGGGCCGGTGGTTTGACGTGGGTCACAGTGCGGTAGACGTAAGTGGCACGCGCGGAACCGGGCCGGGAGGCCGGGCCGCGACGTGTTCGCATGTCACAGGGACGTGACCACATCACATTGCGCACGCACGGCGACGTGCGCGACACCGAACGCGACCGGAGTGCGGGAGTCCTCCGGTCCTACCCCTGGAAGAGGTGCAATGGGCGAGTTCTTCGCGGAGATCAAGGTCCGTATCAACGAGACCCGCGGTGCGCTCCAGTCGGCGCAGGCCGTCGGCGACGAGTTCCTCATCGACACCCACACGTCGGAGCTCGAGGACCTGTACCGCATCGCGGCTCGCAACGGCATCGACTGCGCCTGAGCCGACGCCCGGATCCCCCCGGACCGGGACGCGGCCCGTCGGGTCGACGGGGGCGCGGCGGAACACCCGTTCCGCCGCGCCCCCGCGCGCGTTCGCCGTCAGTCGCGGTCGGCGCCCAGCGGCGCCAGCAGGGCGTCCAGGGCGTCGTACAGCTCCGGGCGCGCCGCGATGACCAGGTCGTTGGCGGGCGGGCCGCCGTGCAGGCCGCCCACCCGGATCCCCGCCTCCGAGGCGATCAGGCCGGGCGCGGCCCAGTCCCACGGGTTCAGTCCGCGCTCGTAGAACGCGTTGGCCCGCCCCGCCGCCAGCCCGGTGAGGTCGACGGCGGCCGAGCCGCCGCGGCGGATGTCGCGGATGTGCGGGACGACCTCCACCAGCACGCGCGCCTGCTGCACGCGGCGCTCGGGGAAGTAGCCGAAGCCGGTGGCCACCAGCGCCTGTTCCAGGGGGACCGCCGGCGGGGCCTGGAGCGGTTCGCCGTTGCACCGCGAGCCCTCGCCCAGCACGGCCTCGTACAGCTCGCCGCGCCGCGGCACGTTCACCGCGGCCGCGACCACCACGCCGTCGACCTCGGCGGCGATGGCCACACCCCAGTCGGGCTGTCCGTACAGGTAGTTGACGGTGCCGTCGATGGGGTCGACCACCCAGCGCACCCCGCTGCCGCCGTCGCCGCCCGCCTCACCGCCCTCCTCGCCCAGGATCGCGTCGTCGGGGCGGACCGCCAGCAGCCGGGAGCGGATGAGCTCCTCGGTGGCCCGGTCCATCTTCGTGACGACGTCGGTGGGGCTCGACTTGGTGTCGAGCACGGTGACTCCCGCCTGCCCCTCGGCCGCGAGCCCGCCCGCCTCGGTCGCCACCCGCACGGCCAGGTCGCGCAGGGCCCTCGGGTCGGGTGTGGTGTGGATACCGGTCACTGCTCCGCTCTCCGCATTCGGCTGTGGGTCGGTCCGCACTCTACGCCGCCCGGGCGGACTCCGCCGAACGCCGCGTGCGGGCGGTCCCGGGGGCCGCGGAAAACCGGTTGCCCCGGCGCCGCCGCCGTCGGTAGGACGGTCCGGACGACCGAGGGGACGGGACCGCGATGTTCTGCTGGATGGATCTCAAGACGCACGACGTCGGGGCGACGGCGGGGTTCCTCGCGGCCCTGCTCGGCTGGGAGTGCGCCGTGGCCCGGGAGGACCCCCGCCGGGCGACGTCGGTGTACGCGGAGGGGGTGCGGATCGGCGGTGTGAGCGACCTGTCCCGGCCGCCGTACCCGCCGGGCCTGCCCGCCCACGTCGCCTACTACGTGGCGGTCGACGACGCCGACGGGCGCACGGCGGCGGCCGAGGCCGCGGGGGCGCGGGTGGTCGTCGAGCCGTTCGACGCGGGCGGCCTGGGGCGCGTGGCCACGCTGGTGGACCCCGTGGGCGCGGCGGTGTCCCTGTGGGAGGGACGCTCCTTCCGGGGGTGGACCCGGCCCCGGAACATGCTGCTCACCTGCGCCGAGCCGGAGCGGGCGGCGGACTTCTACACCCGCGTCCTGGGCGGGGTGCCGCGCGGGGCGTCGATCGCGCGCGGGGACGCCGCGCCCGCCTGGGAACTCGTGCTCGCCGATCGGGACCCCGCGGCCCTGGCCGGCCCCGCCCGCGAACGGGGCGGCTCGGTCGTGCGGGAGGACGGCGTGGCCCGCCTGCGCTCCGCCGAGGGGCTGTCCTTCGTGCTCGGCGCTCCCGGCACCGCTCGGAGCGCGGTATGAGCGGCGGGGTGGTGCTGAGGCGTGCGGGGGCCGCCGACGCGGAGGCCATGGCGGGGGTGTGGCTGCGCTCCTTCGCCGCGGCCCTGCCCACGGTGCGCCGCGCGCACGGGGACGACGCGGTACGCGCCTGGTTCGCGCAGGTGGTGGTGCCCGGGCGGGAGTGCTGGGTCTGCACCGCGGACGAGCGGGTCGTGGGGCTCCTGGTCCTGGACGGCGACGCGCTGGACCAGCTCTACCTGGACCCCGAGTGGCGGGGCCGGGGCCTGGGCGACCGGCTGGTGCGCCTGGCGCAGCGGCGCCGCCCCGGGGGCCTGGAGCTGTGGACGTTCCGGGTCAACGGGCCCGCGCGGCGCTTCTACGAGAGGCACGGCTTCACGGCCGCGGAGGAGACCGACGGATCGCGCAACGAGGAGCGCGAACCCGACGTGCGGTACGTCTGGCGCCCCTGAGGGGCCGGGCGGCCGGGGTGGGCCGGCCGCCCGGGGGTCGGTCAGAGGTGCTCGGGCCTGGCCCATTCCTTGCCGTGGACGTGGTGGTCGAGGAACGCGAAGACCGTCTCGTACCAGACCTGCGCGTTGCCCGGCGTGAGGATCCAGTGGTTCTCGTCCGGGAAGTACAGGAACTTGGACTCCACCCCGTACAGCTGGAGGTCGCGCCACAGGCGCAGCCCCTCGCCGATGGGGACGCGGTAGTCCTTGTCCCCGTGGATCACCAGCATCGGCGTGGTGATGTTCGGCGCGTGCAGGTGCGGCGAGTTGAGCAGGTAGCGCTCCGGCTGCTCCAGCGGGGTGCCGAACTCGTGCTCCCACACCGGCGGGTAGTCGGTGGTGGCGTTGAAGCCGTCCAGGCCCCACAGGGAGGCGTGGGAGACGATGGCCTTGAAGCGGTCGGTGTGCCCCGCGATCCAGTTGGCCATGTAGCCGCCGAAGGAGCCGCCCATCATGGCGGTGCGCTCGGCGTCGATGTCCTCGCGGGCCTCGGCGGCGTCGGTGATCGCCATGACGTCCGCGAACACGCGCGGCCCCCACTTGCCCCAGGCGCGGCGCAGCATGTCCTGGCCGTACCCGGTGGACAGGGCCGGGTCCGGGAGCAGGACGGCGTAGCCGCGGGCCGCGAGGATCCACGGGTTCCACCGCCACGACCAGCCGTTGAAGCTCATGTACGGGCCGCCGTGCACCCACAGCACCAGCGGGGCCGGGGCGTCGGCGGACGCCTCCTCGGGCAGGACCAGCCAGGAGCGGATCCGGGTGCCGTCGTCGGCGGTCGTCTCGATCTCGGTGAGGGTGCCCGGCATGGTGAGCTCCGAGCCCGGCGTGCGCAGGTACGCGGGCCCGCCGTCGACGGCGGCGGCGTCCAGGCGCACCGGCGCGGGCGGGGCGTCCCAGGCGTCGCGCAGCGCGTACACGTACCGGCCGTCCGGGGACGGGTTGAGCTCGCTGTAGGCGCCGTCGTCGCCGGTGATGCGGACCACCTCGCCCGAGCCCAGGTCGGCGCGGAAGACCGGGCGGCGGCCGTTCTCGTCGGCGGCGATGAACAGCGACCCGGAGTCGGCCGACCAGGCGAAGTCCCGGGCCCACAGCTCCAGGCCCGGGTGGACCGGGGAGGTCTCGCCGGTCTCGCGGTCCAGTACCCACAGCTGGTAGTCGCGGGGCTCGCCGTCGTAGTCGCCCTCGAAGCCGAGCGAGTAGGCGACGCGGCGGCCGTCCGGGGAGACCAGCGGGGAGCCCAGGTCGTACCCCTCCCGGCTGAGGAGGGTGGTGCGCTCGCCGGTGGCGGTGTCGACGGAGACCAGGACGCTGCGGTGTCCTCCCTTGCCGACGGGCACGTCCCACGTGGTGATGAGGGCCGTGCCGTCCGGGGTGAGGGAGCCCTGGGCGTTGATCAGGGCCTTGCCCGCGTCCGGGGTGAGGTCGCGGGGCTCGCCGAGGCCGTCCTCGGGCCCTGCGGGCGGGGTCGCGGCGAAGTAGCGCGGGTGGTCGGGCCCCAGGTCGTGGTCCCAGTAGCGGACGGGGAGGGACTCGTGCAGGATCGCGGTGACACCCGCGTCCGCACGGGCCTTGCGCGCCTCCGCCTCGTCCTCCCCGTCCTGGCTCCCGGGCAGGGTCGCCGAGGCGAAGGCGATCAGGCCCGCGTCCCGGGCGACGGTGAAGGCGCCGATGCCGCCGGGCCGGGAGGCCACGCGGCGGGCCTCGCCGCCTCCGGCCGGCAGCAGCCACAGGGCGGCCTTGGGCTTCTCCTCCGGTTCGGCGTCGGGGTCGGGTCGGGCGCTGGTGAACAGGACCGAGCCGTCGGGCAGGAAGCCCGCCGAGCTCTCGCCCTTGGCGCTGCGGGTGAGGCGGTGCGGGGCGGTCCCGCCCTCGGCCTCGGGGCGGACGTCGATCTCCCACAGGGCGCTGTGGAAGGTCTTGGCATCGGGTGCGATACCGCTGACGGGGGCGACCAGACGGGTTCCGTCGGGGGACAGGCGCAGCCCGTTGACCCGCTTCAGTCGGACGTATTCCGGCAGTTCGTACCAGGAACGGACCAAGGCAGTTACTCCTGAGAGGGGAGGATTCGTGATCTTCCCCGCACCTTATCCGCATCCGGTGTCAGCAGCGTTTACGGAGGGGCCCCGTGTGGCGTCCGGGGCCCCCGGGGGTCAGTCGCGGCAGTGGCAGCCCGCGCACCGGGGCACCGTGCTCAGGCGCTGCGGTTCGCGGCCCTCGGTGTACTCGCGGACCAGGTCCGAGACCATGGCGACGAACGCCGGGTGGGTGCCGGGGCTGAGCGCGCGCTCGTACCCGATGCCCAGCTTCTCGGCGGTCTGCCGGGCCTCCACGTCGAGGTCGAACTTGACCTCCATGTGGTCGGAGACGAACCCGTGCGGGACGACGACGACGGCGGGCACCCCCTCGCGGGCGAGCTCCTCCATGCGGTCGTTGACGTCGGGCTCCAGCCAGGGCTGGCTGGGAGGGCCGCTGCGGCTCTGGTAGACGACCTCGAAGGGGTACTCGCGGTCGAGGCGGTCCACGACCAGGCGGGCCACCTTCGCGAGCTGGGAGCCGTAGGCGCCCTCGGGGCCGAAGCCCAGCTCGGGGCCGCCGCTCTCCTCGGCCATCTTGGTGGGGATGGAGTGCGCGGAGAACAGCAGGTGGGCGCCCTCGCGCTGCTGTGCGGGCAGCGCGTCCAGGGCGGCGCGGGTGTGCTCGACCAACGGCTCGACGAACCCGGGGTGGTCGTAGAAGGGGCGGATGAGGTCGACCTCGGGTGCGTCCTCGCCCAGTGCGGCGCGGGCGCGGTCGATGTCCTCCAGGTAGGCGGTGCGGCTCGACCAGTTGCAGTAGGCGGAGGTGGGCAGCGCCAGTACGCGCCGCACCCCGTCGTCCCGCATCCGCTCCAGGGTGTCGGCGAGCATCGGGGCCCAGAACCGGTTGCCCCAGTAGATCGGCAGGTCGATGCCGTCGGCGGCGAACCCGTCGGTGACGGCGGCGAGGAGGTCGCGGCACTGTTGGTTGATCGGGCTCACCCCTCCGAAGAGGAAGTAGTGCTCACCGACCTCCGCGAGCCGCTCACGCGGGATGTTGCGTCCGCGCGTGACGTTCTCCAGGAACGGGATGACCTCGTCCTCGCCCTCCGGGCCGCCGAAGGAGATCAGCAGAAACGCGTCGTAAGGCCTCATGCACTTCATGAAACCAGCTCCTCCGGACCCCTGGGCCTCACCCCCCGGTCAGCGGGCCTGTGGCGTCGGACTCCCCCGACCAGGACCTTTCGGCCCGTTCTCCCCCTGGCCAGACAAGTGACCGGCGAGTAATGTCCCCTGGCATGACAGATGTGTTGTGGCACACATGGGCGGACACCTACCGGGCCCGTCCCAAGCGGACGGCCTCCCCCAACAGCACCGCCGAGGTCGCGGCGGCCGTGGCCTCCGCCGCGCAGGAGGGCCTGCGGGTCCGCATGGTCGGGTCGGGGCACTCCTTCACCGACGTGGCCGTCACCGACGGGCTCCTGCTCTCCCCCACCTCGCTGACGGGGGTGCGCTCGGTCGATCCGGCCGCGGGCACCGCCACGGTCGAGGCCGGGCTGCCCCTGTGCGACTTCAACGACGCACTGGCGGCGCACGGGGTGGCGCTCGCCAACATGGGCGACATCGCGGTGCAGACGGTGGCCGGAGCGGTGCAGACCGGCACGCACGGCACCGGCCGGGACGCGGGCGGGCTGGCGAGCCAGGTGGTCGGCCTGGAGATCGTGCTCGCCGACGGCTCCGTGGTGGAGTGCTCGGCGGAGCGCGAGCCCGAGCTGTTCCACGCCGCCCGGGTGGGCCTGGGCGCGTTCGGCGTGGTGACGGCGCTGACGATGGCGGTGCGCCCGGCGTTCCTGCTGCACGCGCGGGAGGAGCCCATGCCCCTGGACGAGGTGCTGGAGCGGCTGCCGGAGCTGCGGGCCGGCAACGACCACTTCGAGTTCTACTGGTTCCCCCACACCGGCAACACCAACACCAAGCGCAACAACATCACCGACGGTCCGGCGCGGCCGCTGTCGCGGTTCAAGGAGTGGCTGGACGACGACTTCCTGTCCAACACCCTGTTCGAGGGCGTCAACCGGGTGTGCCGCCGCTTCCCCGGCGCGGTCCCGGCCGTGAACCAGGTCAGCTCGCGGGCGCTGTCCGCCCGCTCCTACACCGACGTGTCGCACAAGGTGTTCACGTCCGTGCGGGACGTGCGGTTCGTGGAGATGGAGTACGCGATCCCCGCCGAGCACCTGGTGGACGTGCTGCGCGAGGCGCGCCGGATCGTGGACGCGGGCGACCACCGGGTGAGCTTCCCGGTGGAGGTGCGGTTCGCCCCGGCCGACGACGTGTGGCTGTCGACGGCCTACGGGCGCGACAGCGCCTACGTGGCGGTGCACATGTACAAGGGGACGCCGTACGAGGCGTACTTCGCCGACCTGGAGGCGGTGTTCACCTCGGTGGGCGGCCGGCCCCACTGGGGCAAGATGCACACCCGCGACCGCTCCTACCTGGAGGCGGTGTACCCGCGCCTGGGCGACGCCCTGGCGGTGCGCGACCGGGTGGACCCGCTGCGGCGGTTCGGCAACGACTACCTGGACCGCGTCTTCGGCTGACCGGCGCGGACCGGACCGGGTTCCGGCGCCGCTGCGGGCCCCGTCGGCGACGGGGCCCGCAGCGGTGTCCGGGTCAGCCCGCGGGGGCCTCGGGGACGGCGTCCCCGGTCCCGCCCGAGCCGCCGAGGGAACCGGTTCCGCCCGTGCCCCCCGTGCCGCCCGGTTCCTGGGTACCGCCGGTGCCCGGTCCCCCGCCCCCGGCGCCGGGGTCGGTCTGGCCGTCCCCCGGGTCGGTGGTGGCGCCGTCGCCCGGGTCGACAGGGTCGGTGCCCCCGTCGCCGCCATCCGTGGGCGGCTCGGTGGCCGGGGCGGTGGGGTCGGGGGTGGAGGACCCCTCCGCGGGGTCCCGGGACTGCTCCCCCGTGCCGTCCTGCCCGTCCTGCCCCCGGTCCTCCTGGCCTGCGGGTGCGTCACCGGTCCCCTCGTCCTCCGGGACCCGGGGCGCGGAGCTGCCGCCGCCGAGCAGCGTGGGCGAGGTGTGCTCGTCCTGCCCCTGCGTCCACGCGGTCAGGGAGCGCCCGGTGAACAGCTCGAACAGCAGGATGACGAGCATCACCAGGCCGAACACGACGGCGGCGGGCACCGCGTAGGCGCGCCATCCGCGCCGGGCCGGCTCCTGCTCCTCCTGTTCCCGGGCGCCGTAGGGGTCCTCCGGGTGCCCGGGGATGCCGGGGACGACGGGCATGCGCACCGTGGCGTCGGTCCCCCGCACGGGCAGGGCCATGGTGCGGGTGGCGTCGGGCTCCTCCGGCAGGCCGGGGATCGGCCCTGTCGGCGGCACCCCGGGCACCGGGCCGGTGCCCGGCGGGTCCAGGGGGTGGGAGCCGGCGCGGCGAGAACCTGTTCCCGCCGGCTCGGTGTGGCCGACGGCCTTCTCGGCGAACTGCCGCGCCTGGTCGCCCCCGCGCGAGAACCAGTCCTGAAGGAAGGGGCTGACCACCGTGCTCAGGGTGGCCATGACGGCCGCCCCGACGACCGTCCCGTAGACGTTGAGGTAGGAGGCGGCGGTGGCGGCGGCGAGGGTGGCCACGCCCGCCCCGACGACCTGGGACAGGCTCAGGTCGATGCGCTTCTTCCCGGCCTCCTCACCTTCTTCCGCGTCCCGTTCCCCACGGTGCTCGGCCCTCCCCATGCGGCCGTCCCCCTTCGTGCTCCGTCCCGTCCGGAGGGCGCGCGAGACGGCGCGCCGCGCTCCGGGATGGGCGTGTGTCGGGCATGTGGCCCCAGACGCCCCAAAGTTCACATACGACTCATGTACGGATAACTCAGACTAAGGGCGGCAGGGTTCCGATAACGCCATCAATGAAGATGCATCACTCTTCGGCACCCATCGGCGTGTCGAGTTGCGTCCGAGAGGATCCCCCTCCCCGACGAAGCGACCGAGATCGGAGTTTTTCCCGGACCTGGGGCGATTCGGGGGGCGCGGGATACCATCACGGCGGAGCCTTCGCACGGGAACCGCGACATTCGCCCGTGACAGCTCCCGGTCGTGGAAGGGTCAGCGTGCCAAGATTGGCAAAGGAAGCGACCGTGAGGACCCCGGGGACGGCCCGGGGCGCTCCCACCGTGGCGATACGCGTCGCGGATCGGGAGGCGGGCACACATGTTCGGGCGCGCCGGGCGCGGTAGTGGCCGAACCGTTGTCGGCCGACCAGACTTGGAGAACGCGGGGGTCGGTCCCAGGACCTGTCCTCGACGGGACGCGAAAGGGAGGGCGATGCACGAGCTTCGCCTCGTGGCCGTGAGTGAGGACGGCACCTATCTGGTGCTGGCCAGCACCGGCCGTGGAACCCGTTTCATGCTCCCTGTCGACGACCGCCTCCGCGCCGCAGTACGCGGCCAGTTCTCCCGGCTCGGCCAGTACGAGATCGAAGTGGAGAATCCGTTGCGCCCCAAGGAAATCCAGGCCCGCATCCGGTCCGGCGAGACCGCGGAGGCCATCTCCGAGATCTCCGGCATCCCCATCGAACGGGTGCGCTGGTTCGAGGGCCCGGTCCTCCAGGAACGGGAGTACATCGCGCAGCAGGCCCAGCGCGCCGCGGTGCGCATCGCCGGCGAGGCCGCGCCCGCGGGGAACCTGGAGGAGCTGGTCACCCGCCGGATCGGGGCCCACCAGCTGGAGACCGGCGACGCGGTGTGGGACTCCTGGAAGCGCGAGGACCGCACCTGGCAGCTCAAGCTCGTCTTCCTCGACGGCGGCGAGGAACGCGTCGCCCACTGGCTGTACGAGCCCAGACACAACACCGTCACCCCCGCCGACGAGGAGGCCGCCCGGTTCTCCTCGTCAGAGCCCGCTCCCTCCCCCACCGCGAACGTGACCCCTTTCGCCCCCCGGCGCTCCGAGTCCGAGGCGCCGCGCCCCTCCGTGCGCCCCGCCCCCGAACGGGTCGGCGGAGCGCGGCGCGCCGACGGCCCGCTGGACGACCCGCTGCGGCCGTCCGTGCCGCGCGGCGAGGAGGACGGCGCGGGCCGGCGGACCGGCGAGCGGCGCGAGGAGCCGGCGAACCGGTGGACCGAGGAGCCGCGCGGGCACCGCGGGTACGACGCCCCGCCCGCACGGCCGCAGCGGCCCGCGACCCGGGACGCGGAGCGGTTCGAGCGCGCCTCCGAGCACGACGGGCGGCCGGCGTACCGGGAGGCCGAGCAGGACGGGCGCCCGGCCTACCGCGAAGCCGAGGCGGGCGTACGGGCCCCGGAGCGGACCGGGCGCCCCGCGTACCGCGACGAGCACGAGGACCGCGAGGGCCGCGAGGAGACCGTCCGCCGGGACGGGTACGGGGAGCGCACCGCCCCCCGCTACGAGGAGCCCGCGGGGCACGGGCGCGAGGAGTACCCCGGGCACGGGCGCCCGGACACCGGGCCGCGCGCCCCGCACACGGCCCCGGCCGACGGGCCCGCCCGGCCTGCCTCCCCGGTGTTCGAGGAGGAGGGCGAGCCGTACGGCGGTCCGGCCGCCGCGCCGGTCGCGCGCCCGGAGCCGTCCCGTCCCGAGCCGCGCCCCGAACCGCTCCCGGCCGAGCGGCCGCGCGCCGCGCCCGCTGCGGAGGAGCGGCCCGACCGCCGGGAGCGCCCGGCCTGGTCGGCCGCCGCCGACCAGGTGCCGCCCGCGGCGCCCCTGAGCCAGCCCGCGCCGCGCCGGCGCCGGGCCACCATCGACCTCAACGACACCGGGACCCCGCGCCGGGCCGCCGACCCGTCCCCGGCCGCGCCCTCGGCGCCGCTCCCGGCCGCCGCGGCGGGCGGGGACCGGCCCGCGCCCAAGCGCAAGGGGCGCGGGCGCCGCGCCTCGGTGCCGTCCTGGGACGAGATCATGTTCGGGGCCAAGAAGGACGACTGACCCTCCGGGGTCCCGCACCGCTTCCCACGGGGGCGTCCGCCGCGGCGGACGCCCCCGTTCCGCGTGTCAGCGGGACGCGTCCACGCGGCGGGCCGCCAGGGCCATGGCCGCCAGCGACCGGTGGGACTCCCGGGACAGGTCCAGGCCCAGCAGCGCGGCCGCGCGCCCCAGGCGGTAGTCCACGGTGTTGGGGTGGACGTGCAGCCGCGCCGCGGTCCCCCGCCGGTCCCCGTCCGACCCCAGGTACTCCTCCAGGGTCCGGTACAGGTCCGGGTGCCCGGCCAGGGGGTCCAGCAGCGCCGCCAGCAGGGCGCGGGCCGCGCCCGGCCGGGTCGCCTGGTACTCGAACAGCAGGTCGTCGAGCATGTACAGCCCCGCGGGCCGGTCCAGCGCGCGGGCCAGGGACTGCAGCTCGTCGGCCAGCGCCAGCAGGTCGGGCACCCGTTCCGGCGGGCCGACCGCCCCGCCCGCGGTGACCGGCGCCCCCGCGGCCCCGCCCAGCCGGGCGACCAGTTCCGCCGCCCCGGGGGCGCCGTCCGCGTCGGCGGGCAGCGGCACCAGCGCCGTCCCGCCGCCCCCGCCCAGCAGGGCCAGCACCGGGCCGTCTGCGTAGGCCTCCAGCTCCCGCCGCAGGCGGTGGGCCCGGCGGCGGCGCGCCACCTCCTCGCTCACCCCCCGCTCCTGTGCCGGGGGAGCCGTCGGGGACAGGCTCAGCACCAGGTAGGAGTCGGGCAGCGGCACCCCGGCCCGGCGGGCGGCCGTGCCGGGGTCGGCGCCCGAGACCAGGGCCGAGTAGAGGGCGAAGCGGGCGCCCTGCTCATCGCCCGAGATGTGCTCGCGCTCGTCCAGGTAGCCGCGGGCGACCACGGTGGTGATCCGGCCCAGGTGGGCGATGAACAGGGCGGCCACCCGGGCGAGCGCGTCGAGGTCGCCGGGGCCGGCACGGGTGTGCAGGCGGTCCCAGACGGCGGAGAATCCCCGGTGGTAGGCGTCCAGCAGGGACTCCAGGCTCGCGCCCTCGGCCGCGCGGCGGGCCGCCGAGGCGGCCAGCAGTTCGGCGTCGTCGGGGCCGAGGGTGTCCCCGGCCTCCCCGTCGGCACGGCGCAGCACGGAGACGCACAGGCGCAGGTTGTGCTCGACCACCCAGCGGATGTCGGGGGCGAGGGACCGCGCGCCGCCGCCGTGGTGGTCGGGGTTGGTGGCGGTGAAGGACGCGATGACCTCGTCGACCAGCGCGGGGTCGCCGGGGGCGATCCAGGTGTGCGCCGGGCGCCCGCCGATCATCGGTACGCCCCCGGATTTATGACGGGTCACAATCCCTCGCCTCCCCTTCCTGGTCCCTGTCCACTTCCACCGGGCCCCCGAACGGGACGAATGTGGTGGTGGAGGCCGTTGTCGCCGGCCGCGCCCGAGCCTAGGGCACGGGCGGGTCCCGTGCGCGTCACGAACCGGCCTCCGCCGTGTCCCTTCTCCCAAAGGCGGTCCCATGGCCACCACCCCCGCGCCCGGGGCCCCCGGGTCGACCTCCCTGGCCGAGCGCGCCAGCTACCTGGCCGGGAACCTGGGCGACATCGTGCCGAGCACGGTGATCGGCTCGTTCCTGCTGCTGTACCTGACCGACGGCGTCGGGCTGGCCCCGGCCGCGGTCGGCACGCTGCTGCTGGTGGCCCGGCTCGTGGACGCCGCCACCGACCCGGTCATGGGCTACGTCGTGGACCACCTGCCCGCCACCCGCTACGGCCGGTTCCGCCCGTACCTGCTGGTCGGGTCGCTGCTGGCCGCCGCGAGCTTCGCGGCTCTGTTCCTGGCCCCCGCGCTGGCCCCGGACCCGCTGGTCGCGGTGTGGGTCGCCTACCTGGTGTGGGGACTGGCGTTCGACTTCATGGACGTGCCCCTCAACGCCCTGCTCCCCGCCATGACCGACGTGCCGCGCGACCGCGCCCGCCTGGCCGGGATCAAGGGGCTGACCTACCTGTTCGGGGCCGGGGCGGTCACCGCCGCCGTGCTGCCGGCCGTGGACGCCCTGGGCGGCGGCACCGCCGGGTGGGGCTCGTTCGCGGTGCTCGTGGCGGCGGGCTCGGCCCTGCTCATGGCGGTGTCGGCCGCCGGGGTGCGCGAACGCGTGCGGCCGGTGCGGGAGGAGCGGTACGGGCCGCGCGACCTCGGCCGGATGTTCCTCACCGGACGCGCGGTGCCGCTGCTGCTCGTCGCCAAGGTGGCGGTGTCGGCGGCCAGCGCCGCGATGCTCGCCTGCATGCCGTTCTTCTTCACCTACTACGCGGGCTCGGCGGCGCTGGTGAGCGCGGCGGCCGTGGTGATGATCGGGCCGATGATGGCGGGCAGCATCGCGGGCCCGGTCCTGGCCGGCCGGCTGGGCCCCCGCAACGGCTACCTCGTGAGCGCCGCCGTGGCCGTCGGCGGGTTCGCCACGATCGCCCTGGCCCCGGGGATGCCCGGGGCCTACTACCTGGCGGGGTTCGCGGTGGCGGGCCTGGGCGCGGGCGGAGCGGTGGCGCTGAACTACGTGCTGGTGGCCGAACTGACCGACGTCACCGAGTGGCGCACGGGCTTTCGGGCCGAGGCGGCGCTGGCCTCGCTGTCGTCGTTCGCGGCCAAGGCCGGGGGCGGCATCGGCGGCGCGCTGACGGCCTACTCCCTGGCCTTCTCCGGGTACCGGGCCGGCCGGGAGCAGACCGAGGCGGCACTGAGCGGCCTGCACCTGACCCAGTCGCTGCTGCCCGGGGGCCTGCTGCTGTTGGGCGGCCTGGTGCTGCTGGCCTACCCCGTCGACCGCGCCATGGCCGTGGAGGCGATGAGCGCGCTGGCCCGGCGCCGGTCCCTGTCCGCGGACCGCGCCGCGAACGGGACGCCGTGAACCCCCGGGCGTCCGACGCACCGACACGAGAGGAGAACGCCGTGCACGCACCCGCCGCCGCCCCGACCGGGGCCGCCCCTCCCGGCTTCCGCGCCGAGCCCCGGGCATGGACCGCGGAATGGATCTGGTCGGACCGGCCCGCGCTGGCCCCGCCGGGCCCCGACAACCCGTTCGGAAGGCACGACCCCGGCCGGTTCGACCACCGGGTCCTGTTCCGGACCGTCTTCCGCGTGGCCGGACCCGTACGCGGGGCACGCCTGTTCATCACGGCGGACTCGCGCTACACCGCCTACCTGAACGGGGTGGAGGTCGGCGACGGCCCCGTCCGCCACGGGCCCGGCACCCTGTACTACTCCGTCCACGACCTGGCCGGCGCGCTGGTGGAGGGGGAGAACGTGCTGGCCGTGGCGGCCCGGTTCTACGGCCATCCGACGCCGTGGTGGGAGCCGACCCCGCCCACGTTCACCCAGGGCGGCGGCTCGCTGGTGGCGGAGGTGGAGGTGGACGGCTCCGTGGCGGCGGCCAGCGGCCCCCACTGGCGGGTCCGGGAGGGCGACGCCTGGGAGCGGTGCCGCCCCATGGGGCTGCTGAACTCCCAGATCCCCGAGGCGTTCGACGCGCGCCTGCTGGACCCGGGGTGGACCGGGGCCGGGTTCGACGACACCGGCTGGGCCCCGGCGACGGTGCAGGCCGCGCACGCCGTCACCGGTCCGCGCGGGCGCACCCGGCCGGGCGGGCACCCGTACGGGGTGCTCCTGCCCCATCCGCTGCCGCCCCCGGCGGTCACCCGGCACGCCCCGGTCGGGCCGCCCCTGTGGTACGCGCTGCCCCCCGGCGCCGACCCCGACGTGCACACCGCGCTGGCGGCCGACGCGGCCGTACTGGAGGACGGGACCCCGGCCCGCCCCGACCGGCCCGGGGGGCGGGCGCTGGCCGTGTTCGACCTGGGCCGGATCGTGTCCGGGCGCACCCGGCTGACCCTGGACGGGCCCGCGGGCCGCACGGTCACCGGCGCCCTGGTGGAGGCCGTCACACCGGTGGCCCTCGGCTCGGCCGCGCCGTTCCGGATCCGCACCCGGAACGGCCGCACCCGGTTCACCGCCTCGGACCCCTCCGGCGGCCGGTACCTGGTGCTGTCCGTGGACGGCCCCGACGTGGAGGTGGCGGTGGCCGTCCGCGAGGCCCTGCGCCCGCGCCCCGCGGGGGCCGGGTTCGAGTGCTCCGACCCCTTCCTGGAGCACCTGTTCGCGGTGGCGCTGCGCACCGTCGACCTCACGGCGCAGGACGCCTACCTCGACTGCCCCACCCGGGAGTCGCGCGCCTGGGTCGGCGACGCCGTCGTGCACCAGGCGGTGGACCTGGCGACCTCGCCCGACTGGTCGCTGGCCGTGTGGAACCCCCGGCTGCTCGCCCGGGCGCGCCCCGACGGCATGCTCCCCATGGTCGTCGCCGGCGACTTCGCCCGCGACGGGGTGCCGCCCATCCCCGACTGGGCGCTGCACTGGATCCGGTCGGTGCACCTGCTGTACCGGTACACCGGCGACCGGGAGGCGGTCGCGGAGCTGCTCGGCACCGCCGAGGGGGTGCTGCGCTGGTTCGCGCGGCACGCGCGCCCGGACGGCCTGCTGCACGACGTGCCCGGATGGGTGCTGATCGACTGGTCCCCCGTCCAGGTGGCCGGGTGCTCGGCCGCGCTCAACGCCCTGTGGGGCCGGGCCCTCGCGGACTTCGCCGAGATGGCCGCCTGGTCGGGAGACCCCGGGCGGGCCCTGTGGGCGCGGGACGCCCACGCGCGCCTGGCCGAGGGGTTCGAGGCGTTCTGGGACGAGGAGCGCGGCGCCTACCGCGACACCCTGGGCCCCGCGGGCCCCGGGCGCGGGGTCAGCGAGCACACGGCCGCGGCCGCGGTGTGCGCGCGCCTGGTGCCGCCGCGGCGGCGGGACCGCGTGCGGGACCTGCTGCTGGACCGGGACGCGATGTTCACCCGCAGCCCGCTGGCCGACCACGGGGTCGACGAGCGCGGCGCCTACGACGGCACCCCCGTGCACCTGCGGGAGGCGCCCGACTGGGACACCGAGGCGCGGGTGGTCGGCGCCCAGCCGTTCTTCCGCTACGTCGTGCACGACGCGCTGGCCGAACTGGGCGCGGCCGACGCCCTGGTGGACCTGTACCGGGACTGGGCGGTCCTGCTGGAGAGCGGCCCGAGCGCGCTGCGCGAGTGCTGGGAGGGCGGGTCGTTCGCGCACGGGTGGTCGGCGACGCCCGCCCGCGACCTGGTCGTGCACACGCTCGGGGTGTCGCCCGCCGAGCCGGGGTACGCGTCGGTGCGGGTGGCGCCGCGGCCGGGCCGGCTGGAGAGGATCGCCGGACGGGTGCCCACCCCGCACGGGTTCGTGGAGGTCGCCGTGGAGAACGGGCGGGCCCGGGTGGACTCCCCCGTGCCGGTGGAGTTCTCGCACCCCTCGGGCCGCGTGGACCGGTTCCCCGCCGGGGAGCGTACGATCACCCTGCACCACGCCTTCCCCCGAGGAGACCAGCCATGACGGACGGACCCACCGCGCACGTCGGAGCCGGGGCGCTGCGCGGCACCGCCGACGGGGGGATCGTCCGCCACCTGGGCGTCCCCTACGCGGCACCGCCCGTCGGGGAGCACCGCTTCTCGGCGCCCGCCCCGGTCACCCCCTGGGAGGGGGTGCGCGACGCCACCGCGTACGGACCCGGCGCCCCGCAGGCGCCCTACGAGGGCGCCGTCGGGGAGATCCTGCCGTCGGTGGACGCCTGGGGGGACGACTGCCTGCACGTCAACGTGTGGGCGCCGCGGGGCGCCGAACCCGGTTCGCTGCCGGTGCTGCTGTGGTTCCACGGCGGGGCGCTGGTGCGCGGGGCCAACTCCCTGAGCGCTTACGACGGGACCGCCTTCGCGCGCGACGGGATCGTGTTCGTGTCCGCCAACTACCGGCTGGGCTCGGAGGGGTTCTCCGTCCTGGAGGACGCCCCGCTCAACCTGGGGCTGGCCGACCAGCTGGCCGCGCTGCGCTGGGTGCGGCGGGAGATCGCCGCGTTCGGCGGCGACCCCGGGCGCATCACCGTCGCCGGGCAGTCCGCGGGGGCGGGCACCACCGCCGCGCTGATCGCGCACCCCGAGGCCGGGCGGCTGGTGCGGCGGGCGATCGTCCAGAGCGGGCCGCTGAGCGCCGCCGCCCCCGGCCGGGCCGGGCGGATCACCCGGCTCATCGCGCAGGACCTGGGGATCCCCGCCACCCGGGACGCCTTCGCCGGGGTGGGGCCCGAGGACCTCGTCGCCGCCCAGCACCGGGCGATGGCGGCGGGGAACCCGCTCGCGGGCGGCCCCGCGTTCTCCCTGGCCGTGGACGGCGACCTGGTACCGCGCACCCCCTACGACGCGTTGCGCGCGGGCGCCGCCGACCACCTGGACCTGCTCATCGGCACCACCCTGGAGGAGCACCGGCTGTGGCTGGCCCCCGGCGGCGCCGACCGCGCCCTGGGGTGGCCGCTGCTGGCCCTGGGCGCGCTGCGGTTCGGGGTGGGCCCGGCGACGCTGCGCAGGCTGCGCTCGCGCCGCCCCGGGATGAGCACCGGGATGCTGGCGGGGGCGCTCGTCGGCGAGGTGCTGCTGGAGCGGCCCGCGCGGCGGGTGGCGCGGGCCCGCGCCGCACGGGGCGCCGCCACGCACGTGTTCGGGTTCGCCTGGCGCAGCCCGGTCGCGGACCTGGGCGCGGCGCACTGCATGGAGCTGCCGTTCGTGTTCGACCGGCTGGGCACCCCCGGCGCCCTGGCCCTGACCGGCCCGGACGCCCCCGCCGAGCTGGCCCAGCGGACGCACCGGGCCTGGGTGGGCTTCGTCCGCGACGGCGACCCCGGCTGGCCGTCCTGGGCCGAACGGCCCGAGCCGCACGTCCTGGACGCGGGCTGACACGGCCCGGCCCGGTCAGGGGCGCGGGCCGGCCAGGAAGGGGCGGACCATGTCCGGGGTGATCCCGGCGGCGAAGCCCACCGACTCCTCGAAGGAGGCGTCGGTGGCGGTGTAGCCCCCGGCGCCCGCGCCCACCGTCACCTGGAGGTCGGCCAGGCCGGGACGGCGCTGGAACAGGGTCTGCCTCCAGGTCCAGCCGATCACCGCCGACCGCTCCACCGTGGCCTGGGACCGGGACAGCGAACCCGAGCGGACGCTCACCCGCTCCCCGTCGTGCCCGTGGCCCAGGGAGCGGTAGCGGTCCACGCCCAGGGGCACCGCGGCGACCGTGAGGACCAGGGCCACGGCGGCGATCCAGCCGGGGGCGAACGCGGCCGCCAGGGCCAGCGCCAGGGCGGGCGGACCCACCGAGCGCAGCAGGCGGCGGCCCAGGGCGGCCCGGGGGTGGCGGCGCAGCGTTCCGGTGTAGCGGCCCAGGGCGTGGTCCACGACCTCCTCGACCCGGTCCCGCGGGCCGATCGGCAGCAGCACCGAGCGCCCGGCCGTGTCGCCCAGACCGGTGACGATCGCGCGCAGGCGCACCGCGCCCCGCAGGCGCTCCAGGGGGTTGTCCAGCAGCTCGTACCCGCGGATGCGCCGCTTCTCCAGGGTGACGCTGCGCCGGGTGAACAGGCCGCGCTCGGCCACCAGGGAGCCGTCGCGCTCGCGCAGGGTGAACCCCCAGTGGGTGAGGGCGTAGGAGACCACGGCGAACACCGGCATGAGGAACACGATCACCACGGCGGCCGCGACGGCCGCCGTCAGCAGGCCGTTGCGGTCGGAGGCCTGCACCCAGTCGATGAACGCGTCCGTGGCCCACTCCCCCGCGGTCTGCTGGACCGCGCCGAACAGGGCGGACAGCACCGCGAAGGGGGTGAGCAGGTAGCCCAGGCTCAGTGCCCCGTACAGGTACCAGGAGCGGGGGATGGCGAAGTGGACGGTCCCCTCGTCGGCGGCCGGCCCGTCGTCGCCGGGGGCCGGGCTCTGCCCGTCCCCGGCGGGGGCCGCGTCGGCCGCTTCGGTCCGGCCGACCAGCACCGCCTTGCGGTGCAGCAGGACCCGGCGCAGCCGCTCGGCCTCGGCGGTGTCCACGGCGTCGAGCTTGCCGTCCTCGCTGCCGCCGGCGGCCCCGGCCGCCGCCTCGATGCGCACCACCGCCACGCCCAGGATCCGGTGCAGGAGCGTGCTGGTGACGTCCACGCCCCGGATGCGCTCCAGCGGAATGGTGCGCCGGGACCGGCTCAGCAGGCCCTTGCGGATCTCCAGGTGGTCCCCGGCCACCTCGTAGCGCGTGGTCCGCCAGGTGACGAAGCCGCCGACGAGCAGGGCGACCACGCCCGCGCCGGTCGCGCCCAGCACCCACGGGTTGAACCCGCCCACGACCAGGCCCGCGACGATGGGCAGCAGCAGGCTGCGCAGCTGGTTGACGGGCCCCACGACCATGGTCCGGGCGCTCAGGCGGCGCGCCCGCTCCACCCCGAGCGCGTCCGCCGCAGGAGGCACAAGCCCCCCGGCGCCCTCGACCGCGCCTCCAGCCCCATGAACCTCCATGGAACCGGGCACACCCCCGGGTGCATCCGCCCCCGGGTGCGTCGCACCGCCACCGGAGCCGGACACCGCAGGGGGCACAGTCGTCCCTCCGGCCCCCTCCGCCTCCGGCGGCACAAGCCCCTCGGCGTCCTCGGCCTCGTCTCCCGTCCCAGGGGCATCAGCGGAACCGGGGGCATCGTCGGACACGAGCGGCTCCTCGGGGGCGCCTTCCGGGGCGCGGGCATCCGTGGGAACGGGCGCGTCCGGGTCCGGGCGCGCAGGGCCGGGGGGCTCGGGGATGTGCGGGGTCGTCCGGTCGTCGTCACCGGTGCCGTCGGTCACGTGGCATCGTCCCGCAGGGTTCCGGCGCGCACGGCCAGCTCCTCGCTCAGCCCGCGCGCCTCGTCGGCGTCCAGCCCCTCGATGGTCGACGAACCCGCGTAGGAGGCCGTCTGCACCTCCAGGGTCGCCACGGAGAAGAGGCGTTCCAGCCACCCCTGGGTGTGGTCGACCGTCTGCAGGCGGCTCACCGGCACCAGCTGCCAGGTCCGGCTCACCCACCCCGAGCGCGTGTAGATGACGTCTTCGGTCACCTCCCAGCGGTGCACCCGGTAGCGCCAGGAGGGCACCACCGCCACCCGGAGCAGGGCGTACACACCGTAGACGACGGGTACGAACGGGGCGTACTCGCGCACCCACACGGGCGGCCAGCTCCATCCGAGGGAGGTCAGCGCCCACGCGCCCGCGCTCAGCAGTGCAGTGAGGAACAGGCCGCCCAGCAGCAGGCGCACCGTCCACACGCCGATCGCGCGCCTGCTCACCCTGCGCTCCGGCGGCCGCAGTCCGGTGGCGGGCTCCGCCTCCGGCGGGGAGGGATCCAGTGGGGCGTCGGTCGGGGTGTCGTTCACGGACTCGAGTCTAGGGTCGCCCCGGTGCCGCGAACCCCTGCGTGTCAGCGGTTGCGGAACGGCGGTGTCAGCGGGGTGTGGGCGGTGCGGTCCCGCATGTCAGCGTTCTGTCAGAACCGCCGACGAGACTGGTCATCGAACGTGCGAACGGAGGAGTGGGATGACAGACGCCATACGCGCGGAGGGCCTGGTCAAAGAATTCAAGGGCAAACGCGCCCTGGACGGGGTGGACCTGACCGCCAGGACGGGGGCCGTGCTGGGTGTCCTGGGCCCGAACGGCTCCGGCAAGACCACGACGGTGCGCATCCTGGCCACCCTGCTGCAGCCGGACGCCGGCCACGCCGAGGTCTCCGGGTTCGACGTGGTGCGCGAGCCGCACGAGGTCCGCCGGCTGATCGGCCTCACCGGCCAGTACGCCGCCGTCGACGAAGAGCTGACCGGCGTGCAGAACCTGGCGCTGATCGCCCGGCTGCTGGGCTTCGACCGGGCCGGCGCCCGGGCCCGGGCGGACGAGCTGCTGGAGCGGTTCGCGCTGTCCGACGCGGGCGGCCGTCCCGCCAAGACCTACTCGGGCGGCATGCGCCGCCGCCTGGACCTGGCCGCCAGCCTGGTCGGCCGGCCGTCCCTGCTGTACCTGGACGAGCCGACGACCGGCCTGGACCCGCGCAGCCGCAACGACCTGTGGGACGTGGTCCGCGACCTGGTGGGCGACGGGGTCACCGTCCTGCTCACCACCCAGTACCTGGAGGAGGCCGACCGGCTCGCCGACGACCTGCTGGTGCTCGACCACGGCCGGGTCATCAGCCGGGGCACCCCGGAGGAGCTGAAGAACCGGACCGGCGGCCAGGTCCTGGAGCTGCGCACCGTCGAGTCCGGCCGGCTGCCGCTGGCCACCAAGATCATCGAGGCGGTCACCAGCACCCCGGTCACCCAGGACGGCCTGGTGGCCAGCGTGCCCGTCACCGACGCGGGCGTGCTGCCCGAGGTGGTGCGCCGCCTGGACGAGCAGGGGGTCGCCGTCGCCGAGCTGTCCCTGCGCAAACCCAGCCTTGACGAGGTGTTCCTGGCCCTGACCGGGCACACCGCCGAGAGCGACACCGAGGAGGTGCCCGCATGAGCGCCGTGACGACACGGGAGCCGTCGGCGCGGACCGGGGACGCGCCCCGCGTCCCCCGGCACATCACGCCGCTGACCACCGTCCGCAACGGGCTCCAGCTGGCCTGGCGCAGCATCCTGAAGATCAAGGCCAACCCCGAGGAGGTCTTCGGGCTCATCCTCCAGCCGGTCATGTTCGTGACCCTGTTCGTCTTCGTCTTCGGACAGGCGCTCATGGGCGACTGGCAGGCCTACCGGGACTTCCTGATGCCCGGCATCGTGGCGCAGTCGGTCATCTTCGCGACGCTGGGCACCGGGTTCACGCTGAGCCAGGACGTGGAGAAGGGGATCTTCGACCGGTTCCGCTCGCTGCCCATCGCGAGGTCGGCCCCGCTGATCGGCGCGATCCTGGGCGACCTGGTGCGGTACGCGATCACGGTGGTGATGGTGCTGCTGGTGGGCGTGCTCATCGGCTTCCGGCCCGAGGGCGGCCTGGTGGGCGTGGTCGCCGCCGGGGCGCTGGTGCTGCTGTTCGCGTTCGCCCTGTGCTGGATGTCGGCCTTCGTCGGCATGATCGTGCGCACGCCGATGGCCGTGCAGGCGTTCGGCATGATCCTGATGTTCCCGCTGACGTTCGCCAGTTCGGCGTTCGTCGACCCGGAGAGCATGCCGTCCTGGCTGCGGGTGATCGCCGCGAACAACCCGGTGACGCACATCGTGGACGCCATGCGCGGGCTGATGATCGGCGGCGACGTCGCCGGGCCGGTGACCTGGACGCTGGTGTGGGCGGCGATCATCACCGCGGTCTTCTTCCCACCCGCGGTGTGGGCCTACCGGCGCCGCACCTGAACCGCGCCCTCCGGGCCGCGGGCGCGACGGAGGGCGCGTGCCCGGGCGGCAGCACCGTCCGGGGCGCGCCGCCCGCCGCTCGGGCCGGGGCGCCCCGGCCCGCCGGGGCCCGGGCTCAGCGGCGGTCGGCCGGGGCCTCCTCCGGGACGGCCTCCGCCAGCCACCGGGAGGCGGAGGCGAGCACCTCGTCCGGCGGCGGGGCCGCGGCCTCCTCGACCAGGCGGTCGTACTCCGGGGCGCCGAGCTTGTCGCGGAGACGCGCGACGGTGTGCGCCAGGTACGGATCGGTGTCGTCGGGGACGCCGCGCAGCGCCCACGCCCACCCGACCAGCCGGGCCGCCAGGTGCGGCTCCTCCTCCGCCGACACGGCCGCCAGGACCTCGAGCAGCTCCGCCCGGATCGGTCCCATGGTGCCGATGACGCCCCACCACGACCTCGCCGCCTCCCGGCGGGCCCGCGCCGGGTCGCCCTCGTCCCAGGAGATGGTCGCCGCCAGCGCGCACGCCCCGACCTCGACGTAGGCGGGCGCGAACCCGCCGAGCGTCTCCATCGTGACCCGGAGCCGCTCCACCAGCTCCCTGGCCCGCGCGAGCTCGCCCACCTCGCGCTGCCACTGGGCCTCGGCCAGCAGTACCAGCACCGCGTGCTCCGGCTGGGCGGGGCACCCCCGCACCGCCAGCAGGTCCAGTTCCGCACGGGCCGCCGCCGTCTCCCCCCGGAAGATGAGGACCTGGACGCGGCGCACCCGGAACACCGTCGCCATGCTCTCCAGCCCGTGGGACTCGGCCAGGGCGACCGCCTCCCGCAGCATGTCCTCGCAGCGTTCGAGGTCGTCGAAGCGGTGCGCGTCCACCACCTGGGCCAGGGTCTGGCACACCCCCCAGACGTCGCCGAGGGCGCGGAACTCCGCCAGCGCCGTCTCCGCCTGCTCCAGGGAGGTCCGGAAGCGGCCCTGGAGCATGTCGACCAGGGACAGCATCATGCGCACCATGGCCCGCATCCACGGGTCGGGCTGTTCCAGGGCCCGGACGATCCGGTCCCGGGCCTCCCCCCGGCCGTCCTCCGTCATCGCCCGGTACATGAGGGTGTAGACGAGCAGGGGGTGCTCCTCCGGGAGGCGGCCCTCCCCCGCGAGCACCTCCTCGATGGCCCGGACATGCCCCTGGATGTCGTCGAGGGAGTCCGTGGTGGCGGCCGCCCGGTGGAACAGGCAGCTGGCGCGGCCCACGGCGCGCCCCTCGGGCGTGGCGTCGCCCATCATGTCCAGGGCCTGGCCGGCCCAGCGGGCGAGCGGCTCCCAGGAGTCGCTCAGGGTCCAGTACCACTGGGAGTACTCGATGAGGTCCAGGACCAGGTGGACGTCGCGGCGCTCCGCCGCCCACCGCACCGCCGCGGCGAAGCCGTCGTTCTCGTCGTGCAGCCGGGCGATCGTCTCGGCCTGGCGGGGGCCGCGCAGCAGCGGGTCGGCCTCCTTCCACAGGTCGCGGACGCGGTGGGCGTGGGCGTCGCGGACGGCCGCGGCCTCCCCGGCGTCGGCGAGGCGCTCGGCGGCGTAGGCGCGGACGGTCTCCAGCAGCCGGTAGCGCGGTGGGGCGTCGGCCCGGCGCGGCTCCTCGGCGACCGCCAGGGACTTGTCGACCAGGGCGAACAGGACGGTCCACACGTCGCGGCCGGCGACCGTGCCGGGGGTGCCGGGGTCGGCGCAGACGTGTTCCACCGATTCCAGGTCCGTGCCCCCTGCGAACACCGACAGGCGGCGCAGCAGGCGGCGTTCGGCCTCGTCCAGCAGCTCCCAGCTCCAGTCGACGACCGCGCGCAGGGTGCTGTGCCGCGGCGCGTGGCGGACGCCGCCCCCCAGCAGGCGGAAGCGGTCGTCGAGCCGGGCGGCGAGCTGGGCGGGGGTCATCGCGCGCAGGCGGGCGGCCGCCAGCTCCAGGGCCAGCGGCAGGCCGTCCAGGGCGCGGACGATGCGCACCACGTGGGGGGCGTTGTCGTCGGTGACGGCGAAGCCGGGGCGGACCGCGCGGGCGCGCTCGGCGAACAGGACGACGGAGGGGGCTGCCGCGGCCTCGGAGGCGCGGGAGTCCTCGGCCGGCAGGGGCAGGGAGGGGACGGGCAGGAGGTGCTCGCCGGGGGTGCCCAGGGGTTCGCGGGAGGTGGTCAGCACGCGCAGCCGCGGGCACCGCTCCAGCAGCAGGGAGGCCAGGCGCGCGGCGTCGTCGACGAGGTGCTCGCAGTTGTCCAGGACCAAGAGCACGGGGTGGTCGGCGATGAACGCGGCGACGCGCTCGACGGGCGGCGGGGGCGGGGCGGAGCGGGGCTGGAGGAGGGCGTGCTCGCGCAGGCCCAGGGTGTCGGCGAGGGCCTCGGGCAGCGAGGCGCCGTCGGTGAGGGGGGCGAGTTCGACGAACCAGGCGCCCCGGGACGCCAGGTCCGGATGCCCGGCGGCGAAGGCCGCGGCGCCCTCGACGGCCAGCCGGGTCTTGCCCGCCCCGCCCGGTCCGGTCAGGGTGACCAGGCGGCCGTGGGCGAGCAGGTCGACGGTGATGCCGACCTCGGCACGCGGCACGAACCCGGTGAGCGGCACCGGCAGGTGCAGCGGCGTTCCGACCGCCCCCGCCGCGCCGCCGCCGGTTCCGGCGCCGCCCGGCGCGGCGGCTCCGCCGCCTGCGGAGGCCCGGAGACCCCGGGAGGGGGCCGACTCCGAAGAACCGGTACCGGGACCGTCGGCCTCCGGCGCGGCTCCGCCGCCTGCGGAGGCGGGGGCCCGGAGACCCCGGGGGAGGGCACCCTCCGAGGAACCGGCACCGGGACCGTCGGCTTCCGGCGGGGCACCTCCATTGTCTGCGGGGGCGGAGGTCCGAAGGTCGCGGGAGAGGGCAACCTCCGAGGAACCGGGACCGTCGGCTTCCGGTGCGGCGCGGTGTCCCCGCCCGGCGGGGGCCGGGGAGCCCCAGCGGCCGGAGGGCCCCGGGCCGACGGGCCCGTCGGGGTCCGCGGGGGCGGACAGCTGCCCGCGGAGCAGGCGCAGGTGGACGTCCTCCAGGTGCGGGGAGGGGTCCAGGCCCACGTCGTCGGCCAGCCGGGCGCGGAAGCCCTCGTAGGCCGCCACCGCGTCGGCGGTGCGCCCGGCCGCCGCCAGGGCGCGCAGCAGCAGCTCCACCGGCCGCTCCCGGTGCGGCTCGATCCCGGCCAGGGCCCCCGCCTCGGCCACCGCGTCGGCGGTGCGGCCCAGGTCGAGCAGGGCCGCCAGCCGCTCCTCCCGGGCGGTCAGGTGCGTCTGGTCCAGGCGCGCGGCGACGCCCTCGGCCAGCCCCTGGGCGGTCAGGTCCACCAGGGCCGGGCCCCGCCACAGCCCCAGCGCCCGGTCCAGGTCCGCGAGCGCGGGCCCGGGACGGCCGGCCGCGCGGTGGCCGCGGCCCGCGCGGACCAGGTCCTCGAACACGCACAGGTCGACCCGGTCCGGCGCCACGTCCAGCCGGTACCCCTCCGGTCCGCCCTCCACCGCCGCCCCGGCGCCCAGCGCCCGGCGCAGCCGGGACACCAGCGCCTGCAGGGCGTTGGCCGCCCCGGCCGGCGGGGCGCCCGACCACACGGACTCGAGCAGGTGGTCGGCGGCCACCCACTGGCCGGGACGGAGCAGCAGCAGGCCCAGGAGGGTGCGCAACCGGGCACCGCCGATGGTCACGGGCTCCCCGGAGGCGTCGTGCACCAGCAGGGGGCCGAGAATGGAGAACCGCACCCCTCCATCATGGCCCCCCGCGGGCGGTGGGGGGCGTCGTCCACAGGGGCGATGCCGGACACGACGGGTCGCCCCGGGCGGCTCGGGTCCGCAGTAAGGTTCGCTGAGGAGCGTGTGCGGGTGCTCGCGCACGCCCCTCGCCGCGCCCGGCGCCGGGACCGTTCCGGACGCCGCGCCGCGGCCGCTTCCGTCCTGCGGTACGCCCCGTCCCTACGGCGTTCCGCGCTTTTCCAGAGTCCAGCAGGAGTCCCACATTGTTCCCGGCCCTCCCTTCCCTCCGGACGACCGGGGCGCGGCGCGCGCCCCGCACCTCCCCCGGCGCGCTCACCGGCGCCCTGGTGGCGGGGACGGCGTTGACGCTGACCACCGGCTGCGGCCTGTTCGCCCCCGGGCAGAACGGGGACGTGCCCGACGACATCAACGTCGTCAGCCCGATGATGCAGGAGGGCCGCCCGCTCCCCGACCCCTTCACCTGCGTCGGCTCCGAGCCGGGCGAGGACGGCGAGCGCGAGTCGTACTCGCCGCCGCTGAGCTGGTCGGGACTGCCCGAGAACACGGAGTCCCTCGCGGTGGTGGTGGACGACCCCGAGGCCGCCGAGGTCTTCTGGGTGCTCTTCGACCTGGACCCGCAGTCGGGTGAACTCCGGCAGAACACGGTGCCCGCGGACGCCCGCCAGGGGCTGAACAGCACGGGCGAGGCCGCCTACCAGCCGCCGTGCCCGGAGGAGGACGACCCGCACAACTTCCGGTTCACGGTGTACGCGCTGAGCGCCCCGCTGGACCTGCCCGAGGGCGCGGAGCTGTCCTCGGCGCTGGAGGCGATCGCCGACCGCGCGATCGCGCGGGGGTCCCTGGTCACCGGCACGGAGTGATCCGGGCCGCCCCGTGCGCACCGTCCCGGGTCACCCACAGGTATCCCGGGATGGCCGGTCTTTTCCGGATTCCCCGAGGAAGCTCCCATCGCCCTCTGCACACAGGGCGCGACAGCGCATACAGTGGGGCATGCCCCCGCCCCTTTTCAGATGACCGTTATCCGTCCACTCGCCGCGCGGCACGCTGACCTGAGACCGCACAGGAGTCGCCTGCACCCCTCCCGCTCCGCAGGCCGCCCCTCCGCGGGCCCAGGCGGCCGCCGCCCCGCTCCGACCGGCCCCCACCCGGGCCCGTCCCGGAGGGATCCGGGCGCGCGGCCGACCTCCCCAAGGTAGATGCGAAAACCATGACCCTCACCGTCATCATCATCGCCATCGTCGTCGTGCTGGCCGTGCTGCTGCTCCTGCTGCTGGGCATGCGCGCGCTCAACCTGGGATCGCGCGACGACGGCTACGAGGACGACTACGACTACGACGAGGACGGCGGGGACGACGCGGATCCGGGGGACGGCGGGGACGACGACCGCGGCGCCCCGCGGGGGCGCGGCCGCGGGCAGCGCCCGGCCGGGCGGGCGGAGCGGCGCCCCAGGCCCAAACCCCGGCGGGGCAAGCGCGAGGACGACTGGGACGACGACGAGGACGGCGGCTTCTGGTCGAGCCTGGGCGACGACGACGAACGCGGGGACCGGGGCGGCCGCGACGACCGGGACGAGCGGGACGAGCGCGGGGACGACCGGGCGCCCAGCGTGACGCAGTACGAGTACGAGGACGACTACGAGGACTACGAGGACGAACCGGTCGGCGCCCCCGGGGCCACCACGGTGCTGCCGCGCGCCACCGGCGCCTCGGACCCGTCCGCCGACCTCGCGGTGCTGGCCAGCCTGGGCCGCAACGACGACCTTCCGGCGCCCGACGACGGACGGGCCCTGCCGCCGCGCCCCGAGCGCGCCGAGCTGCCGCCGCCCGTCCGCGAGCCCGCCCCGTCCTCCCCCGCCGCGCCCGCGGCGCGGGAGGACGACCCCCTCAGCTCCAGTTCCTGGAACGTGCGGACCACCCCGTCCCCGGACTCCCCGTCCCTGGCCGACCGGCTGACCGCGCCCCGCACCGACCCGCTCGGCGCCCCCCTGGGCTCCGGCGGCCCGACGCGCGACCCGCTGGGCGCGCCGTCGGCGGGCGGCGCGGCCCCGGGCGGTGCGCCCTACACGCCGGCGCCGTCCTCCCCGTCCCCCTACGACGGCGGCACGGGCGGTCGCGGGCGCCTCGACGACCCGGACCCGTTGGGCGGCGGGTACCGCGCGCCCTCTTCCGGCTCCGACGTGGGATCGCCGATCTGGTCGAGCCTGGACACCGGCTCCCACCAGCGCCCGGCGGGCGGCTACGGCGCCGGCCCGGGCGTGTCCGGCGACCCGCTGGGCGGCGGCCTCCCCGCCCCGGGGCGGCCCGACCCGCTGGCGGGCCCGGGGGCGCACGGTCTCCCGGACCGCCCCTCCTACGACAGCGGCACGCACGCGCGATCGGACTACGGCGCGCCCCGGCGGCCCGAGTACGAGACCGGCGAACACGCCCGCCCCGCCTACGACACCGGGTCCTACACCCGCCCCGAATACGACACCGGCACCCACGGCCGACCCGAGTACGACAGCGGCGCCCACACCCGCCCCGCCTACCCCGGCCCCGCCTACGACACCGGAACCCACTCCTACGACACCGGCACGTCGCCCTACGACAGCGGCACGCACGCGCGGCCGGACTACGGCGCGCCCCGGCGGCCCGAGTACGAGACCGGCGAACACACCCGCCCCGCCTACGACACCGGGTCCTACACCCGCCCCGAATACGACACCGGCACCCACGGCCGACCCGAGTACGACAGCGGCGCCCACACCCGCCCCGCCTACCCCGGCCCCGCCTACGACACCGGCACGTCGCCCTACGACAGCGGCACGCACGCGCGGCCCTCGGGCAGTGAGCCGCTGTGGGGCGCGGGAGAGGGCCCCGGCCCCGTCACGCCGTCCGGCTATGGCGGCCCGGCCCCGGCGGGGCGGCCCGACCGGTTCGACGCGCCCTCCGGCGCACCCGGCTACGGCGGCGGGTACGGCGGCCCCCTCGGACCGGGCGCACCGGCCGGCACCCCCGGCGCCGACCCGCTGCTCGGCGGCCCAGGGGCGGGCCACGCCCCCTCCGGCCCGGCCCCCTCCTTCGGCGGCCGGCCGGGCGACGGCTACGACGGCATGCCCGGCGGCTACCCGCCGCGGCAGGCGGAGCCGGAGTACGACGGCTACCTCCCGCTGGAGGAGTGGCACCGCGGCGGAACGCCCGACCCCTACCGGGGCGCGCCGCCCTACGACCGCCGCGAGCAGGAGCACCGGGGCTACGACGAGGGCCACGGCGACGGCCGCTTCCGGTGACCGGGCACCGAACGTGACCGGTGCGCCCGGCCCCCGCTGAGGGCGGGCCGGGGGACGATCAGGGGTTCACAACGCCGAGGTGGCGGGTTCACGCCCGCCACCTCGGTTTTTGTTCTGTCCGGATTCGCGACCGCCTCATGTGAACACGGGAAAATGGTTACCGAAACCACAACAGCCCGTAACACAGAGCCACTCCCATTGACTACAGTTGGTGACTGACACGGCACCCTTCGAGACATCTCGAAGGCCGGACGCCGTGCGCGCCCCCCGGTCCGGACGCCTCAAGTCCCCGTGCGCCTACGCATCGTCCGCCCGTACAGAACAGGAGCCGCCTTGCGCAACGACGCCCAGGGAACACCGCCCGCACCGCCCGCCGACCAGGAGCCCGCCCCACGGTCCGACCGCAGGGGGATCGCGGCCGACGTCGGCGCCTCCCTCGTCGTCTTCCTCGTCGCCGTCCCCCTGGCCCTCGGCATCGCCGTCGCCGCCGGGGCGCCGCTCACCGCCGGGATCATCGCCGCCGCCGTCGGGGGCATCGTCGCGGGCCTCGTCGGCGGCTCCGCCGTCCAGGTCAGCGGTCCCTCCGTCGGCCTGACCATCATCGTGGCCGACCTCATCGCCACGTACGGGTGGCAGGTCACCTGCCTCATCACCCTGCTGGCCGGGCTCGTCCAGCTCGCCCTGGGCGCCTTCCGGATCGCCCGCGCGGCCCTGGCCGTCTCCCCCGCGGTCGTCCACGGCATGCTCGCCGGCGTCGGGATCACCATCGCCCTGGCCCAGCTGCACGTCGTCCTGGGCGGCGAACCGCAGAGCTCGGCCCTGGCCAACCTCACCGACCTGCCCGACCAGATCGTCCACAACCACACGCCGGCCGTCGCGGTCGGCGTCGTGACCATCGCCGTGATGTTCTGCTGGGCCCGGCTGCCCGGGTTCGGGCGGTTCCGGCCCGCCCTCGTCCCGGCCGCGCTGGTCGCGGTCGGCGCCGCCACGCTCATCGCCACCCTGGGGCGCTGGGAGGTCGAGACGATCTCCCTCACGGACTCCCTCTCCCAGGGCTGGATCGGCCCCGCGCTCCCCGCCGCGGGCCAGTGGAACGGCGTCATGCTCGCCGTGGTCACCGTCGCCATGGTGGCCAGCGTCGAGACCCTGCTCTCCGCCATCGCCGTGGACCGGCTGCACAGCGGCCGCCGGGTGATGCTCAACCGCGAGCTGTGCGGCCAGGGCGCCGCCAACGCCGTCAGCGGGGCCCTGGGCGGGCTGCCCATCGCCGGGGGGATGGTGCGCAGCACCGCGGGTGTGCGGGCGGGCGGCCACAGCCCACTGTTCACCATCCTGCACGGGGTGTGGGTCCTGGTGTTCGTCGCCCTGTTCGCGCACGTGGTCGAGCTGATCCCGATGGCGGCGCTGGCGGCGCTGCTGGTGTTCATCGGCGTGCAGATGGTCTCCGTGGCCCACCTGCGCGACCTGCGCCGCCACCACGAGGCCGGGGTGTACCTGGTGACCCTGTCCGGCGTGGTGCTGCTGGGGCTGCTGGAAGGGGTGTTCCTGGGGTTCGCGCTGGCCATGGTCGTGTCCCTGCGCCGCCTGACCCGGCTCACCGTCACCACCGAGGAGCGCGGCGGCCGCGTCCACATCACCGTGCACGGGTCCCTGACGTTCCTGGGGGTGCCCCGGCTCGCGCACGTGCTGCGCACCGTCCCGGCCGGCGCCGCCGTGGACCTGGACCTGCACGTGGACTTCATGGACCACGCGGCGTTCGAGGCCATCCACGCCTGGCGCGTGGACCACGAGCGCACCGGCGGCTCGGTCGACATCGACGAGGTGCACGAACGCTGGTACGAGCGCAGCACCCTGCGGTCGGCCCCGGCCGCCAAGACCGCGCCGCGGGGCCTGGCCCGCTGGTGGGCGCCCTGGGGGATGCGAGGCGGCGCCGGGCCCGAGGAGGTGAACCCCCTCGGGCTGCTCGCGGCGGGGGCGCGCGAGTACCACGCCAGCACCGCCGACCGGATGCGGTCGGTCATGAGCCGGCTGTCCCACGGGCAGAACCCCACCGCCCTGTTCATCACCTGCGCCGACTCGCGCGTGGTGCCCAACCTCATCACGGCCAGCGGCCCGGGCGACCTGTTCACGGTGCGCAACGTCGGCAACCTGGTGCCGCCCCCGGACAGCCCCGGCGACGACTCGGTGGGCGCCGCCGTCGAGTACGCGGTCGCGCTGCTGCGGGTGCCCTCGATCGTCGTGTGCGGGCACTCCCACTGCGGGGCGATGAAGGCACTGCTGGAGGGCGCCCACCTGGACCCCGACTCCACCGACACCTCGCACATGCGCCGCTGGCTCTCCCACGGTTCCGCCGGCCTGGTCCGGGCGGGCGAACGCGCCGGGGAGCTGGCGGGGCTGCCCACCGCGGAGGCGCTGCGCCGCCTGGCCCAGGCCAACGTCCGCCAGCAGCTCGCCCACCTCATGCTGCACCCCCTGGTGCGCGAACGGGTGGAGTCCGGGGAGCTGGAGCTGACCGGGATGTACTACGACCTGGAGACGGCCCGGGTGCACCTGCTGGACGCCGCGACCGGGGAGTTCACCCCGGTCCAGGGTGTGCACGACGTGGCCGACCCGGTGCCGCGGCCGCGCCCTGCGGACGACCCGGGTCAGCCGCTGGAGGAGTCTTCGGGCGCGTCGTCGCGCCCGTCCTCCTGAACCCCTGAGGCCTGGTAGGTGGCGAGCAGCACGATCGCCACGATCGCCAGGAACGGCAGGCCGAAGAGGACCACCCAGAAGAGGGTCGAGTCGAACAAGAGTCACCCATTCCGTGGACGCCGTCGCCCGCGGCCACCGGCCCCGGCGGTCGCGGGTGCCCGCCGCCGCGGTCGCGGTGGCGGAGCGCTCCGCCCAATCTATCGGTGCCCCCGCCCGTCGACCATCACCACGGGGATGTACACACCTGTCCCCGTGCGCACCGGCGGCCGGAGGCCCGCGGGGACGGGGGCGGACACGTCCGGCCCGCGCCGCGCGGCGCGGGCCGGAGGGCCGGAAGGAGGGGAGTCGGCCGGTAAGCCGGATTCAACCAGCCGCTTCCCGCTGACCTGCCCCGACACCCGAAGAAGCCGCGCCACCTGCACCAACAGGTTGCGCGGCTTCTCACTGTTCCCCGCCGTTCCCCGCCCCACTCCGGAACACAGCCGGAACAGAGCAGGAAGAATTACATATAAGCATTCTTCCATTAGCACTACCTGGGAGGCTTTAAGTTGCCAAAAAACCAGTCCGCCACTTCAATAGCGCTATCGTATAACTGCAAGGCCCTGCGGTCATTAAGACCCTCATTTAGCCCGTGCGCTATTTTATGCCTCCTGTCGACCAAGAGATGCATTTCACGAAGAAGATGCTGATCGTCTTTTTCAAGGTGCCCGCGAAGACTCTCCTCAAAGCTCCCCCCAAGTCTCCCAACCAGGCCAAGCATGTTGTCGGGAGAGGGGTTTCTACTCCGCGCCATCCAAGAATGCGCAAACTCTCTAACAGGACCCCCAGAGCAAGCATCGATATAAGCCTTCACGGTCTCGTGAACCACCTGCTCCAAATAGCCACAAGTCCGCACCACAAAAAACCTGACAAGCCATACCGACTCATCGACACTTCGCTCCCTCGGCCTCTCCCTGATAGATTCGGCAAGTTGATCAATGGAGGCCCTGAGACTTGACAAAACATAAGGAGGCCACGAATTTGCCACTAACTCACCTAAATCTCAAAAAATGCAGCACTAGCCAACTCTATCCTTCGCTTTACATACTCTTCAGTAGCAGTGGATCCAGAAATCGTAACTGCCGCATTCCGATTTTCCCTAAAGTTCTCTAGCGCACGATAGACATCTTCATCGCTCGGCTCGGGAGAGTTTTCAAGCCGCCTTAGGAGTCCAACGTATATAGCTTCAGTCAAAGCAGCGTTCACCTGGGAGCTTTGATACCGGAGAGCCGCCCTACCGGGACCCCTGAGGAGAGTTTCCGATATTTTTCGGAACCTGGATTTAATATCCCCCTCCTCAATGCCCTCCATATTCCTGTGCTTCCCCAAAAATTCATTCAGGAACTTTTTCTGGGGCCTAAAATAGCCATCGATATTGATGTACAAGGCAATAATTCTAAGAATCAACTCCTGGTCGCGAAGACGCGGCGACCGGGCACCATAAAGCCCCCTCCAGGCCGGGAGCTGATTGAGATCCTCCAAGAAATCAACAAGCATGCCCGGGTAGAGCGCTATTCTGATTTCATGGGGCGTCAACTGAGTCCCGCCAGAATTTAGCCTCTCGAAGACTTGATAGATCGCCTCAAGAGATTCCTGGGTCCCATCGGTTTTGACAATCGTCGCCTGAATGAAAGTATTGTCCATTTGACGCCTCTGTTCAGGCCTGAGCGTCTTGTATTTAAGACCCTTGAACTCCGCGGCAACATTATCGAGAACAAATTCCCTTCCCGCGTGAACTCCTTCGTAAAAGGCAGCCATCGTGCGCAGCCGTTGCTGACCATCAAGAACAAGATAGCGCCGGTCTGTTTGCTCAACAAGCATGATTCCAGGAATTGGATAGCCCATCAACAGAGATTCAATGAAGCGATCCATCTGGGGCCTCCTCCAAACAAATCCCCTCTGAAAACCCGCAGTTTCCAAACTGGGGTCTCCATGGCCAAAAGTCGGGATTACAATATCTCCCCTACCAAGCCTTCTAACAAGGCCCTCGACATCGAAATCGGTTCCCGTATAGGTCACCGGCTTAGCCTCAGCCTCAGCCTCAGTAAGTTCAACTTCTTCTTCCGAGGTGAGCACGAATCCATCCAGCTCAAGCTGCTCTTCGCTCATAAGAGACAACATATCGCAGCAAGTAGAACAACGAAAGAAGTCTGCGACCACTAGTTCACCAAGGAGGCGAGTCTTAGACGCCAACTGAGCCCATACTGCATCAGCTGATGCTTCGGTGTGGGGCACATCAGAGGAAGCTCAAGCACTCCGGCTTCTGGGTGCGTGGTTTTAGAGTGGAAGTTTCGCGAGTCATGCGACTGCACACCGTCTGGTGATCTGCCTGATGGCTCTTGCAGGTTCTGGACTGTTGTAGCCCCTGGTTCGCTTCCCCTAGTGAACGAACGCCGTGCCCTACTCCTTGGGCTCGGCGGGGCGCGCTGGGGGCGCGCCGCGCGGAACGCAGGCGGAAGCGCCCCCGGGCGCGCCTACCGCCGGACACCCGTCAGGGTGTCCCGCAACCGCGCAACGCGCACTCCTGGTTGCCCGCGTACTCCAACACGCAGCACTCGCCCTCTCCGAGGAAACCCCTCCCGGGCCGCGATGCTCCCACGCCACCCCCGGCCCCGGCCTGCCCCGCGTCCTCTCCCCTCGCGCCCACTGCCCCGACACTCCTGATCGCCCCCGACCCCCGCGGCTTCCCGCGTGCCGGCCAAATCTCCGTGTTCGTCACCTCAGCGCTTCAACCCGCCCGGGTCGAGTCTGCAAAGGAACCAGGCCCTCCCACCCCCCTGCCACCCCGTTCCCGACGCCTCCCCTTGGCCCCTCTTCCCGTCACCCTTCGTCCGCGCCCCGCGCGACCGCGCTGCCCAGGGGCCACAAGATGGAGCGCCCCACTGTCCGAACGATCTTGTGGCCCCTGGGCAGTGTGGTAGGTCCCTGACCGGACGACGGGTGGCAGGAAGAGGGCCCACCACCACAGACCACCCCGCCGTTCCCCGCCTTACCCCCACTTCCTGGATCCCCGAGTCCCCGCCGGAGGCACTCCCACCACCCGCCCGCACTCGGCCGGGAACCCTGGCCCCTGCCTGCCCCGGCCCGAAGGGGCGGGCTTGAAGACGTAAGGAAACTTCTCATCACCCCGACTCCGAGCATGCAAAAGCCCGGAAGACCCTCACGTCCTCCGGGCTCTGTCGGCTCAGACCAGATTCGTTCCGTCATGACACCGGATGAACGGTCCGTCGTCACGCAAGGCATCCAGCACACGCACCAACCGCGCTTCCGGCATCCGTTCACGGGCTTCCTCGATACTGATCCATCCGGCAACTACGGCCTCATCCGACGGATGCGGTTCCCCCGACTCGGCTGTGCACTCGATGGCCAGACTGACCACACCGAGCGGCATGTTCTTATAGATCCCGATCAACCGCCCCGGCTTCACCTTCACGCCGGTCTCCTCGAAGACTTCGCGCACGACTCCGTCCCGCGGGTCCTCGTGAAGTTCGAGAACTCCCCCGGGCGGTACCCATCGCCCGTCGTCTTCGCGCTTGATCGCGAGAACGCGCCCCTCGCCGTTGAACACCACACCGGTGACGCTGACCGAGTGCCTGGGAGTCTCAGCCATCCTGGTTCTCCTCCCACTCGTACACGAGGGACCAGGCGTAAGCGTCCAAGACGTTGACCGTCGCTTCGACCGGGACGTCTTCTGCGTCAATGGCAGTCCGGGTCACCTCTACAACCGGGAAACCGCCCTCGACTCCGAGGAATTCGCTCTCCTGCTGCGTGGGCCTGCGCACCGTGATCTCCTCGGAGAACCGGACCGGCCGGTGCCCCCGCTCCGCCAAGCGCTCGTACATCACCGTGGGGCGGGCGTCCGGGAAGGCGATGTCGATGCTCCCCGCAACCCTCATCGGGATGTGCGAGGTGGCCAACTGGACCGGGCGTCCGGAAGCGGTCATGTGCCGCTGTCTCACCAAGACCTCTTCGCCCGCGGCAAGCCCGAGCACCCGCGCGATGTCGGCGCCGGAGGGCTCGACTTCGCACTTCACGAGTCGGGCGCTGGGCTCGCGGCCGAGCTTCTTCATCTCCTCCGCGAAGGTGCTCCCCGTGCTCTTGCCTCGCTCGAAGGGGATGCGTCGCACCCGCTGCGCGCGCTTCTTGGAACTGACGAAGGTGCCCTTGCCCTGGCGCCCGTAGATGTCGCCGGCCGTCTTGAGCATCTGGATGGCGCTCTTGATGACGGTCGATGACACGTCGTACTCAGCTGCGATCTCAGCGAAGGAGGGCAGCTTGTCTCCGGGCTTCAAGTCCCCGCGCTCGATCTTGGCGCGGATGTCCTCGGCGATACGCCGGTAGAAGACCTCGTCCTCAGCGAACTTCATGTTCCTCCAGTTCAGTATGCGCGGGACAGCTTTCGCATGTAGGCGTCGTAAGCGTGGACCTCACCGCCCTTACGTACCTGCACAACGAGCTTGCGGACTCCTTCTGAACTCCCGGCAAGCGGGGCGCATCCCCGCGTGCGCGGGGAGTACACCGCCTGACCTGGAGCTTAGTGCACTTAGCCCACCAAGGTTCTTCCGACTCTGCGTGATCGCTTGCCAACCCGCTCCAACTTGGTGTACAAAGTAGCCACAACTTAGAACACCAAGTACACCAAGGAGATTCCAAGATGCGCAATATCCCCGTCGACACCTCGCAGATGACGTTCATCGCGGCCGGGTCGCCGCGTCCGAAGCTGAAGGACCGCACCACCGGCGAGATCAAGTACAACGCCGACGGCTCCCCGATGTGGCAGCTCAAGGTGCTGGCGCAGGTGGAGGACAACGACGCCGAGACGGTGCTGATCAGCTTCCCGGCCGCGCACGCGATCACCGCCCGCCTGGGCACGCCGCTGACGGTGCAGGGGCTCAGCGCCATGGCGTGGGAGGCCAACGGCCGCCACGGGGTGGCGTTCTCGGCCTCCTCGGTCTCTCCGATCGAGATGCGCAAGGGCTGACCTGCGGTGGCCCTCTGCAAGACCCGTGAGGGTTCGGGGAGGTCCGGCACATGCCGAACTTCCGCCTGACCCTGTGCCCCACCTGCAAAGGCAAAGGAGAAAAGGAATGAAGCGATCGACCACGGGGCCGGTACACGCGCTGGCCCGCCTGCGGCTGGAAGACCGGCCCGGAGACGAGCTGCGGAATCTGCTGGCCTACCTGTCCGGGTTCGCGCCCGAGGCCGTGCACCACGCTATCGACGAGATCGAGGGGGCCGGTAGATGTTGCCGGAGATCCTGTGGGCGGTGCCCCCGGCCGCTGCCGCGGTGCCGCTGTCGGCCGCCGCCTGGCACCACTGGTCGCCCACCACGTGGTCTTACGGTCCGGGCCTCGTGGGCTCGGGACTGCGTGTGTACCTGACCTGGGAGCGGGTCGCGCAGGGGTGCGGCCTCTCGCACACCCGCCACAAGGTGAAGGTCAAGGGCGGGGTGCGCCGCGTGAACGTGGAGAAGAAGCCCAAGCTTCGCCGGTTCCGCCCGACCGCGTACGGATTCCGGGTCCGTGCCCGCCTGCACGACGGACAGACCCCGGACGACTACCGTGACGCGCTCGTCCGGCTGGCGCACGCCTGGCGGGTGGACTCCGTGCGCATCCGCACCTCCGGCCCCGGGTGGGTGGAACTGGTGGCGGCCCGAACGGACCCGTTGAACACGGTGACCGAGGCCCCGCCGCTGGGAGCGGAGGGCTGGGAGCTGTTGAAGGTCCGGATGGGCACGCTGGAGACCGGCGACCCGTGGGTGATCGACTTCCGGCAGGTGCCGCACTGGCTGATCATGGGCGCGACCCAGTCGGGCAAGTCCACGGACATCAACGCCCTGGTGTACGGGCTGGCCCCGCAGCCTGTGGCACTGGTGGGGCTGGACCTCAAGGGCGGTGTGGAGCTGACCCCCTACGCCGATCGGATGTCCCGGCTGGCGACGACCCGGCCGGAGTGCACCGACCTGCTCAGTGGGCTGATGGACATCCTCACCGACCGGATGACCCTGTGCCGTGAGGCGGGGGTACGCAACATCTGGCAGCTCCCCGAAGCGGTGCGGCCGATGCCGATCGTGATCCTGGTCGATGAGGTCGCGGAGCTGTACCTGATGGCGGACAAGTCCGAGAAGGACGAGATCGCCCGCACCTCGACTCTGCTGCTGCGCAACGCCCAGCTCGGCCGCGCCTTCGGCCTGTATCTGGTGGTGGCCGGTCAGCGGGTCGGCTCGGACCTGGGGCCGGGCGTGACGGCGCTGCGCTCGCAGATCACCGGCCGGATCTGCCACCGGGTCAACGACGCCGAGACGGCCAAGATGGCGCTCGGTGACCTGGCCCCGGACTCGCTGTCGGCCGCGATGAAGATCCCCGCCGAGATGCCCGGCGTAGCGGTGACCGTCGGGGCGGACGGCCGGTGGTACCGGGGCCGCTCGGACCTGACCACGGAGGAGATGGCCAAGGAGGCCGCCGCCGCATACGCCGACCTCACACCGCCTTGGGAGCTGCTGGTCTCGGGCGGGATCAAGGAGAAGGAAACCGTCCCGGCCGCAGAGATCGACTGGGACCGACTGGAAGAGGAGATGTCCTGATGACCTGCGAGTTCTGCTCCAAGAAGGCGACGACCCGCGCGATGTCGGGCGGACAGTCGTCCTGGGTGTGCAACGAGCACTACGCCGACATGGAGGCCAACTTCGACGGGGACCTGCGCGGGTTCCGCTCCTGGCTGGGGTGAGCGGTCGTGAAGTACTGGTGCGCCCGGTGCACGAACACGGCCTACACCAAGACCGCCGGCACCGGCGAATGGGTCTGCGAGGCCCATTACAGCGAGATCGAGAGGGGGTGGTGATGCGGTGAAGCGCTTGCTGTCGGTGTCGGCGGACTGGGGTCCGATCCTGGTCCTGGCTACCATCGCCGCCGCCGGATCGTTCACCCACATCCGGGACCTGGCGGAGAAGTCCGGCCAACACGGATGGATGGCGTGGGCAGTGGCCGTGTCCATCGACCTCACCTGTGTCATGGCCGCCCGTGAGCGCCAGCGCGACGCTGCCCGGGATGTCACCGGGCTGACGTGGCCGACCGTGGTCCTGGTCGGGGCGGTGGTGCTGACTCTGGCTGCGAACCTGGCGACGGCTCAGCCCACGGTGTGGGGGTGGATCGTGGCCGCGGTGCCGGCCGCCGCGTTCCTTGTGGCGGTGTCCATGCTGGAGCGCCGCGCAGCCCACACCACCCCCGCGTCCCAGACGGAATCCGCGCCCTCGGAGCCTGCTCCGGCACCCCCGGCCCCGCCGGTGTCGGTGTCGCAGGAGCGGGAGGAGTACACGGTGCGGGAGGTGCACTGGAGCCACACTCCGGCCCCGGCTGAGGCCGTGGCTCCGGTGGCGTCCCCCGCTCCCGGACCGGCTTCCGTGCCAGCACCCGTGTCGGCCCCGGCCGCTGTGGAGCAGGGGCACCCGCTGGCCTCCTACGCCTCCCAGCTCGCAGCCGACTACCGCATCACCCACGGCAGGGAGATCACGGTGACCGCGCTGCGGTCCCGGCTGGGGGTCTCCGAAGAGGTCGCGGCGTCGCTGCGACAGCAGATCACCGAAGGGAGCTGACATGGGCGCCAAGACGTGGGAGTGCCTGGACTGCGACGGGCAGGGCCGTCGCCTGATCAAGAAGAGGCCGCTGTTCCGCCGGTACGGGCCGTGCGACACCTGCGATGGGACCGGCCGCGTCGAGGCGGTGGCCCCGTGAAGGAATGCCGCACCTGCAACGGCGAAGGCGTCCGGGTGGCCGCTTCCACGACCTATCGGGAGCTGGTCGGTCAGCAGAGCTTCTGCCTGGACTGCATGGGCACCGGCAAGGCCCCCACTGACGAGAACTGACACGAGGAAAGGGCGAACACCATGGCGAAGCGCGAGTACGAGACCTGCACCATCTGCAACGGCACGGGCCGGGTCCTGGTCGAGAAGCTGGGAATCCTCGGAGGGCGCCGGTACGGGACCTGCGGGAAGTGCGACGGCTCCGGCAAGACGGTCGTGTTCCGGTACCCCCGCTGATGCAGGACAGCCGCCTGTGCGCCACCTGCTACGGCCTCGGCGTCCTGAGCGAGGGCGACACCTGCAAGGCCTGCCAAGGCCATGGTCACCGCTGATGAATCACCGGACGGGCTGCTTCCACACACCGACCGTCCACCGCCGCACCTGACCAACGAACCCAACAGGAACCCGAAAGGAGGAGGCCGCTATGGGCTGCTGGGACAACCCCGCCAAGAAGGGCGACGACACCACGACCAAGATCACCGTGGGCAAGCCGACCCGCTGACCCGCTCGGCTCCCGGGGGCGTGGGGCTGCTTCCACACACCACCCGCTCCCGGGGCCACCTGCCCGAATCACACGATCACGGCCAAGGAAGGAACGCTCATGGGATGGCGGCTGGAGACCTGCGAAAACTGCGGAGAACTGGTCAGCTACAGCGGCCCGCTCGACTCGGTGCCCGCCCGCTGCTTCAAGTGCCCCGACACCCCGAACTGACACCCGCCCGGCCGTCCGGTTGATGGCCATGCCGCCCTACGGGGCGGTGTGGGGACCAACCGGGTCCACTGAACACGAGAGGAATCCCGCCATGGAGTGCCCGGACTGCGGAACCACTGATGTCCGCTACAGCAAGGCAGACGGGGTCTGGTTGTGCTTCCACTGCGAGAGCGCGTGGACCTGACCGGACACCCCGGGGTGCGGCGCTGCTTCCACACACCGACCGCACCCCGGGTTCACCTGTCCAACGAACCCAACAGGAACGAAGGAGGCGTCACCAGCCTATGACATGCCCGAAGTGCCGTGGTGGCGATATCACCGAGTACAGCTATGACGGCGGCAAGACCGTGACCGGCTACGAGTGCCGCGACTGCGAGCACACATGGTGACCCCCGGCCGCACGATCCGGGTCCGCCTCGAAGGCGCCCCCGGCGACATCGCCGCACTGGCCGACCGCATCACCGGCCTACCCGGTATGCGCGCCGTCCGACGTACCGGCCTGTACCCGAACCGCGGGGACTCCCGAGTCCGCCTCTATCTGGACCTGGCTCCCGCCGACCTCTGAACCTTCGGCCCCGGAGCGGTGCTGCTTCCACACACCCGCCGCCTCGGGGCCTTTCCTCACCTGCCCACAAGGAAGGCTCTGCTTCGCCATGCCCGAACCCGAACCGCTCGCCAACCTGCTCGGCCCCGCCCTGGAACGCATCACCGCCGCCGACGAGAACCACCTTGACCGGTGGATCCAGCGAGCCCGCGCCCTGCGGGGCTGCTCCTGCCCCGTCCGCCTGACCGGTGAGACGGTCAAGGTCGATGACGCCACCGGAGAAGTCCTCTCCCACTACAGCACCGCCACCGAACCGGCCAACGAGCTGCTGATGCGCTGCAAGAACCGCCGCGCCTCGCGCTGCCCCTCATGCTCGGAGGAGTACCGGGCCGATACCTTCCATCTGGTCCGGGCCGGGCTCGTCGGCGGGGACAAGGGCGTCCCGGCCTCGGTCGGCGTCCACCCCCGGGTGTTCGTCACGCTGACTGCCCCGTCCTTCGGGGCCGTCCACCGGGGGCCGGGTAAAGACGGTCGTACCCGCGTGTGCCACCCCCGTCGGAAGGGGGCCGCGTGCTTCAAACACCACCGCGCTGGTGACCCGCTCATCGGGCAACCGCTCGATCACACCGCCTACGACTACCTCGGGCACGTGCTCTGGCACGCGCACACCGGGGAGCTGTGGCGGCGCTTCACCCTGTACCTGCGCAACCACCTCGCCTCGGCCGCCGGGCTGTCACGCACCGAGTTCAACCGGCGGGTCCGGGTGTCCTTCGCCAAGGTGGCCGAGTTCCAGGTCCGGGGCGCGGTCCACTTCCACGCGGTCATCCGCCTCGACGGCTACACCCGCGACCCCGGCGAGTGGCCGCCCCCGCCGGTGTGGGCGGGTCTGGACATGCTCACCGCCGCCGTGGCCTCGGCCGCCCGGACGGTGTCGGTCGCCTCCCCGGTGGTGAACGGCCGCATGTGGGATCTGGCCTGGGGTGAACAGGTGGACGTGCGCCCGATCGAGAACTTCGGCCCCGGCGAAGGGCTGAGCGAGGCAGCGGTGGCGGCCTACATCGCCAAGTACGCCACCAAGGCGGCAGAGGACACCGGCACCCCGGACCGGCGCATCCACGACATCGACCAGGTGGACATGTCGCAGGTGCGCCCGCACATCGGGCGGCTCATCTACACCTGCTGGCGGTTGGGCAATGCCCGCCTGTACCCCCAGCTCGAAGACCTCAAGCTGCGCACGTGGGCGCACATGCTGGGCTTCCGGGGCCACTTCTCCACCAAGTCCCGCCGCTACTCGACGACCCTGGGCAAGCTCCGGCAGGTCCGGGCCGACTTCGCCGCCGGCCGCCCCTGGGACATGGACGCCTTCACCCCGATCGCCCCGGCCGGGCAGGAGACCACGCTGACGCTGACGCTGACGAACTGGAACTATCTCGGGCAGGGCCTCACCCTCGGGGAACTCGCCCTGGCGTCGATGGTGGCCGGTATGGGCCGCGACCGGGACGGGGGCACGCGATGAAGACCCTGGAACGGCTGTGGACCCCGGAGGAGACCGCCTCCTACCTCGGCGTCCCCCTCAAGACCCTGTACCAGTGGCGCTACCGGCGCACCGGTCCCCCGTCGCACCGGGTCGGCCGCCATGTCCGCTACGAGCCGACCGAGGTCCGCGCCTGGGTCCTGGAACAGGGCTGAGGTGACTGATGGGGCGTGTACGCGACCTGTGGTGGCGCAGGGTCAAGCACCCCGACGGGACGGTGACCAAGGAGAAGACGACCCGGCACGGTAGCGGGAAACGCTACCTCGCGGTGTGGGCGGACCCGACCGGGGAGGAGGTGTCCCGGGCGTTCCCGCGCAAGATCGACGCCGAGAACCACGTGGCGCTGATGGAGGCCGACCGGCTGCGCGGGTCCTACGTGGACCCCCGGGCGGGGAAGGTGTCCCTGCGGGAGTACGCAGAGACCCGTTGGCTGCCCCAGCTCGTCCACGTGGCCGAGAGCACCCGGGAGACCTACGAACGGCATCTGCGGCACCGCGTCTACCCGGCCTTCGGGGGCCGCGAGATCGGGAGCATCACCCGGGCCGACGCCAAGTCCTTCGTGGCCAAGCTCAACGGCGACCCCGGCCTGTCGGCCAGTACGGTGCACATCGCCTTCGCGACCCTGCGCATCGTCATGCAGGCCGCCGTCGATGACGAGGTCATCACCTCCAACCCGTGCTCCCGGATCAAGCTGCCCCGCCTGGGTGACCGGGTCATCGACCCGCTCCCGGTGGAAGCGGTCCGGGACATGGCCGACGCCATCACCCCGCGCTACCGGATCGCGGTCTTCCTCGGCGCGGGTGCCGGCCTTCGCCGCGGGGAGGCCCTGGGGCTCACGCTCCCCCGGGTGGTGTTCGCCAAGCGGCACTTGGACATCCGCATGCAGGCACAGAAGGGCAGGCTTGTGGAGCTGAAGACGAAGTACTCCCGGCGCATCGTGCCCGTCGATGACCTGGTGCTCGAAGAGATCGAGCGGCACATGGAGCTGTACGAACCGGCCCCCGGGGACGTGCTGATCAGCAACACGTGGAAGGCCGTGGCCAAGCCCTCGGCGTTCAACTCGGCGTGGTCCCGGGCGGTCAAGAAGGTCGGCCTGCCCGAGGGCACCCGCTTCCACGACCTGCGACACTTCTACGCCTCGGCGCTCATCGCCGCCGGGGTGAACCCCAAGGCCATTCAGCGCCGGATGGGCCACGCCTCCATCACGGAGACGTTCGATACCTACGGGCACCTGTTCCCCGACCACGAGGAACTCGGGCGGGGAGCGATCGACCTGCTCCTGCGCTCCCCCGGCTGATCCGGAATCCGGAACAGGGCCGGAACACGGTCGGCTCCCCCGGCCTGCACCGCAGGTCAAAAGGCTGAAAGGAGGGGAGTCGGCCGGTAAGCCGGATTCTGTCGGTCCGCGAACGGACCGGGCGGTCATCCATCTGGGATCGCCGTTGCCGACGACCTCGGTGCGGTCTACCCGCGGACTCGGGCGGGCCGCCCTCGAACATCCGCGCGGGGATCCTGGGATCCCCTTTTTGACCTTGCTCCGGGTGGGGTTTACCGAGCCGGCCGGATCGCTCCGGCCGCTGGTGGTCTCTTACACCACCGTTTCACCCTTACCACCGCGAGCGGTGGCGGTCTGCTTTCTGTGGCACTGTCCCGCGGGTCGCCCCGGGTCGGTGTTACCGACCACCCTGCCCTGTGGAGTCCGGACTTTCCTCGGATCCGCGCACCCGGCGCGGTCCGCGACCGCCTGGCCGACTCCCCTCGACCACGAAGTCTACCGCCGGTGGCCCGGGCCCGGGCCACCGGCGGTTCAGGCCAGGTGGGAGGTGTCGTTGAACGCGCGCATCACCATGGGGCCGTCGGCGTAGACGTCCACCTCGGTGAGGCTCGCGGTGTCCAGGTGCATCCGGTACAGGGCCTGCACCGGCGCCAGCAGGGCCTGCTGGACCAGCGTCTTGATCGGGGTGACGTGGGTGACGACCAGGACGGTGCGTCCCCGGTACCGCTCCACCAGGGCGTCGCGGGCCGCACCGACGCGCAGCGACACCGCGGCGAAGGCCTCGCCGCCGGGCGGGGCGGCCCGCGGGTCGGACACCCACCGGTCGACCGCCACCGGGTCGTGCTCGCGCGCCTCGGCGAAGGTCATCCCCTCCCAGGCGCCGAAGTCGGTCTCCACGAACCCGTCGTCGACCTCGACCGGGAGCCCCAGGGCCTCGGCGGCGTACTCGGCGGTGCCCCGGGTCCGCAGCAGCGGCGAGGAGACGATGGCGTCGACCCCGCGGCCGGCCAGCCGCCGGGCCGCCGCCGCGGCCTGGGCGCGCCCCGCCTCGGTGAGCGGGACGTCGCCCCGGCCGGCGAAGCGGCGCTCCACCGACAGCGGGGTCTGGCCGTGGCGCAGCAGCAGCAACCGGGTCGGCGAGGTGTCGGGGGCACCCCACCCGGTGCTCACTGGGCCTCCGGCTCCGCAACACGGACCAGGATGCGGCGGCACTCCTCGCAGCGCACCACGTCGTCGGGGGCGGCGGCGCGGATCTCGCCGATCTCGGCCGGGCTCAGCACCAGCTTGCAGCCCTCGCAGCGGCCGTGGCGCAGCGGTGCGGCCGCGACGCCGCCGTACTGGACGCGCAGCTTGTCGTACAGCGACAGCAGCGCTTCGGGGACCTCCTCGGACACCCGCTGCCGGTTCTCGACGACGCGGGCCCGGTCGAGCCCGATCCCGGCGACGGCGGTGTCGCGGCGGGCGACCACCGTCGTGTAGTCGACGCGGGCCTGCTCGGCGGCGGCCGTCAGCCGGACCACCTCCGCCGACAGGGTCTCGACCTGCTCCATCGCCGCCAGGACGACCTCCTCCAGCTCGCCCTGGCGGCGGCCCAGCGAGGCGATCTCGGACTGGAGGTTCTGCAGCTCCTTGCCGCTGGTGATGCGCCCCGACTCCAGGCGCTCGGTGTCGCGGGCGGCGCGGGCGCGCACCTGGTCGACGTCGCTCTCGGCCTTGCGCTGGGCGCGCTCGGCGTCCGACAGGCGGGTCTGGGCGGCGATCAGCTCGCCGTCGAGGCGGTCGGCGAGCTCGGCGAGCCGGGTCGCCTCGGCGACCTCGGGCAGGGTCGCGGCGCGGTGGTCCAGGCGCTGGACCTCCAGGTCCAGTTCCTGGAGGTCGAGCAGTCTGGCCTGAGCGGCGGGTTCGGCTTTCACTTGTTTCTCCTGGGGTGGTCGGAAAAGGCTGGTACGCCGTCCGCGCTCTCAACTCTGTGCAGTTCGATGACACCGTGCAGTTCGATCGGGATGCCCGGCGGCGTGCGGATGTCAGGCCGACGGGAACGCCTGTGACCAGGCGTCCGTCACCGTGGTGGACACACGGGCCTCCACGTTAGCCCCATCGGGGCCCAGGCGCCGAACGAGGGAGTCGGCCAGGGCCGCGGCCCCGTCCGCCAGCCACGGCCACTCACTTGCGAAGTGGGGCGTGTCGACGAGCGCGGGCGCGCCGGGCCGCTCTGCGAACTCCGAGGCGGGGTGGTGGCGCAGGTCGGAGGTGACGAAGGCGTCGACCCCTGCGGCGAGGGCGGCGTCGAGCAGGGAGTCCCCCGCGCCGCCCGACACCGCGACGGTGGTGACGATGCGGTCCGGGTCTCCGGTGGCGCGGACGCCGGGCGCGGTGGCGGGCAGGCCCGCGGCGACCCGGGCGGCGAAGTCGCGCAGCGTCATCGGGGTGTCCAGGGCTCCGACGCGGCCGATGCCGCGGCGGCCGTCGGGGTCGGTGGTGTCGGGCTCCAGGGGGCGCAGCGGGCCGGTGAGCCCGACCGCGCGGGCCAGCGCGTCGGACACCCCCGGGGCGGCGGTGTCGGCGTTGGTGTGAGCGGTGTACAGGGCGATCCCGGCGCGGATGAGCCGGTGCACGATACGCCCCTTGGGGGTGTCGGCGGCGACGCTGTGCACGCCCCGCAGCATGAGCGGGTGGTGGGTGACGATCAGGTCCGCCCCCCAGGTGACCGCCTCGTCGACGACGGCCTCGACGGGGTCGACGGCGAACAGGACCTTGGCGACCCGGTCCGCGGGGTCGCCCACCACCAGTCCCACCCGGTCCCAGGAGGCGGCCCAGGAGGTCGGGTAGACGTCCTCGAAGGCGGCGGTGACGTCGGCCAGCGCGGGGTGTTCGTTCTGCGTGCTCACGGGCACGAGAGTAGCGCCCCTCCGGCCCGGCGCAGGTGCCCGGCGATCTCGGCGGTGACCTGTTCCACGGTGACCCGGGCGTCCAGGCACAGCACGGCCGCGGTGTACTGCGCGACCAGGTGCGGGGAGTCGGCGCTGACGCGGACCCGGCACCGGTCCTCGCCGTCGGGTTCGATGCGCCCGGGGAACGGCCCGTACAGGCGGCCGCGCACCTCCCGCGCGGGCAGGTCCACGGCCAGGTGCACGGTGTGGGCGTAGGTCGCCTCGGCGAACCCGCCGAGCAGGTGGCCGGCCGGGTCGGGCAGGTCGCGCGGGGCGAACCGGCCGTGGGCGGCCCGGACGCCCCCGACCCGGTCCACCCGGAAGGTCCGCCAGCCGTCCCGGTCCAGGTCGTGGGCGATGAGGTACCAGTGGCCGCCGTGCGAGACCAGGTGGTGCGGCTCCACCCGCCGCTCGCCGGGCTCCCCCGACCGGGGCCGGTAGGCGAAGGCGGTGACGACCCGGTCGCGGCAGTGCGCGGCGAGCCGCCCCAGGGTCGCCGGGTCGGTGTCGTCCCGCCCGGCCGGCACGGCGGAGGCGCTGCCGCGGACCGCCGCCAGGCGGGGGCGCAGCCGGGCGGGCAGGATCCGCTCCAGTTTGGCCAGGGCGCTCAGCGCGCCCTCCCGGGCGCCGTCGGCGCTGACCAGCGCGAGCGCTAGGGATACGGCCTCCTCGTCGTCCAGCAGCAGCGGGGGCAGGCCGTGCCCCGAGGCGAGCCGGTACCCGCCCGCGACACCGGGGACCCCCTCGACCCGGTAGTCGAGGCCGCGCAGCCGGTCGACGTCGCGGCGCAGGGTGCGGGCGCTGACGCCGAGCCGGTCGGCGAGGTCGGCCCCGCTCCATTCGCGGCGGGCCTGGAGCAGGGACAGCAGGCGCAGGAGCCGTTGCGGCAGCCCCGCCCGGACGGATTCGCTCATGTCCCCCAGAATGCCGTCCATTGCGGCCGTGATGTGGCCGCATGGGCTCCTACGGTGGCCGGGACCGCACGGGAACGACTTCCGGAGGGCTCCATGACGGATGCGACGAACACCACGAACACGACGAACACGGTGGGCACCGCGGGCACCGCGGCGCGCGACCTGGCCGCCCGGCTGAGGGGGGCCGTGCACGCCCCCGGATCTCCCGGCCACGAACGGGCGGGCACCGGAGTCCAGCTCCTGAACCCCCACCGGCCGGCCGCCGTGGTCGAGGCGGCCGGCGCCGACGACGTGCGCGCGGCCGTGGCGTGGGCGGCCGGGCACGGCCTCCCGGTGGCCGTCCAGGCCACCGGACACGGCCGCGGCACCGGCCTGGCGGGCGGGGTGCTCGTCGCCACGCACCGGATGGACGGGGTGCGGGTGGACCCCGCCCGCCGCACCGCCCGGATCGGGGCGGGCGCCACCTGGCGGCGGGTGATCGGGGCCGCGGCGCCCCACGGGCTGGCGCCGCTGTCGGGCAGCGCCCCGTCCGTGGGCGCGGTGGGCTACACCCTGGGCGGCGGCGTGGGGCTGCTCGCCCGCCGGTACGGGTTCGCCGCCGACCACGTGCGCCGCGTCGACCTGGTCACGGCCGACGGCACGGCCCGGACGGTGACCGCCGACACCGACCCCGAGCTCTTCTGGGCCCTGCGCGGCGGGGGCGGGGACCTGGGGATCGTGACCGCGATGGAGGTCGACCTGTTCCCGGTGGAGCGCCTGTACGGCGGCGGGCTGCTCTTCGACCTGGGCGGGGACCCCGCCCGGGTCCTGGGCGCCTGGTGGGACTGGGCCCGGGACCTGCCCGAGGAGATGACCTCGGGGGTGTCCCTGATCGCCTACCCCGACCTGCCCGGACTCCCCCCGCACCTGCGGGGGCGCCACCTGGCCCGGGTGGCGGTCTCCTGGTCGGGCCCCGTCGACGCGGGCCCCCTCCTGGTGGAACCCCTGCGGTCCGCCGGTCCGCTGCTGGAGGACACCACGGGGGTCCTCCCCTACACCCGCTCGGGGGAGGTGTTCGCCGACCCCGACGAACCGGCGGCCTTCCGCGGCGAGGGCCTGCTCCTGGACGACCTGCCGGTGGAGGACGCCGCCGCTGCCGCCGTGCGGGCGGCGGAGGCCCCCTTCATGTCCGTCATGTCGCTGCGCCACCTGGGCGGTGCCCTGTCCCGCCCGCCCCGGGTCCCCGGCGCCGTCGGCCACCGCGGCGCCACCGCCGCCCTTACCCTGCTGACCCTGGACGGGTCGCGGGACACGCCCGCCATGGCCGACCTGCGCGCGTCGACCACCCGGGCGCTGGCCGGCCGCACCCTGGGGCGCTCGCTGACCCTGTCCTTCGGGGAGATGGACCCCGGCCTCGTCCGCACCGCCTTCTCCCCAGCGGACCACGCCCGCCTGGTCGGGCTGCGCGGGCGGCTCGACCCGCGGGGCCTGGTCCACTCCCACCGGCCGCTGCGGTGACCGCCCGTCCCCGTGGGTGAGCGGGGCCACCGGCCGTCCGGGACAGGGGCCGCGGGAAACGCTCTAGGCTGGTCGGAGCATGAGTACAACGCAGCGCACCCGCTCCCCGCGGCCCCCGTCCCCGGTCGGCGCACACGTCCCGGTCGCCGGCGGCATGGCCGACAAGGGCCTGGCCTACGCGGCCGAGATCGACGCCGAGACCGTCCAGGTGTTCGTGTCCAACCCGCGCGGCTGGGCGACCAACGGGGGCGACCCGGCCCAGGACGCGCGGATGCGCGAACGGGCCGGAGCCGGGCTGCCGGTGTTCGTCCACGCGCCCTACCTGATCAACCCGGGCACCCCCGACGAGCAGGTCGCCGAGAAGTCGGTGGCCTCCCTGGAGCACGCGCTGCGCCGGTCCGCCGAGATCGGGGCGCTGGGCGTGGTCGTGCACACCGGCTCGGCGGTGTCGGGCGGCCGGGAGGCAGGGCTGGCCCGCATGCGGGAACGGCTGCTGCCGCTGCTGGAGCGCCTGGGCGAGGACGTCCCTCCGGTGCTGCTGGAGCCGATGGCCGGGCAGGGCCAGGTACTGTGCGCGACCGTGGACGACCTGGTGCCCTACTTCGAGGCGCTGGAGTGGCACCCGAACGCGGGCGTGTGCCTGGACACCGCCCACCTGTTCGCCGCCGGGCACGACATCTCCACCCGGGAGGGGATGCGCACCGCGCTGGACCGGTTCGGCGAGGTGGTGGGCGCCGACCGGCTGCGGGTGATCCACGGCAACGACTCCAAGGCCCCGTGCGGCAGCAACAGGGACCGGCACGAGAACATCGGGGCCGGGTTCATCGGCGCCGACGCGTTCGGGGAGCTGTTCGTCCACCCGGTGAGCGCGGGGGTGCCGATCGTGGTCGAGACCCCCGGCCCGGCCGGGCCGCACGCCGCCGACGTGGCGGCCCTCAAGAAGCTCCGCGACGGCTAGGAGCCCCCGTCCCGCTCCGGCCGCTCCCGCAGCGGCGGCAGCACGGGGAAGATGTTGACCTGCACCTCGACGCTCTCGGTGTCGGGGTGGTCCCCGGGGGTGCGGCCCTCGAAACGGCGCCCGTAGTCGCGCAGGAAGCCGTACAGCGCCGCGGCGAACTCCCGCGCCTCCTCCGGCGTCATCCGCGCGTGCGACAGGGAGTCGGTCGCCGCGTCCTTCCAGCGGCGCACGTCCGGGTCGTCCGGCCGTTCGCCCACCAGTTCCCGCCAGTCCCGGAAGTGCTCCTCGCGCTGGTGGTAGTAGCGGCCCAGGACCGCCTCGGCGGCCGCCCGGGTGCGCGGGTCGGCGAGGAACTCGTGGCCCTTCATGTTCCAGCCGCCGGGCCGGATGCGCCACCACCGCTCCCGGCCCCCGGAGCGGCCGGGGGCGGCGTCGATGAACCCGAACCGGGACAGCTGGCGCAGGTGGTAGCTGGTGGCGCCGCTGCTCTCCCCCAGGCGCCGGCCCAGGATGGTGGCGGTGGCGGGGCCGTTGCGGGTCAGCTCCTCCAGGAGGCGTCCGCGCAGCGGGTGGGCCAGGCCGCGCAGGGCGCTCGCGTCCACCTGCAGCTGCTCGCCCTCCTCGGGGAAGGCGTCCTCGTCGTCGGTCCGGGGTGCGTCGGGCATGGGTTCACCGTAGCGGTCGAACGCGTGCCGCACCGTCCCCCTCAACGGTCGGCCCCGGCCAGGCGGGCGGCGGCCTCGTCGCACAGCCGGGCGCACTCGGCGATGGTGCGCCGGAAGACCAGGACCGTGGCGACCATGAGCAGGCCGCCGGCCAGGTAGGGCAGCGCGAGGTCGATCCGGCCCAGCAGCCCGCCGACGAACGCGCCCGCCGGGGCCGTGCCCCACCCGACCGTGCGGAAGGCCGCGGAGACCCGGCCGCGCAGGTGGTCGGGGACGACGGTCTGGAAGAACACCGATCCGGCGATGTTGGAGGTGGTCATGGACACGCCGACCAGCGCCCAGGCCGCGGCTGCCGGAACGGCGTGGGTGGTGAACGCCATGGCGGCCAGCCCCAGCCCCATGCCCAGGTAGCCGGCCGTCATCACGGTCCGGCGCCCGACGGCGAGCACCAGCCGGGCGGCCACCGCCGCCCCGAGGATCCCGCCGACCGCGACGGCGGCCAGGAACACGCCGTAGAGGGCCGCCGGGACCTCCAGCACCTGCCGGACGTGCAGCACCATCACGGCGGTGCCCATCTGGATGCCGGCCATGGTCCCGGCGTTGGTGAACATCATGCGGCGGATGAGGCGGTCGCCGAACGCGTGGCCCAGCCCCTCGCGCAGGGAGGCCAGCACCCCCGGCCCCGGGGCCGGCCCGTCCGCGGCCGCGTCGCCGTCGAGGTCCGGGCGCCGGCGCAGCAGCCGGACGACGGTGAACACGAGCACGGCGCACAGGGCGTAGGAGAGGGCGACCCCGGCCACCGGCAGCAGGGCCGCGACCGCGAACAGCAGCCCGGCGACCGGTTTGGCCAGGCAGTCCTGGGCCACCAGGTGCATGCCCTCCTGCCTGCCGTTGGCCCGGTCCAGCAGCCGCCCCGGCACCAGCCGGGCCACGCTGATCCGGGCGGCCGGGTCCGAGACGGTCTCACAGGTGATCACCACGAACAGGACCGCGTACAGGACCCACATCTCGACGCGGCCCGAGGCGACGACCGCGGCCAGTACCGCGACGGCCGCGGCGGCGACCGCGTTGGCCGCCGCCATGGCGCGCAGGCGGTCGACCCGGTCCAGCAGCACCCCGGCGAAGGGGGCGACCAGCAGCCAGGGCAGGAACCGGACGACCAGCAGCCCGGCGACGGCCAGCGGGTCGTGGGTGAGGGTCGCGGCGATCAGCGGCAGCGCGGTGGCGAGCATGCCGTCGCCGAGGTTGGTCAGCCCGGAGGCGGCCAGCAGGCGGTGGAAGGCGCCGCCGAGGCGGTCGGCGCGGGCGGGTGTCCCGGGGTGTGGGGAGGTCATCGCGGCTCCTTTCGGGGATACCGCGAACCTATCCCAAAGATTTCTTTGCAAAGGTATGTGTGCAAATATTTCTTGGCCGTACTCTCCGTGGTCACGGCGACACACCCTCCCGGGGAACCCGCGCGGGGGCCCGGTCGTCCCACAGGACGATGGGTCACAATGGGACGAGGGCCCCGCGCGCGGGGCCGCGGGTCGAGAGAAGGGGTGGCGGCGAATGGATCCGTTCTCCATGGTGTTCGGTGCGGCGATCGCTCTGGGCGGCTTCGTCGTCGGCCGCGTCGTCACGAGACGCCAGGCCCGGGAGGCCGTCGCCGAGCAGCGCAAACAGGAGCAGGCCCGGGCCCTGAACCCCGGCGACCGCGCCCCCCAGCCCCTGTGCGGCTGCGGCCACCACCTCGTCTTCCACGACCAGCAGACCAAGAAGTGCCAGACCCAGGTGGTCATCCCCGGCCGCTGGACCGGCTCGCAGAGCTCCACCTACCGCCAGTGCATGTGCCAGGGCTACCGCGGCCCGGTCCCCCTGGACGAGTACTACGCCCCGGACTACCTCGGCGGAGAGGGCTGACCGCCCGGCTCCGGCGCCCCGCCCCCGTCGACACCCCGTCCCCGCCCCGGACCCCGCCGCGCGCATCGTCCGCCTTCGCCCCGAACCGTCCGCTCCCGGGCCCGGCGGCCCGCGCCGCCGGTGGGCGCGGCCGAAATGACAATGTCCGCCCGCGACAGCAGAATGGGCCCGCACCGAACACCCGACGAGTGGACACACACCAGTGACGACCCCTGCGACACCCACGATCGACCAGCGCATCGCCGAGGAGCTCGGCGTCGGCGCACACCAGGTCAAGGCCGCCGTCGACCTCCTCGACGGCGGGTCGACCGTGCCCTTCATCGCCCGCTACCGCAAGGAGGCCACCGGCGCCCTGGACGACGCCCAGCTGCGCGCCCTGGAAGAGCGCCTGCGCTACCTGCGGGAGCTCGACGAACGCAAGGCCGCCGTCCTGGAGTCGATCCGGTCCCAGGGCAAGCTGACCGAGGACCTGGAGCGGAGCATCCTGGAGGCCGACTCCAAGGCCCGCGTGGAGGACATCTACCTCCCCTACAAGCCCAAGCGCCGCACCAAGGCCCAGATCGCCCGCGAGGCCGGGCTCGAACCACTGGCCGAGGCGCTGATCGGCGACCCGGGCCTGGACCCGCAGGAGACCGCCGCCGCCTACGTCGACGCCGACAGGGGCGTCGCCGACACCAAGGCCGCCCTCGACGGCGCCCGCTCCATCCTCGTGGAGCGCTTCGCCGAGGACGCCGACCTCACCGGCCTGCTGCGCGAGCGCCTGTGGGAGAAGGGCCGCCTGGTCTCCGCCGTCCGCGAGGGCAAGGAGGAGTCCGGCGCCAAGTTCTCCGACTACTTCGACTTCTCCGAGCCCCTCACCGCCCTGCCCTCCCACCGGGTCCTGGCCATGTACCGGGGCGAGAAGGAGGAGGTCCTCACCCTCACCCTGGAGCCCGAGGAGGCCCCGGCCGAGAACCCCGACGGCACCGTCCCCCGGAGCAGCTACGAGAACGCCATCGCCCACCACTTCGGCATCGTGGACCGCGGCCGCCCCGCCGACCGCTGGCTCCAGGAGACCGTCCGCTGGGCCTGGCGCACCCGCATCCTGGTCCGGCTCGACATCGACGTCCGGATGCGCCTGTGGCAGCGGGCCGAGGACGACGGCGTGAACGTGTTCGCCGCCAACCTGCGCGACCTGCTGCTGGCCGCCCCCGCCGGCACCCGCGCCACCCTGGGCCTGGACCCGGGCCTGCGCACCGGCGTGAAGGTCGCCGTCTGCGACCCCACCGGCAAGGTCGTCGCCACCGACACGGTCTACCCGCACGCGCCCCGCCACGACTGGGACGGCTCCATCGACCGGCTGGCCAGGCTGTGCAGAGCCCACGGGGTCGACCTGGTCGCCATCGGCAACGGCACCGCCTCCCGCGAGACCGACCGCCTGGCCGCCGACCTGCTCAAGCGCCACCCCGAGCTGTCCCTGACCAAGGTGATGGTCTCGGAGGCGGGCGCCTCGGTGTACTCGGCCTCCGCCTACGCCTCCGAGGAGCTGCCCGACCTGGACGTGTCGCTGCGCGGCGCCGCCTCCATCGCCCGCCGGCTGCAGGACCCGCTGGCCGAGCTGGTCAAGATCGACCCCAAGTCGATCGGCGTCGGCCAGTACCAGCACGACCTGGCCGAGGCCAAGCTGTCGCGCTCCCTGGACGCCGTGGTCGAGGACTGTGTGAACGGCGTCGGCGTGGACGTCAACACCGCCTCCGTGCCGCTGCTGACCCGGGTGTCGGGCATCACCTCCACCCTGGCCCGCAACATCGTCTCCCACCGCGACGCCAACGGCCCCTTCCGCACCCGCGAGCAGCTCAAATCGGTGCCGCGCCTGGGCCCCAAGGCGTTCGAGCAGTGCGCGGGCTTCCTGCGGGTGCCCGGCGGCGACGACCCGCTGGACGCCTCCGCCGTGCACCCCGAGGCCTACCCGGTGGTGCGCCGCATCCTGGACCGGACCGGGGTCGACCTGCCCTCGCTCATCGGCAACAAGGACGTGCTGGCCAAGGTGCGCCCGCAGGAGTTCGTGGACGATACCTTCGGCCTGCCGACGGTCACCGACATCCTCGCCGAGCTGGACAAGCCCGGCCGCGACCCGCGTCCGGCGTTCACCACCGCCACCTTCAAGGAGGGCGTGGAGACGCTGGGCGACCTGGCCCCGGGGATGATCCTGGAGGGCGTGGTCACCAACGTGGCGGCGTTCGGCGCGTTCGTCGACGTGGGCGTCCACCAGGACGGCCTGGTGCACGTGTCGGCGATGTCGGACAGGTTCGTGCAGGACCCGCGCGAGGTCGTCAAGCCCGGCGACATCGTGAAGGTCAAGGTGCAGGACGTCGACATCCCGCGCAAGCGGATCTCGCTGACCATGCGCCTCACCGACGACGCCCCGGCGGGCGGCGGGCGGGACCGCCGCGGGGACCGGAACGAGCGCGGTGGCGGCGGCCAGGGCGACCGGCGCCGCGGCGACCGCGGCGGCAGTCGGGGCGGCAACCGCGGAGGCAACGCGGGCGGCGGCGGCCGCGGCGGGCAGCAGGCCGCCCCGCAGGGGGCGATGGCCGACGCGCTGCGCCGCGCCGGGCTCGGCCGCTAGGCCGCGCCTTTCGGACCTCCGCCGCGGACGCGTTCGCGCCGGTGCCCCGCCCTCACCCCCGGCCCGGGGCGGGGGCGGGGATCCTCGGCCCCGCGCCGACGTCCTCGCCCTTCCGCCGAGCGGCGGAGGGTCCACGGCCGCGGGCCTCCCCTGAGGGCGTCCCCTCCGGGCCCCTGCGGCACGGGAGGGCGTCCGGGGCGCCTACCGGGAGACGATGGCCACGTCCGCCCACACCTCGCGGGCCGGGGCGACCGGCGCCGGGTGCAGGGCGTCGGGGGTGTTCCACTCCTTGACCGGCGTGGCCCCGGCGGTGACGGCGGGCCAGCCCGGGTCGCCGGTGGCCGCGAAGTCGCGCCAGGCGGCGACCATCCGCGCCGACAGGGCGTGGTGCTCCTCCCCCGGCCCGCCCTCGAACAGGAACGCCCCGAAGTCGCCGTCCAGGTTGCCGAACGCGAACGGCAGGTCCAGGGCGTGGCAGGCGCCCAGGCGGCCGTCCATCACCGTGCTCTCGGCGGCGAACCGGAAGAGGAACGCGCGGCCCCCGGCCCGGGCGTGCGCCTCGGCGAAGCGGACGGTGTACTCGCAGAACAGGGCGTCCCCCTGGATCACGTTGAAGAGCTCGCGCACGGGCGCGCCGGGGTGGGCGGCCCGGTAGACCTCCAGGGCGTCCCCGCGCAGCCCCAGCCTGGACACGAGCCGGTGCAGGACCTCCTCCCGGTCGATCCGCGTCTCTCCGCCGAGCTCCGTGAACAGCCGGAACTCGTGCGCGTTGTGCCCGACGAGCAGGTCGACCCCGGCCCCCGCGCCGCCGGCGGCCGCGGCCAGCGGCTCCTCCGGCAGCTCCGGCCCGCCGACCACGGGCGCGAAGCAGGTGAAGGTCTTGAAGCCGGCGGAGGGCGCGGCCTCCAGGACCGCGTCGACCGCGTCCAGCACCTTCTCCGGAGACAGTGCGGCCAGGCTCTCGGCCTCGTACGGCACCCCGGCGGCCGCGGCGACGCGCTCGCCGACGGACCGGGCCGTCGCGGTGGTGAGCGTGTCACCGGGCACGCTGTGGGCGACGGCGCGGCGGAAGAGGCCCCGCGCGCCGGGTGAGGCCATCAGGCACACCACCGACCCGGCCCCGGCCGACTCCCCGGCGACGGTGACGTTGCCGGGGTCGCCGCCGAAGCCCTCGATGTTGTCGCGGACCCAGCGCAGTGCGGCGGCCTGGTCCAGCAGGCCGCGGTTGTCGGGGCGGCCGGGGACGTGGCCGAATCCCTCGAAGCCGACCCGGTAGTTGACGCCGACCACGACCAGGCCGCTCTCGGCCAGCCGGGTGCCGTCGTAGGCGGGCTCGGAGGAGGCGCCGACGATGTAGGCGCCGCCGTGGATCCACACCAGGACGGGGGCGCGGTCGCCGGGCCGGGCGGAGCTCCAGACGCTGAGGGTGAGGCAGTCGCCGGACATCTCGGGCGACCAGGCGGCCGCGCCGACGAGGTGGGGGCGCTGGGGGGCGGGCGGCCCGAACGCCGTGCAGTCCCGGACCCCGTCCCAGGGAACGGGGGGCGCGGGGGCGGCGAACCGGTGCTCGCCGAAGGGCGCGGCCGCGTAGGGGATGCTCCGGTGGACGATGACGGTCCCGTCCTCGGAGCGGGGCGAGGCCGTGCCGCGGACCCGGCCGCCGGTCGTCGTCACCATGTTCTCGGTCACTGCCGCACTCTCCTCTTCCCTCTTCTTGTGGCCCACACCACACCTAACAGCGTTAGGTAACTTGGCGCAAGCCCCCCGGCCTCCGGGGAGGACATCCGGGCGACCGGCGGGTAACATACCACCCGGTCGGTATGACACGGACGAACGGAGACCCGCCATGCGCGCCATTCAGATCACGGAGTTCGGCGGACCCGAGGTCCTCACCCTCACCGAACTCCCCGACCCCGAGCCGGGACCGCGCGAGCTGCTGGTCGAGGTGACCCGGGCCGGGATCAACTACGCGGACACCCACCAGGCCGAGAACAGCTACCTGGCGCCGGCCACCCTCCCGATGGTGCCGGGCTCGGAGGTGGCCGGACGCACCGCCGACGGCCGCCGGATCGTCGCCCTGACCACCGGCGGCGGCTACGCGGAGAAGGCCGTGGTCGACCCGAACACGGCCTACGACATCCCCGAGGGCGTCACCGACGAGGCCGCCCTGGCCCTCGTCGTCCAGGGCGCCACCGCGTGGGTCCTGCTGCGCAAGAGCGCCCGCATGCAGCCCGGCGAGTCCGTGGTGGTGCACGCCGCCGCGGGCGGAGTGGGCACCCTGGCCGTGCAGCTGGCCCGGCTGTTCGGCGCGGGCCGGGTGATCGCCGTGGCGAGCAGCGCGGACAAGCGCGACCTGGCCCTGGACCTGGGCGCGGACGCCGTCGTGGACTCCGCGGCCCCGGACATGACGGCGGCGCTGATCGAGGCCAACGGCGGCCGCCGGGTGGACGTCGTGCTGGACATGGTGGGCGGCCGGGTCACCGACGAGAGCGTGCGCGCCCTGGCCCCGTTCGGGCGGCTGGCCTTCTACGGCATGGCCTCGCGAGAGCTCCCCTCCCCGGTCAAGCTGCCCAACCTGATGCGGTTCTCCACGACGGTGGCCGGGATGTGGCTGCCGCACGTGTGGATGCTGCCGGGGGACGTCATGGGCCAGGCGATGGCGGAGATGTTCACGCTGGTGGCCGACGGGGACCTGAGGACGGTCACCGGCGGGGTCCACCCGCTGGCGCAGGCCCGGGAAGCGCACGAGGCACTGCGTTCGCGGGGCACGATCGGCAAGCTCCTGCTCGACCCCACCGCCTGAATCCGGCACCGCCGCGATCCATAGTGGCCGGAATCGACACCTTGACAACGTAGATCATGAAATGTCCGAATCACCGCGCCGGAACGGCGGGGCCCGCGTCCCCGGACACGGGCCCCCGCGCTCACCTCTCGGAGGCCCCGTACACCAGGTCCGCGTAGTCGGGGTGGCGCTGGATCCACCCCTTGACGAACGGGCACAGCGGGAGCACGTCCAGGTCGCGGCCGCGCACGTCGTCCAGGGCGCCGCGGACCAGCGCGCCGCCCAGTCCCCGGCCCTCGTGGGCCGGGTCGATCTCGGTGTGGGTGAAGGTGATGAGCCCGTCGGTGAGGATGTACTCGGCGAAGCCGGCCACCTCGCCGTCGACACGGATCTCGTAGCGCTTGTTCTCGGGGGCGTCGGCCACCTCGGTCGCCATGGCGGGAGCCTTTCGTGTATCGCTGCCGCGGTCCCGCTCGGACCGCAGGGGCCATTGTGCCGTCCCCGCGTCCCGCGCGCCCCTTGCGGCGCGCTTCCCGTGGGCATAGAGTCCACAGGAGCATACCGACCAGTCGGTCTAAGGAGAATGTGATGACTTCCCGGTTCGGCGGCCGAACCGCCATCGTCACCGGTGCCAGCCGCGGCATCGGCCTGGCCATCGCACGGCGCCTCGTCGACGACGGCGCCCGCGTGTGCATCACCGCGCGCAAGCCCGAGCCCCTCCAGGAGGCCGTCGAGTCCCTGGGCGGCCCCGAGCACGCCATCGGCGTCGCGGGCCGCGCCGACGACCCCGAGCACCAGGACGCGGCCATCGCCGCCACCCTGGAGGCCTTCGGCGGCGTCGACATGTTCGTCAACAACACCGGCATCAACCCGGTGTACGGCCGCATGGTCGACCTCGACCTCGACGCCGCCCGCAAGATCTTCGAGGTCAACGCCCTCTCCGCGATCTCCTGGGTGCAGAAGGCGTACAAGGCGTGGATGGCCGAGCACGGCGGCGCCATCGTCAACGTCTCCTCCATCGCCGGGCTCAAGCCCGCCCCGGGGATCGGCTTCTACGGCGCCACCAAGGCCATGCTCATCCACATCACCGAGGAGCTCGCCGTGGAGCTGGCCCCCGCGGTGCGGGTGAACGGCGTGGCCCCGGCCGTCGTCAAGACCAGGTTCGCCGCCGCCCTCTACGAGGGCCGCGAGGAGAAGGTCGCCGCCCAGTACCCCATGGACCGCCTGGGCGACCCCGGGGACGTCGCGGCCGCCGTGGCCTTCCTGCTCTCCGACGACGCGTCCTGGGTCACCGGACGCACCCTCGTCCTGGACGGCGGCCTCACCCTGACCGGAGGCGTGTGATGGACCTCAACGGGATCGGCGCCGTCGTCACCGGCGCCGGGAACGGCATCGGCGCCGCCCTGGCCCGCCGGCTGGCCTCCGCCGGCGCGCGGGTCGTCGTCAACGACCTCGACGCGAACGCCGCCTCCGCCGTGGCCGCCGAGATCGGCGGGGTGGCCGTCCCCGGCGACGCCGCCGGCGAGGCCGGGGTCACCTCCCTGATCGCCGAGGCCGCGGCCCACCTGGGCGGCATCGACCTGTACGTCGCCAACGCCGGTGTGGGCGTCGGCGGCGGCCCCGAGGCCCCCGAGGCGGACTGGGACCTGGCCTGGCAGGTCAACGTGATGGCGCACGTGCGCGCCGCACGCGAGCTGCTGCCCGGATGGCTGGAGCGCGGCCGCGGGCACTTCATCGGCACCGTGTCGGCGGCCGGCCTGCTCACCATGCTGGGCAGCGCCCCGTACTCGGTGACCAAGCACGCCGCCCTCTCCTTCGGCGAGTGGATGTCGGCGACCTACGGGGACCGCGGCGTCACCGTCCAGTGCGTGTGCCCGCTGGGCGTGCGCACCGACCTGCTGGAGGGGAGCGGGCCGCAGGGCAAGGCGATCCTGGCCGGGGACGCGATCACCCCCGAAGAGGTCGCCGACGCCGTCCTGGAGGGGATGGCCGACGGCCGCTTCCTGATCCTGCCCCACCCGCAGGTCGCCGACTACTACGCGGGCCGCGCCGCCGACCCCGACCGCTGGCTGGCGGGGATGCGGCGGCTGCAGGCCAAGGTGTTCGACAACGAGGGAACGCATGACTGAGGAACTGCCCGGGCTCGACCTGCCGAGGCTGCGCGCGCACCTGGACCTGGCCGCGCCCGGGCTGGTCGGCGGGCCGCTGACGGGACGGGTGATCACGGGCGGCAAGTCCAACCTCACCTACCTGGTCACCGACGGCGCCGGTTCCTGGGTGGTGCGCCGCCCCCCGCTGGGCCACGTGCTCGCCACCGCGCACGACATGGCACGCGAGTACCGGGTGATGACGGCGCTGCGCGACACCGCCGTCCCGGTGCCGCGCACCCACCTGCTGTGCGAGGACACCGGGGTGCTGGGCGCCCCGTTCTACGTCATGGAGCACGTGGCGGGGACCCCGATGCGCACCCGCGACCAGATCGCCCCGCTGGGCCCCGAGGGGACCCGCGCGGTCGCCGAGGCGCTCATCACCACGCTGGGCGACCTGCACGCGGTGGACCCCGCAGAGGTCGGCCTGGGCGACTTCGGCCGCCCCGAGGGGTTCCTGGAGCGGCAGGTGCGGCGCTGGCGCAAGCAGCTGGACGCCTCCCGCAGCCGCGACATCCCCGGCATCGACGAGCTGCACGAGAAGCTGGCCCGGACGCTGCCCGAGCAGTCGGCCCCCGCGATCGTGCACGGCGACTACCGGCTCGACAACGTGCTGGTCACCGGGGAGGGCGGCATCTCCGCCGTCCTGGACTGGGAGATGGCCACCCTGGGCGACCCGCTGGTCGACCTGGGCCTGATGCTCGTCTACCAGGAGCGCCCCGTGGACGCGGGGGTGCCGCAGGCGACCTCGGCGGAGGGCTACCCCTCGGCCGAGGAGCTGGTGGCGCTGTACGCGCGCTCCACCGGCCGGGACGTGTCCCGGCTGGGCTGGTACGTGGCCTTCGGCTGCTTCAAGCTCGCGGTGATCGCCGAGGGCATCCACTTCCGCCACACGCAGGGACTGACCGTGGGCGCCGGCTTCGACCGTATCGGCGAGGTGGTCGCCCCCCTGGTGGCCGCCGCCCACTCCATGCTCAAGGAGGACTGAACGATGGACTTCGCCTTCGACGGGGAGACCGAGGAGCTGCGCGAACGGCTGCTCGCCTTCATGGACGAGCACGTGTACCCGGCCGAGCCGCTGCTGAGTGAGCAGCTGGCCGCGCGGGAGGACCCCTGGTCCACCGCACCGGTGGTGCGCGTGCTCCAGGAGAAGGCCCGCGAACGCGGCCTGTGGAACCTCTTCCTGGCCGGGCACCCCGAGCACGGCGGGCTGAGCAACCTCGCCTACGCGCCGCTGGCCGAGATCACCGGGCGCAGCCCCCGGCTGGGCCCGATCGCGCTCAACTGCGCCGCCCCCGACACCGGGAACATGGAGGTGCTGACCATGTTCGGCACCCCCGAGCAGAAGAAGCGGTGGCTGGAACCGCTGCTCAACGCCGAGATCCGCTCGGCGTTCGCGATGACCGAGCCCGCGGTGGCCTCCTCCGACGCCACCAACATCGGCACGAGCATCGTCCGCGACGGCGACGAGTACGTCATCAACGGGCGCAAGTGGTTCATCACCGGCGCGCTCAACCCCGAGTGCGCGGTCTTCATCGTCATGGGCAAGACCGACCCGGACGCCGAGCGGCACCGCCAGCAGAGCATGGTCCTGGTCCCCCGCGACACCCCCGGGCTGACGGTCGTGCGCGGCATGACGGTGTACGGCTACACCGACGGCGACCACGGCGGGCACGCCGAGGTGGTCTTCGAGGACGTGCGGGTGCCGGCGGAGAACCTCATCGGCGGCGAGGGCGAGGGCTTCGCGATCGCCCAGGCCCGCCTGGGGCCGGGCCGCATCCACCACTGCATGCGGCTGATCGGCATGGCCGAGCGGGCCCTGGAGCTGACCTGCCGCCGGGTGCTGGAGCGCACCGCGTTCGGGCGCCCGCTGGCCGTCCAGGGCGTGGTGCGCGAGTGGATCGCCGAGTCGCGGGTGGAGATCGAGCAGCTGCGGCTGCTGGTGCTCAAGACGGCCTGGCTGATGGACACGGTGGGCAACAAGGGCGCGCACACCGAGATCCAGGCGATCAAGATCGCCACCCCGCGCACGGTGGAGCGGATCCTGGACCGGGCCGTCCAGGCGCACGGCGCCGCCGGGGTGAGCCAGGACCTGCCGCTGGCCGGGTGGCTGGCCGGGGCGCGCTCGCTGCGGCTCGCGGACGGGCCCGACGAGGTGCACCTGCGCTCGCTGGGCCGCGCCGAGCTGCGCAAGTACGCCTGACCGCCGCGTCCGGCCGCGGAACACCGCCAGGGGCCGGGGGGATCCCCCCCGGCCCCGGCCCGTATCCGGGCTACTTCTCCGGGCGCAGCCCCGCGACGAGCAGGTCGGCGAAGTGGCGGCCCACGTCCTCGCCGGTGAGCGCGCCGCCCGGGTGGTACCAGGTGCTCAGGTGGTGGACCGAGCCGAAGTAGTAGTTGACCACCAGGTCGGCGGAGACGTCGGCGCGGAAGACGCCCTCCTCCTGGCCCTCCCGGACCATGTCGCGGAAGATCTCGTGGTAGCGGCGGCGCTCGCTGCGCACCTCCCGCTGCTTCTCCTCGCTGAGCTGGTGCATGGAGCGGAAGAAGATGACGGTGTCGTCGAGGTTGGCGATGCTGGTGACGATGACGTCGGCCGCGGCCGCGTGCACACGCTCGGCGACCGGGGCGTCGAGCCGGGAGATGCGGACCAGGTGCTCGGTCTGCATGCGCAGCACCCGGGCGTAGACCTCGTAGAGCAGGTCGTCCTTGGAGCCGAAGTAGTGGTACATGGCGCCCTTGGTGACCCCGGCGGAGACCACGATCTCCTGGACGGAGGTGCCCTCGTAGCCGCGTTCGGCGAACAGCCGGGTCGCGGCCTCCAGCAGGCGCTCGGGCACCGATCCGCGTCCGGTCCCCGCCTCGGCCGTGCGCCGCGCCATCGCCATGTCCCGTCCCATCCCGCCGCCGCCGTCGGCGGCGGCGCACCCGTTCGTACGTCCGGTCCAGCATACCGACCGGCTGGTATCAGCGCACGTGCACCGGAGGCCGCCCGGATCACTCCGCGCGCACGTCGACCGCCCGCCCGTCGGGGTCGGTGAACGTGTACCGGCCCGGCGCCAGGGCGGGGTCGGTGCGGTGCGCCGGGACCGCGAACCCCAGGCGCAGCGCGCCGGTGGCGCGCTCCCCCGTGGCCGGGTACAGCTCCAGCACCAGGCCGCCCGCCAGGACCGCCGCGTGGTGCTCGGGGCCGGAGCCGTGGCGCTCGCGGACGAAGCGCAGGCCCAGCCCCTGGTAGAAGGCCCGGCACTCGTCCGGCCGCGGGCTGTACAGGACGATCAGGGTCCCCCGGCTCTCGGCGCCCTCCAGGACGGCGCGGGCCCGCGCGTACCTGGTGCGCAGCCGCTCCGCCTGCTCGGCGGGCAGGGCCGCCAGCCGGGCCTCGTCGGAGTTGTGCGCGTTGTCGGCCAGCTTGACCAGGCGGCCCAGCGGGTCGGCGGCGGCGCGGGCGATGAGCTCGTCGTAGGTCTCGCCGGGGCGGCGGCTGACCGCGAGCACGGCGCGCACGACCTCCTCGGGGCAGCCGCGGGCGCGCAGGTCGTCGGCGGTGAGGTCGGTGTCCTCCAGCACGTCGTGCAGGACCCCGGCCACCTGGGCGCGCTCGCCGTGGGCGGCCAGCAGGTCGCGGACCGCGTAGACGTGCTCCACATAGGGGCGGCCGGCCTTGTCGACCTGTCCGGCGTGCGCACGGGCGGCCAGCTCCGAGGCCTGCTCCAGGGTGAGGGCCATGGTGTCGCCTCCGCTGGGTGGGACGGGGGTGGGGTGACACCAGGGTAGGCGGCGCGGCGGGCTCAGCGGTCCAGGAAGTTCGCGGCGTACTCCTCGCCGGGCGGGACCTCGGTGATGACGTCCACGAGGATCCCGCCGGGGTCGGCCACGATGAAGTGCCGCTGCCCGAACTCCTCGGTGCGGATCGCCAGTTCGGGGCGCAGGCCGCCGCGCACCACCAGGCGCTCCCACTCGGCGTCGACGTCGGCCACCTCGAAGTTCAGCAGGATCCCGCGGGCGGGCTCCCGGAAGCCCTCGGGGACGGTGGGGTGGGCGGGGTCCAGCAGGGCCAGCTCGACCTCGGGCGGGCCGGGCCGGCGCAGGCTGACGTACCAGTCGGCGGCGAAGGTCTCCTCGAAGCCGAACCAGGTGACGTAGAAGTCGCGGGACTCGGGGAGGCGGGCGGTGCCCAGGACCGGATAGAAGGAGTTCAGCTTCATGGCACTTCCTTTCACATACCAGCGGTATGCGAAATAGACTATTCGCGTACCGTCGGTATGTCAAAGATCGGAGGACCGCACCATGCCCGAGGCCACCGGGGTCCGCGCACGGCAGCGCGAACAGACCCGCCGCACCCTGCTCCGCGAGGGCCGCCGCCTGTTCGCCGAACACGGCTACGCCGAGGTCGGCCTCAACGGGGTCGTGGCCGCGGCGAAGGTGACCAAGGGCGCGCTCTACCACCACTTCGACGGCAAGGCCGCGCTGTTCCGGGCGGTGCTGGAGGGGGTCCAGGAGGAGGTCGCCGCCGCCGTCGCCACCGCCGCCGACGCCGAGCCCGACCCCTGGGACCGGCTCACCGCCGGGTGCCGGGCCTTCCTCGCCGCCGCGACCGCGCCCGACGTCCGCCGGATCATGCTGGTCGACGGCCCGGCCGTGCTGGGCTGGAGCGCCTGGCGGGAGATGGACGAGGCCAACTCGGCCCGCCACCTCACCGAGGCGCTGACCGAGTTGGTGGCGGCGGGGGTCCTGCCGCCCCGCCCGGTGGAGCCCGCGGCGCACCTGCTCTCCGGGGCGATGAACGAGGCCGCGCTGTGGCTGGCCGACCGCAGCGGCCCGGACGACCTGGACGCGGTGTGGGCGGCGCTGGAGCCCATGCTGGAGTCGCTGCGCGCGGGCCGCGGCCCGGGACCGCGGCCCGGACGGTGACCGATAGGGTCGTGCCCATGCCGGAAGAGCGGGAGAACCAGGCGGAGCAGGGGTTCCGGGACGATTTCGTCCAACGCTTCGCGGACCACTGGAACGCCCAGGGCGGACCCCGCTCGGAGGGGCGCATCCTGGGCTACCTGCTGGTCGCCGACGACGAGGCGGTCAGCGCCGAGCAGATCGCCGAGGGGGCCGGGGTGAGCCGCGGCTCGGTGTCGGAGGCGGTGCGCCGGCTGCGCAAGGCCGGGTTCGTGGACCTGGTCGAGACGCCCGGCGAGCGGACCCGCCGCGTCACCGTGGACGAGGACGTCTGGGGCGGGTTCCTGCGCAACGAGCGCGCCTACCTCCAGCGGCAGAAGGCGCTGGCGGCCGACGCCCTGGAGCGGCTGCCGGGGCTCAGGCCCCACGCCCGCGCCCGGCTGCGGAACATGCACGACTACATGACCTGGCTCGACGACCACCACGACGCGCTCCTCGCCCAGTGGGAGGAGTACAAGGCCGCCCGGGAGGGGTAGTCCGGGCGGCCCGGACGGGTGGTCAGGACCGCTCGTGCGGGATCACCAGCGGGGTCCGGGTGCGCGGGTCGGGCACCACGTCGCAGGACAGCCCGAACACCTCCCGCACCCGGTCGGCCGTGATGACCTCGTCGGGCGGGCCGTCGGCGACCACGCTCCCCCGGTCCATGAGCACCAGGCGGGTGGCGAACCGCGCCGCCTGGGCCAGGTCGTGCAGCACCGCGACCACGGTGCGGCCGCGCCGGTGCAGGTCGGCGAACAGCTCCAACAGGTCGTACTGGTGGGCGATGTCCAGGTAGGTGGTCGGCTCGTCCAGCAGCAGCACCCCGGTGTCCTGGGCCAGGACCATCGCCACCCACGCCCGCTGGCGCTGGCCGCCCGAGAGCGAGCCCACCCGGGTGTCGGCGAGGTCGGAGAGCCCGGTCAGCTCCAGGGCGCGTTCCACCGCCTCGTCGTCGGCCGGGCTCCACTGCCGCAGCAGCGTGTGGTGCGGGAACCGGCCGCGGGCGGCCAGCCCGCGCACCGTGATGCCCTCGGGCGCGGTGGGGCTCTGCGGCAGCATCGCCATCCGGCGGGCGACCGCCTTGGCGCGCTGGGAGCGGATGTCGGTGCCGTGCAGCAGCACCCGGCCCGAGACCGGCCTGTTGATCCGCCCCAGGGCCTTGAGCAGGGTGGACTTGCCGCACCCGTTGGGGCCGACGATCACCGTGAACTCGCCGTCGGCGATGCTCAGGTCCAGGCCGCGCACGACCGGCTCGGCCCCGTACCCCAGGGTGAGGTCCTCGGCGGACAGTACCGGGCTCATAGGACTCCCTTTCGCCATTCGCGGATGAGCAGGTGGCCCAGGTAGACGCCGCCCAGGGCCATGGTGAAGAGGCCGACCGGCAGGCCGTCGCCGACGGGCGACTGCTGGACGCCCAGGTCCGCGGCGGCCAGCAGGAGGGCGCCGGTGGCCGCGGACAGGACCAGGTGGGGCCCGGCCGCCCCGGTGAGGCGGCGGGCGATCTGCGGCGCGGTCAGCGCCACGAACGCGATCGGCCCGGCCACCGCCACGGCGGCCGCCGACAGCACCACCGACAAGCCGATGGCCAGGGTGCGGGTGCGGGCCGCGGAGGCGCCCAGGGCGTCGGAGAGCTCGTCGCCCATCTCGTTGACGGCCACGGGGCCGGCCAGGTACACCAGCAGCGGCGCCGCGAGCAGGAGCGCTCCCCAGATGGTCGCGGCGTGGCCCCAGTCGCGGGCGCCCAGGCTGCCGTTGACGTAGGCCGACAGCACGTTCGCCTGGTCCCGGGCCATGACCGACACCACGAAGTGGGTGAAGGCCTGGGCCATGGCGGCCACGCCGATCCCGGCGACGATGAGCCGCCCGGGGTGGCGCAGCCCGGTCCCGGTGCTCAGCGCCACGAGGGCCATCGCCAGGACCGCCCCGGCCAGCGCGCCCAGCGGGATCGGGACGGTTCCGGGCAGCAGCAGGGCGGCGCAGGCCGCCCCCGCCCCCGCGCCCGCGCCGAGCCCGATGACGTCGGGGCTGCCCAGCGGGTTGCGGGTGACCGACTGGAAGAGCGCGCCGGACAGGCCCAGTGCGGCGCCGGTGCCCAGGGCGACCGTCAGCCGGGGGCCGCGCAGGCGCTCGAACACGAACGCCTCGGCGCCCTCTCCCCCGCCGGCGACCACGGTGGGGATCCGGGTCAGCGGGATGCCGAGCCGCCCCAGGGAGAGCGTGGCGGCCGCGACGGCGAGCACCGCGAGCACCAGCAGCACCCCCCACAGCAGGGAGCGGGGGTGGACGGGCAGGGCCACGGCCCGGCCCAGGCGCAGCACCGGGTCGCGGCGGGTGGCGGCCGGGGCCTGCGGGGCGGGTCCGGTGAGGGTTCGGTTCATGAGGTCGTCCGCATCTTCCGGACCGCGTACAGCAGCACGGGCGCGCCGACGAACGCGGTGACCACACCGACCATGAGCTCGATGGGCCGCACCACGGTGCGGCCCGCCACGTCGGCGAGCAGCAGCAGGACCGGGCCGACCAGGAGCGCGAAGGGCACCTGGAGCCGGAAGTCGACGCCGACCAGGGCCCGCACCACGTGCGGGACGGCCAGGCCGACGAACGCGATGGGCCCGGCCGCGGCGGTGGCCCCGGCGGCGAGCAGCACGCCCGCCACGAGCCCGGCCGAGCGGGTCCAGGCCGTGTTGGCCCCGGTGGCGGTGGCCGCCTCCTCGCCCAGGGCCAGGGCGTTGAGGCCGCCCATGGTGAGCACGGCGAGCAGCACCCCGGCGCCGACGACCGGGAGCACCGCGACGATCACGTCGAAGCCGCGCCCGGCCAGGGAGCCCACCACCCAGTAGCGGTAGCTGTCGAAGGTGTCGGGCATGCTCAGCGCGATCGCCTGGACGTAGGCCATGAGCACGGCGGAGACCACGGCTCCGGCCAGGACCAGGCGGACCAGGCCCGCGTCGCCGCCGCGGCTGCCGACGGCGTAGGCGGCCAGGCCCGCCGCCAGCGCTCCGGGCAGCGCCCACCACACGGTGCCGGTGACCGAGGTCGGCCCGAACAGCGCGGTGGCGGTGACCACGGCGGCGGCCGCACCGGCGTTGACGCCGAGCAGCCCGGGGTCGGCCAGGGGGTTGCGGGTGACGCCCTGCATGAGGGTGCCCGCCAGGGCCAGGGCCGCGCCGACCAGGACGCCCAGGACGGTCCGGGGGACGCGGCTGTGCACCACTGTGGTGATGTAGGGGTCGGCATCACCGGTGAGCACCCGCCACACGTCGGGGAGCGGTGTGGGCTTGCCGCCCGCGACGAGGCTGAGCAGGATCGCCCCGGCCAGCGCGGCGACGCCCGCGCCGAGCATGAGCACGGCGCGGGCGGGGCCGGTCCGGGGCGGCGTCGTGCGTGTTCTCACAATCGCCTTACCGGTGCGTGTCAGCCGTCGAGGTTCGCGGCGGCCTCTTCGATGAGGGGCACGTAGCGCTCCAGCGTCCAGGGGACGGTGAGCGGGTTGATGATGGAGGAGGCCGTGACGAAGGGCTGGTCCTCGGGGGCGACGACGGAGCCGCGCTCGACGGCGGGGATCGCCTGGTAGAGCTCCTGGGCCTCGATCTCCTCGCGGTTCTCGGGGCTGCTGTAGAAGGTGAAGACCAGGTCGCTGTCGGCGAGCTTGTCGGCGTTCTCCAGGCCGATGACGGCGGAGTCGGTGCCCTCGGTCTCGGGGAAGGTCTCGACGACCGGGTCGACCTGCAGGCCCAGGCCGCGGACCATGGCGACGCGCTGCTCGTCGGGCAGGAAGACGCCGAGGGTGCCGGGGCCGGTGTTGTACACGTAGGAGAAGGTCAGGTCCGCGAACTCCGGGTTGGCGGCGGCGGCCTCCTCGAACTGCGTCTCGATGCCCTCGATGAGCTCGCCGGCCTCCTCGGGCTTGCCCAGGGCCTGCCCGATGATCTCGATCTGCTGGTCCCAGTCGGTGCTCCAGGGCAGGTCGGGGTAGGCGACCGTGGGGGCGATGTCGGTGAGGACGTCGTACTGCTCCTGGGTGACACCGGACCAGGGGGCGAGGATGACGTCGGGCTCCAGCTCGATGATGGCCTCGAAGTCGATGTCGTCGGCCCCGGCGAACTGGGTGGGCGGCTCGGCTCCGGCCTCGGTCACGGCCTCGTGGATCCAGGGGAGGTAGCCGGTCTCGTCGCTGCCCCACTCGTAGCTCTCGATGCCGACGGGGACGGTGCCCAGGGCGATGGCGGTCTCCGCGGAGCCCTGGCCCAGGGTGACGACCCGCTCGGGCTGGGCGGGGATCTCGGCGGTGCCCAGGGCGCTCTCGATGCTGACGGGGAAGGCGCCGTCGGCCGATTCCGCGGCGGGGGCCTCCTCCTCGGCGGCGGGGGTCCCGCAGGCGGCGAGGCCCAGGGTCAGCAGGGCCGCGATTCCGATGCCGCCGGCGCGGCGCAGGGTGGAGTCCATGTGCACAGGTGCTTTCTCGGTGAGGATCGGCCGCGCTTTGGGCAGGCGACCGCTGCGCACGGGTCGGGAGACCCGGGGGAGGCGCAAAGGGGCGAAGCGGGATGATCCCGGCAAACGAAGGTTAGTCTAACCTCACCTGGTCCGCATTTCAAAAAAGTTGAAATCACCCGGCGGGCGGCCACCGCAGGTCACCGGCGCGCACACCGGGTTCAGCGCGACAGCAGCACGCGCGACTCCCAGGGCCGCAGCGGCGCGAACACCCCCTCCGCCGCCGGGTGGGTGCCCAGCAGGAGCTCCGGACCGGGGCCCGCGACGGCCGGGTCGGCGTCCACCGCCACCGTGTCGGCACTCCAGTTGGCGAGCACCGTCAGCACCGTGCCGTCCAGCGTCCGGGTGTAGGCGTACAGGGCCGGGTGCTCGGGCAGCAGCGGGGTGTAGGACCCGTGGACGACCACCGGGTGCTCCTTGCGCAGCGCGATGAGCCGCCGGTAGTGGTGGAACACCGAGTCGGGGTCGGCCAGCGCCGCCTCGGCGTTGACCTCCGTGTGGTCGGGGTTGACCGCGATCCACGGGGTGCCGGTGGTGAACCCGGCGTTCGGCGAGGCGTCCCACTGCATCGGGGTGCGCGCGTTGTCCCGGCTCATCCGGGCGATCCCCGCCATCACCCGCGACTCGTCGGCCCCCGCGGCCATCGCGTGGAGGTAGTGGTTGTGGGTCTCCACGTCGCGGTACTCGGAGATGTCGGAGAAGCCGGCGTTGGCCATCCCCAGCTCCTCGCCCTGGTAGACGTACGGGGTCCCCTTCATCATGTGGAGCGTGGTGGCCAGGGTCTTGGCCGAGGCCGTCCGGTGCTCGCCGTCGTCGCCGAACCGGGACACCGCCCGGGGCTGGTCGTGGTTGTTCAGGTAGAGGCTGTTCCACCCCCGGTCGGCCAGCCCGAGCTGCCAGCGGTCCAGGGAGTCCTTGAGGCGGCGCAGGTCCAGCGGCACCCGGTCGAACTTGCCGCCGGGCCCGTGGTCGAGGTCCACGTGCTCGAACTGGAACACCATGGACACCTCCCCGTCCACCGGGTCGGTGTGCGCCCGGGCCTGCTCCACGCTCACCCCGGGCATCTCCCCCACCGTGAGCACGTCCCGCCCGGCGAAGGCGGCGTCGCGCAGCTCGCCGAGGAACTCGCGCAGCCGCGGCCCGTTGATGGAGTACTCCGCGAACAGGCCGTACCCGCCCCCGGGGGGCACGGGGCCGTCGGGCAGCCCGGGGACCTTGGACACGAAGTTGACGACGTCCATCCGGAACCCGTCGGCGCCCCGGTCCAGCCACCAGCGGGCGATGTCGTGCACCTGCTCGCGGACCTTGGGGTTCTCCCAGTTCAGGTCGGGCTGGTTGCGGGTGAACAGGTGCAGGAAGTACTCGCCGGTGGCGTCGTCGCGGGTCCAGGCCGGGCCGGAGAAGACGGAGCCCCAGTTGTTGGGCGGGCCGTCGCCGCGGCCCGGGCGCCAGAAGTAGAAGTCGCGGTAGGGGGAGTCCCGCGACGCCCGGGAGTCGGCGAACCAGGGGTGCTCGTCGCTGGTGTGGTTGACGACCAGGTCCATGATGAGCCGCATGCCGCGCTCGTGCAGGCCGTCGCGCAGCCGGTCCCAGTCGGCCAGGGTCCCGAACCGGGGGTGGATGCCGAGGTAGTCGCTGATGTCGTAGCCGTTGTCGGCCAGGGGCGAGGGGTACACCGGCGACAGCCACACCACGTCCACGCCGAGGGTGTGCAGGTAGTCGAGCCGGTCGATGACGCCGGGCAGGTCGCCCAGGCCGTCGCCGTCCGCGTCCTGGAAGCTGCTCGGGTAGATCTGGTACACGACGGCGGACTTCCACCAGGGGTCGGCGGGGGTCTGGGGCATCGGCGTCTCCGGGTTCGCAGGGGTCCTCGCCCCTGCTTCCTGCCCCGCCCCGCCCCCGGCCGAACCCCCGCCCGGCCCGGTAGGGTGGCAGCGCCCGCGGACCGGGCGTACCGCGGTGGAGCGAGCGCGAGGGGTGGCACATGTGTCTGCACGGAACCGGTGAGACCGTCCGGGCCAGGACGGCCGGGGAAGCCGCCGCCACCGCCTCCGCGGGGGGACGGCCCCCGGCGGAGCCCCCCGCGTGGCCGCGGGGGTACCGGCACGTCGCCGACCTCAGCCACGTGATCACCCCGTCCCTGCCGGGGTGGGACGACGAGAAGCCGCGCCGGGAGACGGTCTCCGGGCCCGCCCCCGACGGCGAGTTCGGGTTCTACGTGCAGCGGTGGACGCTGGGCGAGCACACCGGCACCCACCTGGACGCGCCCGGCCACGTGATCGGCGGGGGCAGGATGGTGCCGGACATCCGCCCCGAGGAACTGGTGGCGCCCGCCGCGGTGATCGACATCTCCGCCCGGGCCGCCGAGGACCCCGACACCTCCGTGACGGTGGACGACGTGCTGGCGTTCGAGCGCGCGCACGGGGAGATCCCGCGCGGTGCAGCGGTGCTCATGCACTCGGGGTGGAGCGCCCGCTGGGAGCGGGGCGACGCCGCGGTGCGCGGTACGGACGGGGACGGGTCGTGGCACTTCCCCGGGTTCTCGGCGGAGGCCTGCGACTTCCTGATCTCCCGGCGGGGCATCGTCGGCACCGGGGTGGACACGCTCAGCACCGACCCGGCCGTGTCCGCGGGGTTCGAGGCCCACGAGGTGGTGGGCCGGGCCGACCGGTGGGGCCTGGAGGCGCTGCGGGGCCTGGACCGGCTGCCGCCCGCGGGCGCCCTGCTCACCGTCGGCGTGCTGCCGGGCGCGGACGCCTCCGGCGGGCCCAGCCGGGTCCTGGCCCTGTGGTGAGCGGGTGGCTCACGCCTGAGGGGTCCGGTCCGCTCCGGGCCCGTCGGGGGTCCACTCCAGCAGCACGATGGTGGCGTCGTCGGTGAAGCTGCCGCGCTGGTGGTCGTGGATGGCGTGGATGAGCCGCCGCAGCGTCTCGGGGGCGGGCTCCTCGGCGGAGGTGGCGCGGATGATGAAGTCGGCGAACCGTTCCAGGCCGAACATGCGGCCCTGCCCGTCGTGGGCCTCGGTCACCCCGTCGGTGTAGAGCAGGATCTGGTCCCCGGGTTCGAGCCGGAGCTCGTGGACGGTGCGCGCGGTGCCCGCGCCGATCTCGACCAGCCCCAGGGGGAGCTCGGAGTCGCGTTCCAGGGCGCCCGGGGCCAGCCGCCCCTTGCGGATGAGCAGCGGGGCGGGGTGGGCGCAGTTGACCCACGAGAACAGGCCGTTGCCCAGGTTCAGGGTGGCGAAGACGCCCGTGCAGAAGCGTTCGGGCAGCCAGGCGGTGAGCGCCTCCTCCACCTCGGCGGTGAGCTCCCTCAGCCCCGCGCCGTTGCGGCGGGCGCTGCGGGCGCCGGCCATGGCCACGGACGCGGTCAGGCCGGAGGCGAGGTCGTGGCCCATCGCGTCGAGGATGGCCACGTGCAGGACGTCCTTGGTGATGGAGTGGTCGAAGGCGTCGCCGCCCAGCTCGTAGGCGGGTTCCAGGACGGCGGTGGAGATGCCGCGGGCGGTGCCCAGGGTGCGGGGCGGCAGGAAGGCGCGCAGCATCTCGGTGCGCAGGTGCACCGGGCGGGTGCGGGTGTGGCGGGCGTAGGTGTCGCTGTAGGCGCGTTTGGACGTGATGACCAGGCCCAGCAGGGAGGCCAGGGTCTGGCAGCGGCGCAGGGTGGGCTCGTCCAGGAAGGAGGCGCACACGCACAGGACGCCCATGCGGTCGACGCCGTCGCGCAGCGGCAGCCACAGCTCCAGCCGGCCACCGGCCTCGATCAGGCGCAGGGTCTCGGAGCGGTAGGCGCTGCCCGCGGTGGTGCCGTCCACGGCGAGGGGCTCGCCCTCGGTGAGCGGGACCAGCAGGCGCTGCTGGATGTCGACCACGTAGACGATGATCCGGTCCAGGCCGATGGCCGCGGCGTAGGACTCGACCGCCTCCAGGACCTCCAGCGGCCCCCGGTCGTGCACCGACCGGACCAGCTCGTCGAACAGGTACTCGCCCTCCGGGTCCGTCAGAGCCATGCGCACCACCCCCTTGCGCCATCTCACACCACGAACGCGGCGAAGGGGCGGTGGCGGGCCTGCGTGTCCCCGGACCGGGGCGCGGGGCGAGGCGTCAGGCGGACTTCTTGCGGTGCTCGGGCTCGATCTGCGCCCGCGGCACGATCGTCGGATTCACGTTGTCGATCACCGTCTCCCGCGAAATGATCACCCGACCCACATCCTC
>NZ_JBEXTT010000019.1:0-157415 GCF_040614155.1 Nocardiopsis sp. NPDC006139
GCCCGAGGCGTACCCGGCGCCCAGGAGCAGGGCGGCCACGGCGGCGAAGCGGATCTCGCTCACCTGCCACAGCGTCTCGGGCTCGTGCTCTTCGGTCTCTTCGCCGGTGCGCGGCTCTTCGCCGTCGCATGCGCAGGCGTCACTCACCGCGCACCCCCGTCATCGTCGTGGTCGGGCTGTCGGTTCCGTAGGTGGGGCACAGCGCCACCGCCTGGCCGGTCGCGGCCAGCAGGACCTCGGCCGAGGCCAGCAGGTCCAGCAGTTCGGGGCGGGCCAGGGAGTAGAACACCTGCCGCCCCTCGGCGCGCCCCTCGACCAGACCGCAGTCACGCAGGCACGCCACGTGCTTGGAGACCGTGGACTGCGCCAGCCCCAGTTGGGCCACCAGGTCGGCCACCCGCGCCTCGCCCTGGGCCAGGCGGCGCACGATGGCCAACCGTGTGCCGTCGGAGAGGCTGTGAAAGAGGGCTTCGGCCGCGCTCAGGGTCGTACTCGTTGTGGACGGACACTCATCCGTGCTATTCATCGTCATGAAACGATCATATCCCATTTCGACGATGATTGAAGGTGTGGGCATGCTCATGAACCGCGTGGAGTCGGCGCTGATCGACTCCGGCCCCCGGCGACTGCTCCAGCACTACGAGGCCAACCTGCTCATCAAACTGGGCGGACGCACCCCCGGGGCCCGCGTCGCCGAACTGGGCTGCGGGCCCGGCTACGGCACCGGGCTCATCCTGGACACCTTCGGCGCCGCGTCCGTGGACGCCGTCGACCTGGACCCCAAGATGCTCGCCAGAGCACGGCGCCGCCTTCAGCGCCACGGAGAGCGCGTCTACCTCGCCCGCGGATCGGCCACCGACCTGGCCACCGCCTTCGCCCCCATCGGCGGCGGTAAGGACGCCTCCTACGACGCGGTGTTCGACTTCGCGATCATCCACCACATCCCCAACTGGCGCGACGCCCTGGCCGAGGTCGCCCGCGTCCTCACACCCGGCGGCCGGTTCTTCTTCGACGAGGTCACCGCCACCGCCCTGGCCCGCCCGACCTACCAGGTGCTGTTCGACCACCCCACCGACGACCGATTCAGCGCGGGCGAGTTCCTCGCCGAACTGCCCCGCCACGGCCTGCACATCGGCGAGAACTGGCGCACCCGCATCGGCGCCGATTACCTCCTCGGCGTCGCCACCCGCACCTGAGATCGGTGCGTGTGGCCACTGCCGGGGCCCATATCTCACAGGAGACCTGCACTGGGGCAGGCCCTCGGGCGGGCTTAGGGAGACTTTCCCGTTCACGGTGATGCCCTCGGCAAGGCCGAGCACCAGCCCCCTTGCAGAGCGGGGCAACAACGACTGGCCGGCCGCCATGGGAACCGGGCCGTTCAGCGTGGACCAGGTCCGGTTGTTGTTCTTCGCTCCGGTCGGGGAATGGGGTCGACGAGGCTATCGGTCTACTGGTCGTCGGGATGTCCGTCCTCGGCGTTGAGAACTCCCAGTGGGTTCGTTCGGGCCTGCTCGGGTTCGGTTCCGTTCCGGGAGGACCCGGCCGGATCGAGGATCAGCGTCGTCGTACCTTGTGAGGTCTCTGGTGCGCAGCCTTGACCACTCACGATGGGGTCGTTGACGAATCGTCCCGTGGGTATGGTCGATCGGCTCGCCATCCCGCACTATTGATGCACCACCTTCTCCAGGGGGTGAGGTCATGGTCTTCTCGACGCTCCTCGCCTGCCACGTGCTCGCCGGGCTGACGGCGACGGTCTGCGGCGCCGCGGCCATGCTCGTGCGCAAACGCCCCCGCAGGCACCCGTTCCTCGGCCGGGCCTACGGCCTGGCCCTGGTCGTGGTGGTGGTGACCGCCCTCGGCATGGGCGTCCTGCACTGGCCGCACGTCAACCACCTGCTGGTCGTCGCGGGGGTGGCCGCGGCGTCCGCGGCGGTCGGCTACACGGCGCGGCGGGTCCGCTGGAAGGGCTGGCTGCCCTGGCACATCAGTGGCATGGCCCTCTCCTATATCGCCATGCTCACCGGGTTCTACGTCGACAACGGGCCCCGGCTGCCGCTGTGGAACCTGCTGCCGCCCGTCGCCTTCTGGTTCCTGCCCGCGGCCATCGGCGCACCACTGCTGGCACGTGCCCTCGCCCGCCACCGCACCCGGCCGCGGCAGCTTTCCGGGTAAACCCGCATCGTGCGGTGGTCCCGGTGCAGAGCCCCGGCGCGGCGGGTCAAGCTTCGGTGTTCAACAGCCTCGGGAGGAGAACCTCGCGGATCCGCTGCTCGATGTCCTCCCGGATCTCCTGCACGGTCTCCAAGGGCTGCCCGGAGGGTTCGGGGATCTCCCAGTCCAGGTAGCGCTTCCCCGGGTAGACGGGGCAGGCATCACCGCAGCCCATCGTCACCACGATGTCGGCCGCGCGCACCACGTCATCGGTGAGCGGCTTGGGGTAGTCGATGCTCAGGTCGATGCCGATCTGCGCCATCACCGCCGCGACGCCCGGGTCGATACCGGACTGCGGCATCGACCCCGCCGAGCGGATGTGGACCCGTTCCCCGGCCAGGTGGCGCAGGATGCCCGCGGCCATCTGGGAGCGGCCCGCGTTGTGCACGCACACGAAGAGCACTTCCGGCACCGGTTTCGCCAGGTTCCCCTGGACCTGGGCTATCGCGGCCAGACGCTCGGCCGCGAAGCGTTCGGTGAGCACCGGCAGATGCGCGGTGACGGCGGCGCTGTGGGAGAGCTTCTCGTAGGAGTCGGACAGGCAGCGGCGCACCGTTTCGGGGGAGAAGATCCCGGTGAAGCGTGTCGTCAACCTCTCCTGTACCCGGATGAGCAGGTCGTGGGGGTCCAGGACCCCCGGAAGCGGCGGCGAGGGCGGCCTGCCCCGGGTGTCGGTGCCCGAGGGTGTGCGCAGGGGCTCCAACGCCTCGCGCAGTGTCGGTTCCTCCTTCTCGGCTTCGGCTCCGGAGGAGGCGAGGAGGCTGGGCAGAAGAACGTGCAGGCGTGTGGCGGCCGGCGTGGCCGTGTAGAAGGTGTGGTTGCCCTGCCGGTGCCGTTCGAGCAGTTGGGCCTCGACCAGGACCTTGAGATGGTGGCTCACGGTGGGGTCGGTCAGGTCGAAGGCCTCGGCCAGCTCCCGGGCCGCCGTTCCGTTTCGGTCACCGGTCACCGTGAGGCTGAACAGGCGCAGCCGGACGGGGTCGGCGAGGAGCTTGAGCTGGGAGGCCAGCCTGGTGGCCGTACCGACGGGCAGCGGGGAGACCGCGGCCGGAGGGGTCCCCTGGGGTTGCGAGCTCATGATGGGGTCGCTTTCTCACGCCGGTTCCTGAGTGGGGTCCGCTCGCTTCACACGGAGGGGTCGGCGAGCCCGAGCAGGCTGTGCAGGGCCGGGGCTCGGCCGGGTGCGAGCGAGTACCACGAGCGCTTCCCCTCTTTCCGGCGCTCGACGAGGCCCGCGTCGAACAACTTGCGGAGGTGGTGGCTGGCGGTGGGCTGGCCGACCTGCAAGAGGTCCGCCAGATCCTGCACGTACATGCCGCCTCCGTCCGCCGTGGCGAGGGCGTGCAGCAGGCGCAGCCGGGTGGGGTCGGCCGCGGCCTTGAGGAGGGCGGCGATGCCGTCCGCGCGCTGGGGTGAGTACGCCTCGTCCGTTCCGGAGGCGGGTGCTGCCTCCGAAGCGGTGCCGTCCTCACGTTCATCCAGGTGCGTCCGATCCACACGTGCAGTGTAGGGGCGGGCCCCGAAGGCGCCGACATCAGGCCGCGTCCGCGTCGAGCCGGTACCCCACGCCCCGAACGGTGTGGATGTACCGGGGGGACTCCCGGTCCTTCCTCAGCTTGTCGCGGAGCCGCCGGATGTGCACGGCGATGGTGTTGTGGGCCGGGGGCAGCTCCTTGTTCCACACCTCGCGCCAGATCTGCTCCCGGGTGACCACGAGGCCGGCGTGGTCCAGGAGGTACCTCAGGAGCTGGAATTCACGCATGGCCAGACTGACCGGCTGCCCGTCCACCCGCACCCGGTGGCCGTGGGGGTCGAGTTCGATCCGCCCTGCGCGGACGGAGCCCTGCCACGACCGGGCGGGCTCCGGCAGGTGCTCCGGTGCGGACGCGTGGATGAGCGCCGCGAGCTGCACCGCCCGGTAAGGGCGGGCGACACAGGCCATGGCCCCGGCCTCCAGGGCCCGCGTCGCCTGTTCGGCGTCATCGGGGTCGGCGCCGACGATGATCGGGATACCCAGGGTCTCCCGCACCGCGGCGATGAGCAGTTCCAGCGGCAGCCCCGGGACGTCGACACCGACGATCAGCACGTCGGGCCGGGCCATGCCGATGCGCAGCAGCGCTTGGGCGCTGTCGGTGCACACCCCGATGTCCAGGTTCCGGGACCCCAGGTCGAGGACCATCTCGTGGGAGATGTCGTTCTCGGCCTCCACGAGTAGAACTCTCGCGGGAACGGGCAGGGATGCGTGAACGGCAGCGTTCCTGCGGATCGGGGGGCGTACCGCCGAGGTGGCGCCGGGTGCGGGCATCGGGACCTCCGGGTGTTCTCCTGTGGTGTGCCGTGTTCCTTGTTCTGCGGGTGCTGCGGGGGATCAGCCGAAGCGGCCGGTGATGTAGTCGTCGGTGCGCTTGTCGGCGGGCTTGTTGAAGATGGTGGTGGTCAGGTCGTACTCGACCAGGCGGCCGTGGCGTTCGCCCTTGTCGTCGACCTCCGCGGTGAAGAACGCGGTGCGGTCGGAGACCCGGGCGGCCTGCTGCATGTTGTGGGTGACGATGACGATCGTGAACTCGGTGGCCAGCTCGTTCATGAGGTCCTCGATCTTGAGCGTGGCGATCGGGTCCAGCGCCGAGCACGGCTCGTCCATGAGGATGACCTCGGGGTTCACCGCGATGGTCCGCGCGATGCAGAGCCGCTGCTGCTGGCCGCCAGAGAGGGCGAAGGCGCTCTCCTTGAGCTTGCCCCTGACCTCCTCCCACAGGGCCGCCTTGGTCAGCGCCTCCTCCACGATGTCGTCCAAACCCTTGCGCACCCCGTTGACACGAGGGCCGTAGGCGACGTTGTCGTAGATCGACTTGGGGAACGGGTTGGGCTTCTGGAAGACCATCCCGATGCGGCGGCGCACCTCGATCGGGTCGATGTCGGGGGCGTACAGGTCGTATCCGTGGTAGCGGACGGCACCGCTGACCCGGGCGCCGGGGATGAGGTCGTTCATCCGGTTGAGCGTGCGCAGCACCGTGCTCTTGCCGCAGCCGGAAGGGCCGATCATCGCCGTGATCTGGCGCGGGCCGACCTTGAGTTTGACCCCTCGGACCGCCTCATAGCCGTCGTAGTGGACCGACATGCCGTCGATCTCGAAGACGGGGTCCTCCAGCCCGGGCACGTGGCGGTTGTAGACGGTCGGGGTGAAGGGAGCGCGGGTGCCGTCGAAGGTGGATGTGGTGGACATGGGCCTCACCGGTGCCTCTGGTAACGGTTGCGGATGAAGATGGCCGCGGAGTTCATCGTCAGGATCACCACGAGCATGAGGACGATCCCGGCCGAGGCCAGGGCGTGGAACTCCGGGCGGGACTGGGCGATCCATCCGTAGATCTGGATGGGCAGGGCCGTGTACTGGCTGAGCAGCCCGTCGGGGTTGAAGGAGACGAAGGTCAGCCCGCCCAGCAGCAGCAGGGGAGCCGCCTCGCCAGCGGCCCGGGACAGGGCGAGGATGGAGCCGGTCGCGATCCCGGGGACCGCGGCGGGCAGGACCGTGCGCCACACGGTCTGCCATCGGGTGGCGCCGAGTCCGTAGGAGGCCTCCCTCAGGGAGGAGGGCACGGCCCGGATCGCCTCGCGCGAGGCGATGATCACCACGGGCAGGACCAGGAGGGACAGGGTGAGCGCCCCGGTGACCAGGGTGAAGCCCAGACCCAACCCGCGCGCGAGGATGCCCAGGCCCAGGATGCCGTAGACGATGGAGGGGACGGCCGCCAGGTTGGAGATGTTCAGTTCCAGCAGCCGGTTGTACCAGGTGTTGGGGTTGGCGTACTCCTCCAGGTAGACGGCGGCCAGGACACCGGTGGGCAGGCAGAACAGGGCGACCAGGCCGATGAGCCAGATGGTTCCCCACAGTGCCGCTTGGGCACCGGCCTGCTCGGGGCGGCGGATGGAGGCGAACTCGGTCAGCAGGCGCAGGTCCAGGCGGGACCAGCCCTCGATCAGGACGTAGCCGATCAGGACCACCAGGAACAGCACAGCGGTGATCACACAGGCGCGCAGGACCAGGGAGAACAAGAGGTCGGCCCAGCGGATCCTCTTCCGGCCCAGTCCACCCTCGGGGGCGGAGAGCCGGGTGCCCGATGCGGCGGTCGCCGTCATTCGTACACCTCCCGGTATTTGCGCACCAGCCTGGCGCTGATGAGGTTCATGACGAAGGTGATGGCGAACAGCAGGGCGCCGACGGCGAAGATGGTCTGGTAGCTCAACGAACCGAGCGGCAGGTCCCCGGTGCCCGCTGCGGCGATGAACCCGGTCATCGTCTGCATGCCTTCCAGGGGGTTCAGGGTGAGGTTCGGCTGTCCGCCGGAGGCGATGGCCACGATCATCGTCTCGCCCACCGCGCGGGAGACGGCGAGCACGAAGGCGGCCACGATTCCGGAGAAGGCTGCGGGGACCACCACGCGCAGGGCGACTTGGCGCGGCGAGGAGCCCAGGGCGTAGGCGCCTTCGCGCAATCCGGCCGGAACCGCGCTCATCGCGTCCTCGGAGAGGGAGGCGACGGTGGGGATGATCATCACGCCCATGACCAGACCGGCCGAGAGCGCGTTGAACACCTGCGGTCCGCTCTCCCAGGGCCAGTACTCCTGGAGGAAGGGGGTGATGAAGCGCAGCGCGAAGAACCCGTAGACCACCGTGGGAACACCGGCCAGGACTTCCAGGATCGGCTTGACGACGGAGCGGGTGCGCGGGTGAGCGTACTCGCTGAGGTAGACGGCGGCCCCGAGCCCCAGGGGGAGGGCCACGCACAACGCGATCACGGTGATCTGCAAAGTTGCGCTGACCAGGGGCAGCACCCCGTAGGAGGGGTCGGCGAACAGGGGGGTCCACTCGGTGGTGAAGAAGAACTCCACCCAGCTCACCTGACGGAAGAACTCCGCGGTGGTGGGGATGAGAGCTCCGATGATGCCCACGGTCGTGGCCACTGAGACCAGGGCGGCGACGAGCAGCAGGGCCTGGACGGCCAGCTCTCCGTAACGAGGGCGGGACCGCCGCAGCGGCGCAGCCGCGTCGGCGGTCCTCGGTGACGTGTCCGTCATGAGGCGGAGCTCTCCTTCAGTGCCTCCAGGTCGGCGTTGAGCTCCTCCTCCTGCTCGGGGTTGAGCGGGATGAACAGCGCGTCCTCGGCGATCTGGGCGTGCTCGGCGACGAAGAACTCCACGAAGGCCAGGGCCTCGGGGCGCTCCAGAGCGGTCGCGGTCGGGTAGATGAACAGGGGTCGACCGAGAGGGGCGTAGGAGCCGTCCTGGACGGCTTCCACGCTGGGGGAGATACAGCCGTCGCCGTTGTCGATGGCCACGGCGTTCAGGGTCTCGGCGTTCTCCTCGTAGTAGGAGAAGCCGAGGTAGCCCATACCGCCGGGGCTTCCGGAGACACCCTGGACGGTGACGTTGTCATCTTCGCTGGGGGTGTAGTCGGTGCGGGTGGCGCCCTCTTCTCCGTTGATGGCCTCGGTGAAGTAGTCGAAGGTGCCCGAGTCGGTGCCGGCCCCGAACGGCTCCAGCGGCTCGTCGGGGAAGGAGTCGTCGACCTGGTTCCAGTTGGTGACCTGCGAGTCCGGTTCCCAGATCGCGGTGAGCTGCTCGACGGTCAGGCACTCGGCCCAGTCGTTCTCCTTGCTGACCACGACGGTGAGCGCGTCGTTGGCCACATGGAACTCCTGGTAGGCCACACTGTTGGCCTCACAGTTGGCGGCCTCGTCCTCCGCCATGGGCCGGGAGGCGCCGGTGACGTCGAGTTCGCCGTTGCAGAACTTCTCCATCCCGCCACCGGTGCCGGAGATGCCCACGGTCACCTGCACTCCGGGGTTCTCCTCCTGGAAGAACTCCGCGGCGGCGGTGGAGAGTGGGCCCACCGTGCTGGAGCCGTCCACCGTCACGGTTCCGGACAGTCCTCCGTCATCGCCCGCCGCGGTTCCCTGGTTGCCGCCGCAGGCGGTCAGCGCGGCCATCAGTGCCGTCGCTCCCGCGAGGCCAACGAACACACGCTTGTGGTTGGTCACGACCTTTGTCCCTCATCTCGAATTTCCACGGAGCCGTCATCTTGCACGATGACGCCAAGACGTATGTAAATGTGTCTAAGTGAATCCAAGATGAACGAAGCCCATCCCCTGTAGGAAGAGGTCGCATGTTCCGTGCCCGTAGGCCCTGAAGCCCGACATCGCGTGGGCGCCCGGTCACGCCGGGTCGACATTCCCGGGGTCGGCCGCCTGGAAGAGCAGTGCTCCGCAGGGAGCGGGACGGCCCTTCAGGAACGATCGGGAGAACCGAGGAAGGAGTAGCTCTCTAGGGGCGGGGTCGCAGCCCCAGGTCAGGGGGTCGTGTGGCCGGATCCGTCGGCGCAGGACGCCGCGCAGTCGCCGCCACTCTCGCCGGTGTCGCGTCGGCGCTCCAGTAGGACGGTGTCGCGCCAGCGGTCGTGGCGGCGGGCGATGCGCTCGCGCACCCCGACGGTGCGGTAGCCCGCCTGGTGGTGCAGGGCCAGGGAGGCGCGGTTCTCGGGGAAGACCGAGGTCTGGAGCGTCCACAGGCCGTCGGCGTCGGCCTCGGTGACCTGGCGGAACAGCAGTGCCTTGCCCACGCCGCGGCCGCGGGCGCCCTCGGCGACGTAGACCGAGGTCTCGGCGACCCCGGCGTAGGCCTCGCGGGCCGAGACCGGGGAGGCGGCGGCCCAGCCGACCACGGCGCCGTCGAGTTCGGCGACCCAGCGGTGGCCGGGGAGCCACCGGTCCTTCAGGGCCCGGGCCGGGGGCGCCTCGGTCTCGAAGGTGGCGTCGCCGGTGGCGATGCCCTCGGCGTAGATGTCCCGGACGCGGTCGAGGTCGGCGTCGGCCATCGGGCGGGTGGTGACGTCCTCGGGCAGGTCGGTGGGGCAGCAGGGGCGGGCGGCGAGCAGGCCCATGACGGCGTCGGCGGCGTGCGGCAGGCCGACGCAGCAGGCGGGGTTGACGGCGACCCGGGTGGAGGTGCCGACCCTGGTGAGGGTCACGAACCCGACGTCGGCGAGTTTGCGCAGGTGGTGGGAGACGGTGGGCTGGCGCAGGTCCACCATCTCGGCCAGTTCCCCGACGCCGACCGATCCGGGGGTGGTGGCGATGGCGTGGAGCAGCCGGACGCGCATGGGTTCGGCCAGGCAGGCGAACCAGGCGGCGTAGGTCTCGGCCTCAGTGGTGGAGAGAGAAGGCTCGGCGTGTTCGAGCGATGCAAGGGCCATACCTCCATTATCGACCATGATCTATGGTTGCGTCCATCGGCGAGCGTCGATAGAGTCCCAATTCATAGACACAGATCGATGAAAGGACGTGTCATGAACGAGGGACTTCCCGTCGCGGTGATCGGCGCCGGACCCGCAGGGCTGGCGGCGGCAGCGGAGTTGGTCGCACGCGATCTTCCGGTCCTGGTCCTGGAGAAGGGCGACCGGGCGGGGGCGGCGGTGTCGGAGTGGGGGCACGTGCGGCTGTTCTCGATGTGGCGCGACCTGGTCGACCCCGCGGCGGAGAAGCTGCTTACCGCGACCGGGTGGGTCCGTCCCGCCGACGGCGGGTACCCGACCGGCGCCGAGTGGGTCGGGTCCTACCTCGCCCCGCTGGCCGCCGCCCTGGGCGACCGGGTGCGCTTCGGAGCGCAGGTGACCGGGGTGAGCCGCCGGGGACGGGACCGGGTGGTGGACGCCGGACGCGCCGAGGCACCGTTCACCGTACGGGTGCGGACGCCCGACGGCGAGGAGCGGGTGCTCGCCCGCGCCGTCGTCGACGCCTCCGGCACCTGGGACTCACCGAACCCGGTGGGCGGTGACGGGCTGTCCGCCCTGGACGAGGCCGCCGCGACGGAGAGGATCTCCTACCGCGTCCCGGACACCGCTGCCCCGGGGACGCGCGCCCGGTACGCGGGGCGGACCACGGCGGTCGTCGGCAGCGGGCACTCGGCGCTGACCGCCCTGGTGGCCCTGGCCGCGCTGGCCGAAGAGCACCCGGGCACCCGCGCGCTGTGGGTACTGCGCCGTGGGGAGATCGGCGACTCCTTCGGTGGTGGGGCCGCCGACCAGCTGGCCGCGCGCGGCGCTCTGGGGCAGCGGGCCAGAGCCGCGGTGGAGGCCGGGCACGTTCGGGTGGTCACCGGGTTCCGCACCGCCGAGATCCGAACCGAACAAGACGGCCGCCTCCTGTTGATCGATGAGGACGGCCGGGAGTTGGAGTCGGTGGACCAGGTGGTGGCTCTGACCGGGTTCCGGCCCGACCTGTCCTTCCTGTCCGAGATCCGCCTGGGCCTGGACCCGACCCTCCAGGCTCCGGTGGAACTGGCCCCCCTCATCGACCCCAACGTGCACTCCTGTGGCACCGTCTACCCCCATGGGACGGCCGAGCTCTCCCACCCCGAGTCCGGGTTCTTCCTGGCGGGCATGAAGTCCTACGGGCGCGCCCCCACCTTCCTGGCCCTGACCGGGTTCGAGCAGGTCCGCAGCATCGCCGCCCACCTGGCCGGGGACCACGAGAGCGCTGCCCGGGTGGAGCTCACCCTGCCCGAGACCGGGGTGTGCGGCGGCGCCGGGTTGTTCGACGACCCCGACGCCACCAAGGCCGACGCCGGGGGCTGCTGCGGCCCGGCCGTGTCGGAGGAGTCCCCGGTCACGGTGACCGGTGTCGGCGGCGGGCTCGCCGTCTCGACGCTGCCGCTGGTCTCGGCCGCCCCGGCCTCCTCTGCGGGCGGCGGATGCTGCGGTGGCGGGGAGTCCTCGCGTGTGTCCGAGCCGGATCGGGTGTCGTGACCTCGGAACCCGAAATCGCTCCCGGCGCGCATCCGTCCGTGAACGCGGCCGCTGCGCGCCGGGGCCTGTGGGTCCTGTGCGTCACCGTCACCACCGGCTACGGGGTGCTGTTCTACGCCTTCCCCGTGCTGGTTGCGAGCATCACCGCCGACACCGGGTGGTCCCTGACGACGGTGACCGCGCTGTTCTCCGCCTCCCAGGTCATCGCGGGGCTGGTCGGTATCCCGGTGGGGCGCTGGGTGCAGGCCCGGGGCCCGCGCCCGGCGATGACGGCGGCGGCCCTGCTCGCGGCTCCGGCCGTGACGGTCATCGCCCTGGCCCCGAACCTGTGGGTCTTCGCCGCTGCCTGGCTGGTGGCGGGCGCGGCGATGGCCGGGCTGTTCTACCCTCCGGCCTTCGCCGCACTGACCCACTGGTACGGCGACGCCAAGGTGCGGGCCCTGACCGCTTTGACGCTGGCCGCTGGCCTGGCCAGCACCATCTTCGCCCCCCTGACCGCGCTCTTGGAGGGGACCTGGGGGTGGCGCGGCGCCTACCTGGTCCTCGCTCTCGTGCTTCTGGTCGTGGTCGTGCCCCTGCACGCCATGGCCCTGCCACGAGGCTGGGCCCCCAGCGGTGTCGAACACCGCAGCGGCCGAGGGCGCAGCGCGCGTGCCGTGGTGCGCAGCCGGACGTTCTGGGCTCTCACGGCGGCTCTGGCCCTGGGGTCCTTCACCGTCTACGCGGTGGTGGTCAACCTCGTTCCCCTGCTGGAGGAACAAGGCTGGGGCACGACGGAAGCCGCCTGGGCCTTGGGGGTGGGCGGAGTGGGTCAGGTGCTCGGCCGTCTGGTCTACGCGCCCCTGGAACGGTGGAGCGGCCCGGTGCTGCGCACGGTGGCCGTACTGGGGGCCTGCGCGGTGACCACCCTGTTCCTGGCACTGGTATCAGGGCCTTGGGGGCTGGTCCTGGCCGTCGCGGCATTGGCGGGCATGGCGCGGGGCATCCTCACCCTGCTCCAGGCCACCGCCGTTTCCGACCGGTGGGGCACGACGCACTACGCCACCCTCAACGCCCTCATGCACACCCCCCTCATGCTGGCCATCGCCGTCGCGCCGTGGGCAGGCGCGGCGCTGGCCGGACTTCTGGGCGGTTATCCAGCGGCGTTCGTGGCGTTGGGAGCCCTGGCAGGCCTCGGCACTCTGACCGGTCTGTTCACCCGCGCCGAAACCGGTCCGCTCCGGAGCTGAGCCCCTTCTCAAGCATCCCCTGCTCTCACCCCTGCGAGGTTCGGGCCTCGCAAGAACGAAAGAGTCCTTGACATGGAAGACGTTTTTCTCGCCGTCATCGGTGCCGGTCAGGCGGGCCTGGCCACAGCCCGGGCCGCCAACCGGCGCGGTGTGCGCCCCCTGGTACTGGAGGCCGCCGAAGAGCCGGGGGGCTCCTGGTCGCACTACTACGACAGTCTGACCCTGTTCTCCCCCGCCCGCTTCTCGTCACTGCCCGGACATGCGCTGCCCGGTGACCCCGAGCGCTACCCGCGCCGGGACGAGGTGGTGTCCTACCTGCGTGAGTACGCCTCGCGAGTGGACGCGGACCTGCGCTACGGATGGCGTGTGGAGGGGGTCGAGCACGATGGCGAGGAGTTCGTCCTTACGACCGGGGACGGAAATCGGGTGCGTGCGGCGGCGGTGGTCGCAGCCACCGGCGGCTTCACCCGGCCCCACCGCCCCGCGCTGGCGGGACTGGACGGCTTCACCGGGACGGTGCTGCACGCCGCCGAGTACCGCTCACCCGCGTCCTTCACCGGTCAGCGGGTCGTGGTGGTCGGTGGAGGTAATTCCGGGGTGCAGATCGCCGCGGAGCTGGCTGGCGTGGCCCGGGTGAGCCTGGCCACCCGTTCCCCGGTGGCCTGGGCGAACCAGCGGCCCCTGGGCCGGGACATCCACTGGTGGTTCACCCGTAGCGGTCTGGACGCAGCCCCGCTGCGCCGTGTCTGGGAGAAGGGCCCCACCCTGGTCAACGACGACGGTCGTTACCGTGCGGCCTTTGCCTCGGGCAACCCCGACCGGCGCGAGATGTTCACCCTCCTGGACGGGGACAAGGTCATCTGGGCCGACGGCAGTACGGACAAGGCCGACACCCTCGTCCTGGCCACGGGCTACCGGCCCGCCCTGGACTACCTCGCCCCCACCGGAGCCCTGGACACCGCAGGCTGCCCCCTGCACCGCGGCGGAATATCCACCACGGTGCCCGGGCTGGGATACGTGGGGTTGGAATTCCAGCGCAGCTTCTCCTCGGCCACCCTGCGCGGGGTCGGCCGCGACGCCCGACATGTCATGCGACGCTTGCTGAGCCGGGAAGGCCGTCACGGGTCCGCCGTCGCAGGGCGCGCACGCGGGGAGAACCGGCCCGGATGAACCATCAGCGGAGAAGAGCAGCATGCGGCAGCAAGAGGCCCTAGAGTCGGGATCACGGGACACCGAGTCGGAGAAGGTGATCTCCCGGCGCCATCTCAGCGGCGCCCGCCGCCGGGCCCTGAGGACCTTGTGCGATGACGGGCCGGCCTCGGCCGAGGAGATCGCCGACATGTGGCGGGACAGTACTCCGCGCACCGCTCGGGCCGATCTCATCGTCCGGCTGCTGTGGATCCTGGAGGCCTTGGACTACGCCGAACCGACCGAGACCGCGGGTGTGTACCGGGCCACAGCGCTCGGTGCCCGTGCCCTCCAGTGGCACTGAGGGGCGCAGACCTCATGCGGTTCCGGTCCGCGCCTCGTGCTCCAGCTCCCCGGTGATCTGAGCGACGGTCGCCTTGGCGGTCCGTGCCGCACCGATGAGGGTGGCCGAGGCCGCCCCCGTCCAGTCCCCGTAGCCCAGGAGATGCAGACGGGGTTCGGCCACCGACCGTGTGCCCTCCACGGCCATCTGGCCGTGTTCGTCCAACGGGGCCAGGGAACCGAGGTGGTCGAGCACCGGGCGAAAGCCCGTGCACCATAGGACCACGTCGCACTCCAGTGTGGTGCCGTCCGCCCAGACCACGCCGGTGCGGCTCAGGCGCGCGAACATCGGCTCGGCCTTGAGGGCTCCGCGTTCGCGCGCCTCGCGCACGCTCGGCACGACCACGATGTCACCCAGGCCGGCCACGCCCTGCTGCTCCGACGCTCTTCGCCCGGCGGCCTGCTGGGCGCGTGTGGCGATGGCGAAGAGCGCACGGCCGTCGATGTCGTCGGGCAGGAAGCGGGGCGGACGGGCGGTGGCCCAGGTGGTCGTGGCGACCGTGGAGAGTTCGGCGAGGATCTGAGCGGCTGAGTTGCCGCCGCCCACGACCACGACTCGCTGTCCGGTGAACTCCTGGGGGCCTCGGTAGTCCGCGGTGTGGAGTTGCGTGCCCGCGAACACGTCCCGGCCCGGGACGTCCGGGGTATGGGGGGCGTTCCAGGTGCCGGTCGCGCTGATGACCCGCCGGGCCAGCCATGTGCCCGTGTCTGTGTGCAGCCTTAGCAGGCCATCGGCTCTCTCCGCCCGTCGTACTCGGGCCGGGCGGTGCACGGGGAGGTCGTAACGGCGCTCGTACGCGGACAGGTACGACGCGACGTGGGCGGCCGAGGGGTATTCGTGCCCCTCCTCCTCGGGCATCCACCAGCCGGGCAGCATGCTGTGTGCGGCCGGGGAGAACAGCCGCAGCGAGTCCCAGTACAGGGGCCAGGAGCCGCCCGGCCGATCGGCGGCGTCCAGGATCACGAAGTCGGCCCCTGCGCGACGGAGGAAGTACCCCGCGGCGAGTCCGGCCTGGCCTGCGCCGATAACGGCGACGTCGATGGGGTGTTCTTCGGTGGGCATGGTCGTTGCTCCGCTGATGGACGGGGTGGGCGGCTGCCGAGGAGCGGGGATCGGAGCCCTGGGTGAGCGGCTCCGATCCCCCTCCCTATCGGCGTGCGGGGGCGAAACGCTTTCGCCAGGCCAGGGACACGTACACCAGCCCCACCAGCACGGGCACCTCGATCAGCGGCCCCACCACCCCGGCCAGCGCCTGCCCGGAGGCCACGCCGAAGGTCGCGATGGCCACGGCGATGGCCAGCTCGAAGTTGTTGCCCGCGGCGGTGAACGCCAGTGTGGTCGTGCGCCCGTAGTCCATCCCGAGGGCCTTGCCCAGGGCGAAGGTGCCGAACCACATGATGGCGAAGTAGGCCAGCAGGGGAAGGGCGATACGCGCAACGTCCAAGGGCTGGGCGATGATCCTGTCCCCCTGGAGGGCGAAGAGCAGCACGATGGTGAACAGCAGCCCGTACAGGGCCCATGGGCCGATGCGGGGCAGGAAGGCGGACTCATAGCGTTCGCGGCCCATCCTCTTTTCGCCGATTCGGCGGGTGAGGAATCCGGCGGCCAGCGGGATGCCGAGGAAGATGACCACGTTGAGGGCGATCAGCCAGGGGGAGGCGTCGAGCCCGCCGGTGTCCAGCCCCAGCCACCCGGGGAGCAGGTCCAGGTAGAACCAGCCGAGCAGGCCGAAGACCAGGACCTGGAACACCGAGTTGAGCGCCACGAGCACCGCGGCGGCCTCCCGGTCCCCGCAGGCGAGGTCGTTCCAGATGATCACCATGGCGATGCACCGGGCCAGACCCACGATGATCAGCCCGGTGCGGTACTCGGGCAGGTCCGCCAGGAAGATCCAGGCCAGGGCGAACATCACCGCGGGGCCCACGACCCAGTTGACCACCAGGGAGGAGACGAGCAGCCGGGTGTCGCGGGTGACGGTGTCGAGCCGGTCGTAGCGGACCTTGGCCAGCACCGGGTACATCATGACGAGCAGGCCCAGGGCGATGGGCAGGGAGATCCCGCCGACCTCCAGCGCGGCCAGGACCTCGTTCAGGCCGGGGACCAGGCGGCCCAGTCCCAGCCCGACGGCCATGGCGAGCAGGATCCACACCGCCAGGAAACGGTCGAGGAAGGAGAGCTTCGCGACGACGGTGCCGTCCATACTGCTGGCGGTCTTGTCAGTCGAGGCCATCAGCAGGGCCTCCGGTTCCGGGCGGCGTCGGTGGAACGGGCTGTGGTGACCAGGTCGGCCAGGGACTCGGACAGAGCTTCCAGGGCTTCGGGACAGAGCCGGTAGTAGGTGAACCGGCCGCAGGGTTCGGTCTCTACCACTCCGGCTTCGCGCAGGATCCGCAGGTGGTTGGACAGGTTGGTCTGCCGAGCCCCGGTCTCCTCCATCAGGTGCGTCGTACACAGGGTCTCGCGGGCCAGGAGGGACACGATCCGCATCCGGAGCGGATCGGCCAATATCCTCATTATCTCAGTGTCGACTGATATCAGCATGTGCTGATATTATCTCATCATCTACAGCTGATGCGTGACCCAATGGCCCATCTCTCCAGGGAACCGGCATGACCAGACCTGATCCCCACCCCTTCCTGCATGAACGCACCGAAGTCGGAGCCGCACGCCTGGCCGCACGCCACGAAGGGCGCTTCTCCGTCGAGACCGTGCAGGCCCTGATCCTCGACTCGCGCGAGCGGCTGGCCGCCACCGCCCGCGTCACCGCCCACCTGGACGTGCTGGCCGAACGCCTGACCGCCGAGCGCCTGGACGCCTTGGCCGCCGCCGGGGAGCCGATAGGCATGCGCCCGCCCCGGGTGCTGTTCGTCTGCGGCCACAACTCCGGCCGCTCCCAGCTCGCCGCCGCCCTGCTCGCCCACCGCTTCCCCGGACCGGTCACCGTCTCCTCCGCGGGCACCACGCCTGCTTCCGAGTTGGACCCCCGACTGGGCGAGGTGCTGGCCGAGGTCGGCGCCGACCCGGGCGACGCCTACCCCAAGCCGCTGACCGAGGAGGTCGTCGGCGCCGCCGACGTCGTCATCACCCTGGGCTGCGGCGACGCCTGCCCGGTCGTCCCCGGGCGGCGCTACCTGGACTGGCCGGTGGCCGACCCGCACGAATCCGATCTGGCCGGATGGCGACGCACTCGCGACGCGATCGACGCCCACGTCACCGAACTCCTGAACCTGCTGGCCGCGCCCACCACCACTGAGACGAAGTAGAGAGCCCCGCCATGACCGTCGATGACAAGCCGTCCGTGCTGTTCGTGTGCGTGCACAACGCCGGGCGCTCCCAGATGGCCGCCGCCTGGCTGACCCACCTGTCCGAAGGGCGGATCGAGGTCCGCTCGGCCGGGTCCGCGCCCGCCGACACCCTCAACCCCGCCGTGGTCGAGGCCATGGCCGAGGTCGGCATCGACATCACCGACCAGCACCCCAAGCTCCTCACCGTGGACGCCGTCGAGGCCTCCGACGTGTGCGTCACCATGGGCTGCGGCGACACCTGCCCGTTCTTCCCCGGCAAGCGCTACCTCGACTGGGAGCTGCCCGACCCCGCCGGGCGGGGCGTGGACGCGGTGCGCCCCATCCGCGACGAGATCCGCACGCGCGTGGAGGGGCTCATTGAGGAGCTGTCTTCGCGAACCGAAGGCTGACCTGGCCGAGCAGCGCTTTCGAGTGACGTGCTGGGAGTAAGTGCAGCGCTACCTGGCCGGATCTGGTCAATTTTTACTGTTCCCCTGCCGGGCTTCGGTCCACTGCGGCACACTGGCGACTTGGAGTCGAAGTGCCGAGCTAGCAGCAGGAAAGTTCACGAAACGCTTCATACCCCCCTCTGGGTGGTGGAGGGTCCCGAGTTACGGTGGAGACATGGACGCTCTCACAGCACTTGAGGTGAAGATCCGCCCAGATCGCGAGCGGCCTGAGGTGTCGCGCTTCCTGCACATCTTCCACCAGTTGCAGAACGCGCTCCAAGAGATCGATCATGCCTACCTGATGCGTGGCAGCCGCCCTGTCTGGCGCTTCGGCTTATTCGATACGGACTCTCAGGGGGTCATCGTCGTCCGTATCACTGCGTCGGGCATAGCCGCGGGTCGTCCCCGTCAAGACCTCCTCTTCCCCGTGCGCGCCCTCGTCGATGGAGTGGAGCAACTTCGGGAAGCCCCGCGTGTGCCGAACTACTACTTCGAGCAAACGGTCAACCGCATCGCTGATGTCGGCCAGCCGCGGCAGGGCGTTCAGGCCGTCTCCGTCGCGCTGGTGAACGGCAAGCCAGGGTCGCATGTCGCGCTGTCCGAACCCGTACGTGACAACGCCCGCAAAGCGGTACAACCGAAGACACATGCTTACGGTTCGGTCAGGGGCACCCTGGATCTGATGAACGCTCGAGCGGCCAGACGCCGGCACGTGATCGAAGTCGGGATCACCGAAGCGCGGACCCGCCACATCATCAAGGGCATCGTCTCTGAAGAGATGGCCGAAGAGGTGCAGGGCCTTTGGCGTTCTCGCGTCATGGTCGGTGGCGTTATCACGCGAAACGAGCAGGGGCAGGCGTTGCGCATCGATGTCCGTGAGATCGAGGCGCTACCGCCGGCCGGTGCGCCTCTTCCCGCTCCGGAAAAGCTCCTGGGGGCCGACCCGGATTGGATCGGTGGCCGAGATGTCGACGAGTTTCTAGCGGAGGCGAGGCGTGGCTGATGTCCCCTTGATCTTTGTTGACGCTGATGTCTATATGGATGTGATCACGCGCAGCGAAAAGCCGCACCCTGAAACTCGGGATCCTCGATGGAAGATGGGGCTTGAACTCTTCAAAGCGATCCATGAGGGGAAAGCGCGATTGGCCGTTTCATCTCTTCTGGAAGCCGAGGTTCTCACCAACGGCAAGACCCGTGAGCGCAGACAGAGGTCCGCAGTGGTGGAGGATCATCTCAGCCGGTGGTTTGGCGATGCCTCGGTGGAGTGGACAGACATCGACCGCTACCTCGTGCGCCAGGCAACGAGGATCGCTGAAGAATTGGATGGGATCAGTCGCACACAGGGACAACAGTGCTCTGCGGCCGACCGACTTCACCTCGCTGCGGCTGTGCGCCTGGGGTGTGGTTTCCTGATGACGTATGACCAGGGATATCCTATCGGTCGAAAAGTCAGAGGGATATCGATTATGTATCCAGGTGTGGTCTGGCCGGAAGATCTATTCAGCACTTCCTAGCATTGGCACCTGATGTCACGAGCCGCAGAGGCGTGGCAATTCAAGTATGGCCGATTTTCTTGGCTGTCAAAAATACCTCTGTCCGGGCTTCGGTGGACCGGTGCGAATTTTGCTGTCAACGGTCGCACCTGCGGTGGGTCACACGGTGCAGGCTTGTTGGTCGACTTCGCGTAGGAACTTGTGGTCGGTGTCGATGAGTGCGGGCTCGGGGATCGCGGGCAGGTCGGAGAACAGTTCCGGGTTGTTCTCCTGTACGGACAGGATCAGGCTCGGGTCCACTAACTCGTTGATGTCGAAATCGTATTCGACCACCTCTTGCTCCTCCAGCAGGATCGCGACTGTGTCCAGGGCCAGGTAGTTGCAGGCGGAGAAGCGCGGGTCGAGTTGGGTGACGTTGTGTTCCATGGCGGCCTGGGCGACCTGGAGGTCGGTGCCGGTGAGCCACCGGGTCACGGCTTCGGCGGCTTCGTCGGGGTGGCGGCGGATCCACTGGTCGGATGCGGCTCGGGCGGTGAGGAACGCCTCGATCAGCTCCCGGTTGTTCTCCAGGTAGCGCGGGGTGGTGACGATATAGCCGACGTAGGGGATGTAACCGCCGCCGCGCACGACGTCATAGCTGCCTTCGACCTGGTCGGTGGTGATGATTGGCCATGGATCCCAGCTCGCGATGGCGTCCGCTCCACCGGTCTCCAGGGCGATGGGCATGTCCGGTGGGGCGGTGTTGACCAGGTCCACCTCGTCGGTGTCGATCCGCAGGTCTCTGAGCATGCCGAGCAGGTAGAGGTGGTTGATGGTCCCGACGCTCGTGGCCACGGTGGCGCCCTTGAGGGTGGACAGGTCGTCGGGGTCGATCCCGGAGCCCTCGGTGGCGATCACCGAAAGGGTGTCGTCGACGCTGCGTTGCACGGACGAGCCCGAGTAGTTGCCCACGAACACCAGGTCGATGTCGTTGTGTACTGCGACGACGCCGGGGACGCCCACCTGGATGATGTCCACGTCTCCGGCTTCCAGAGCGTTGATGGCTTCGACTCCGGTGGGGAAGGGATCAGCGAGGGTCACGTCTAGGCCTTGGCCTTCAAAGAGGCCGAGTTCGGTGCCGATGGGCAACCCGAGTTGATCGATGCCCGCGACGTAGCCGGCGACCAGGGATCCGCTCACAGGCTCCACAGCTCCTTCGACCTCGTCGTCGATGGTCGCTCCGCCAGAGCAGGCGGTCAGAGCGAACGCCAATGTGGCGGCGGTGACAGCGCGACCGGAACGAAAGGACTTCTTGCTACTGAAAGTCATCTGCATGTCTCTCTTTGTGGTTGGCGAAGGGCGTGTTCGTGCCTTGGCTGTGGGGAGTGGGGTGGCCTCGCCCCGATCCCACAGGGGGCGAGGCCACCGTCAGGTACCCGCCTACGGGTTCAGGGCGAGGCGGGGCATCCGCAGGGGGAAGTCGTCAGCCGAAGATGCACGGCCCGGTGGCGTCAGGGCAGCGGCATCGTCAGTGGGGGTTCACAAGTGGCCGACACCGCCCAGCATCCAGACGTGTGCAGGCGGCCAATAGGGATCGACGATGTGGGGCCGCCAGAGGATGTGGGGTGTCCAGTCGCACACGTAGCTCAACCCGGGGTGCACCGGCTCGGTACCGTCGAAGAAGTGGGCGATCTGGTGGCGGCCGCGGGTCTGTCGTGGAGCGAGGGTGTGGGAGTAGAACTCCTCCAGCAGGGAAGCGCGGTCCGGGTCGGCCTCGTCGGTGATATGGCTGATCGCTATGAAGGAGCCCGGAGCCAGGGAGTTGAGGAAGGTGCGCATGACGTCGTGGGGATGGTCGGTGTCGGGCAGGAAGTCCAGGACCTCGGCCAGCAGCAGCCCCACGGGTCGGTCGAAATCGAGCAGCGCAAGGGTGTCGGCTGCGGTGAGGATGCCGTCGGGGTCGCGTAGGTCCGCCTGGACCATGGCAGTGCGGGGCACACGGCAGATGGGAACGCGCGGCTGGTCATCGAGCAGACCGTTGAACTGCCCGAGTACGGGCGGGGTGTCCGTGTCAACGGACAGGGCGGTGAGCGGTGATGACGGAGCCCCGTTGGTCGCGGTGGATCACCATCGCCGCCGTGCTGATGCTCGCGGGTATCGCGGCGGTGGTGTCGTACTCGCACATGTACGAACTCGCCTTGCGCCACGGCGAGCCGGAGTGGCGTGCCGCTCTGTTCCCGCTGTCGGTGGACGGCATGATCGTCGGCGCGTCCATGACGCTGCTGAGCGATGCCCGCCACGGCCGCAAGGGCGGTCTCCTGCCCTGGACCCTGCTGATCATCGGGTCGGCCGCGTCGTTGGCGGCGAACGTTGCCGTGGCCGACCCCACGATGTGGTCGCGGATCATCCACGCATGGCCGAGCTTCGCGCTGATCGGTGCGTACGAACTGCTCATGCGCGAGTTCCGCACGGCGGCCAGGAGCGTACGCACTGCTGACGCAGAGCGTACACACGAACATCCGGCTCCTCTCCCCGAGGGCGAACAGGCGGACGATCCGGGGCTGTACGTCGTCCGCGAGCAGCACACGGACGCAGCGAACGGAACTTCATCGACTCGCGCTATGCCCGCTGAACTCCAGGTGCGTGCCTGGCAGTGGGCTCTGGAACATCAGGGCGAGCACGGCTCGTTGCCCACGGGCGAGCAGATCGCGTCCGCTTTCGGTCGAAGGCCGAGGTGGGGGAGGCTGGTCAGCCAGTGGGGACGCCAGGGGCGGTTCGATGACGCTCTGCTGAGCCTCGGAGACCGAAGAGGCGAATCCGAGCTCAGCGTTGACGATCGAGAAGCTGTGAGCACCACCGTGTCAAGGTAGGCCAGGTGTACCAGCGAAGACGGGCCGACGCGGGGTCTGCGGAGCGGTTTGAGCTTTCTCTGTGGCGAGGTGCGTACGCTACGCGCATGGTGCGTCTTTACAGTTCTTTCCTCTGTCTTGGATCTGAGGGAGGATGCAACCACCAAGGTTCTCGAGTGCAGTTGTCGCTGCGAGCCTTGCATCTGAAAAGTCTGTGTCCTCTGCTAGTGCTTTGCTTGGCAGGCAGGGGTCGGCAACGGTCCTGTGCAACAGACTCGATTGAAGCTTGTCCGCTTGGTTGGGAACCGGAAGTGGTCAGAGAAACCCGGGGCGGTACCGAACGGACTATGGGGGTCTCCCTCCCGAATGTCCGGATTGCTGCTCTGTGTTTGTTGATATGGAGAGGTCGTTTTCCCACTTCGCGGGCCGTGGCGGTCACCCTGTGGCGGTCGCCCTCCGGGGCGACCGAGGATCGCAACGTCCACGGTGACCGCGTCGTTGACGCGCATCCGCCGTGGCGGTCGCCCTCCGGGGCGACCGAGGATCGCAACCAGGACCTCTACGGCTGGGCGGGGCATCTACGCTGGTGGCGGTCGCCCTCCGGGGCGACCGAGGATCGCAACCCTCCTGCCTGGTGGCGCGGCGCGCGGGGTTCCGGGTGGCGGTCGCCCTCCGGGGCGACCGAGGATCGCAACGTGGCCACCGACTCGTGACGGCCTCGGGGGTGCCGCGTGGCGGTCGCCCTCCGGGGCGACCGAGGATCGCAACACCCCGACCGGAGAGCGGGTCGCGGCGGCCACCGAGTGGCGGTCGCCCTCCGGGGCGACCGAGGATCGCAACGTCCTTCGGGTAGTCCTTCAGGGACAGGGTACGGAGTGGCGGTCGCCCTCCGGGGCGACCGAGGATCGCAACTTCGCTGGTCAAACGGTGACGTAGGTACGCCAGGGGTGGCGGTCGCCCTCCGGGGCGACCGAGGATCGCAACGTCATCTCGTCCTCCTGGAGTGCCGTGCTGATAACGTGGCGGTCGCCCTCCGGGGCGACCGAGGATCGCAACCTGGACGACATGGCCGTGATCGTCGGCCGTGACGCGTGGCGGTCGCCCTCCGGGGCGACCGAGGATCGCAACAAGGTGGGGTGGCGGCGCCGGGTGATGGTGGAGACGTGGCGGTCGCCCTCCGGGGCGACCGAGGATCGCAACCCCGACCACGCCGTGCGCCCGCCGCGGCGCACCACGTGGCGGTCGCCCTCCGGGGCGACCGAGGATCGCAACCAGTTCCCGGACGCGCGCCACCAGTGCGGGCACGTGTGGCGGTCACCCTCCGGGGCGACCGAGGATCTCGGCACCACCGCCTACCAGATGACTGTGGTGCCCAGGCGGACCTGGTGCGGATGGCGGTGGAGACCTTAGTCCCAGCGGTGGGGGCGGCGTCGACCGGCTGAACGCCGTAGCGCCCGTCGACGATAGGCTGGGATCGCTGCTCCCAGGAGGGCCGACGGCATACGGCGCGGCACCTGACCACACTGAACGCCGGTGCGTCAGATTGTTGTTACGAGGGGTGAACGGTGATATCGGATCAACCAGAACTCGCGCTCGACCGCATCGAGTGCGCCGCTCGCACCCTGGGTGCGGGTGGTCTGGTCGCGTTCCCCACCGAGACCGTGTACGGGCTCGGCGCCGATGCCGAGAACGTCGGCGCTGTGGAGCGTGTCTTCGCGGTGAAGGGGCGGCCCACGACGCATCCGCTGATCGTGCACCTGGGCGGCGCGCATCAGCTCGCCGAGTGGGCGGCCGACGTGCCCGACACGGCGCACCTCATCGCCGAACGCTTCTGGCCGGGTCCGCTGACGCTGGTGCTTCGGCGAGCGGACCGTGTTCCCCGCGCGGTCACCGGTGGCCTCGACACCGTCGCGCTGCGGGTGCCGAACCATCCGGTCGCCTTGGAGACGCTGACGGCTTTCGGCGGCGGGGTGGCGGCTCCGTCGGCCAACCGCTTCGGCGAGGTCAGCCCCACGACGGCCCGTCATGTCCGTGAGGGGTTGGGCGCGGACGTCGACTATGTGCTGGACGGTGGCCCGTGCTCGGTCGGCGTCGAGTCCACCATCGTCGATCTCACGGGTGAGCCGGCGATCCTGCGCCCCGGCGGTGTGAGCCGAGAGGATCTCGAACACGTACTGGGCCGTGCCGTGTCGGTGCGGGCCAAGAGCGCTGTTCGGGTTCCGGGCCAGTTCCCGTCGCACTACGCGCCGCGGGCCCGGGTTCTCCTGGTCGAGCCGGACCGGGTGCTCGACAACGCCGAACTCCTGGTGGGGCGAGGGCGCCGGGTCGGTGTCCTTCTTCCCCCCGAGTTCGCGGGTGACGCCGCTTCGTGTTCCGCGCGACACGTCATCGCGGTACCGGACTCGGCCGCACAGTACGCGCAGCGGCTCTATGAGTTCCTCCACGACTTCGACCGGCACGAATGTGAGGTCATCGTGGCATCGCTTCCCTCCCCGGAGGGGATCGGATCGGCGATCGCGGATCGGCTCGGCCGGGCGGCCGGGCCCCGTGATCAGGCGAGTCGCGACTCCGACCGATTCAACGGTCGTTGAGGGCGGCGACGAGGTCTTCGAGGCGGGCGGCCCGGGAGGCCTTGATCAAAACGAGATCGCCGGGGTGAAGGCCGCGGTGGAGGGCGTCGTGGGCCTGCCGTGCGTCACGGACGGAGACGATGTCGAGGTCGTCGCGTGCGGCGCGGGCGGCGTCGGCGATCAGGGCTGCGTGGTCATCGCCGACCACGACCAGGAGGTCGAGAGCGGCCTGTGCGGCGAGCACGCCCAAGTGGCGATGGGCGTGAGCGGCGTGCTCTCCGAGTTCGGCCATCTCTCCCAGGACCGCGATGCGGCGACGCGCGGTCACCGAGGCCAGCGCGGTGAGTGCGGCCGCCATTGAGTCCGGGTTCGCGTTGTACGCGTCGTGGATGAGGGTGACGCCGTCATCGCGGACGATGGTCTGCATGCGTCCGGCGGATCTGGGTCGCGCGTCGGTCAGAGCTTGGGCGATCATCGCGGTGTCCAGGCCCAGGCCATGAGCGGTCGCCGCGACGGCGAGCGCGTTGCCGATGTGGTGTCGGCCGGTGAGCGAGAGTGTGACGGGCGCGGCGCCCTCGGGGGTGCGCAGGGTGAATTCCGCGCGACCGTCCGGGGTGAGGCGCACGTCGCGGGCGTGCACGCGTGTCGGGCCGGGATGGTGGCTCCACCACAGGGGACGGGCACGGGTTCGGTCCGCCATGGCTGAGACGAGCGGATCGTCGGCGTTGAGGACGGCGAGGCCGCCGTGGTCGGCATCGGGGAGTCCGGCGACCAGTTCGCTCTTGGCCGCGGCGATCCCGGCCTGCCCGTCGGGGTACTGGCCGATGTGGGCGGTGCCGACGTTGAGCACCACGCCTACATGGGGCGTGACCAGGTCGCACAGGTAGCCGAGGTGCCCGCGGCCCCGGGCGCCCATCTCCAGGACGAGGTAGCGCGTGTCGGGGGTGGCGCGCAGGACCGTGAGGGGGAATCCGAGTTCGTTGTTGTACGAACCGTCGGTGGCGGTGACGGGACCGTGGTGCGCCAGCACCTGGGCGGCGAGATCCTTGGTGCTGGTCTTTCCGTTCGATCCGGTGATGCCGATGACGGTCGCCGACAGCTGGCCTGCCACGTGGCGGGCCAGCGCGCCGAGCGCGACGGTGACATCGGCGACCTGGACGGCCGGGGCGGCCACCGGCCGTGAGGCGAGTACCAGCGCCGCGCCTGCGGCGATGGCGGCCGGGGCATGGTCGTGCCCATCGGTGTGCCGACCGGGGACCGCGGCGAACAGGCCCCCGGGGTGGACCCGGCGTGAGTCGATGCTCGCGGGTGCCGTGACCGGCAGCAGGGGGTCGGTGCCAGCGGTCAGGTGGCCTCCGGTGGCCGCGGCGATGGCGGTTGCGGTCAGAGGTATCACGTGGTCGGGCTCCTGCGCGCGAAGGCTCTCGGCTCGTCGGTGTCGACGTCGTCGGCGAGGGCCGGGACCGGGGCCCGCTGTTCGGCGTGTCGGGTGGCCAGTGCGGCGTGTGTGTCCGAGCAGGGCTGGGCGGTGGCGATCACGCGACCTGGTCAGGGTCGATGCGGGTGCCGATGAGCACGGCCACGAGTTCCCCGATGGCGGTGTCGCGGTCCATCGGATGCCGCAGCGGCAACTCGGCGTGGAGCCGGTAGCGGTTGCGGCGCCCTTCGCGCTCCCGTTCCAGGTATCCGGCTTCGACGAGGTCCGCCACGATGCGCTGTGCGGCCCGTTCGGTGATGCCCACCTGCTCGGCGATGTCCCGCAGCCGGGCCTGGGGATCCCGTACCACGCACAGCAGTACGTGGGCGTGATTGGTGAGAAACGTCCACTCCTGCATGCTCAGTACCTTACCCCACCTCCCCGTAGTGAGTATCGCGCTTTCTGACACGCGTATTTCATGTCGTACAATTCGTGTTGTGTGCCTCACACGTCGCCGATGGCGAGGGAGGTCATCGGGTGTGCGTGTAGGCGACGACCTCAACGAAGGATCGGATCGCCATGACCGCCACCATCGTCGTCGGTGTCGACGGTTCGCCCGGCTCTGTGGCCGCTCTCGGTTGGGCTGCCGCGGAGGCCCGCTTCCGTCGCTCGAATCTGCGCCTGATGTACGCCTTGCAGGTGCCGCTCACCGTTCGCTCCTTCGGTGAATCGGATGCCGTGCAACCTACGGCCGCCCTTCGGGAGCGTGCGGAGTGCGCACTGGTGGAGGCTCGTCATCGGCTCGCCTTCCAGGCACCCAGGGTGCAGGTCGAGACGTCGGTGGCGTTGCGTCCGGCATTGGACGCTTTAGCGCTCGCGTCCCACGATGCCGAGCTCGTGGTGGTTGGCACGCACCGGTTCGGCGTGCTGGGCGGGCGTGCTTTCGGCTCGGTCGGTGGCAGATTGGCGGCCCGCGCCTGCTGCCCCGTGGTGGTGGTGCCTGCCGGTTGGGTGTCGCCGGACCACGGCTCGATCGTGGTGGGAGTGGACGGGTCGGCACACGGCGACGCCGCGTTGCGGTTCGCCCTTGCCGAAGCCGTTCACCGGTCGGCCGGGGTGGTGGCCGTCCGCGCCTACCACGTCACGTTGCCGGGAGCGATCGACAACCCGTACGCCTACAGGAAGGCCGCTGAGCGGGAACACCGGTGCGCTGAGGATCTGGCCCAGGAGGCCGTCGAGCGGGCTCTGGCCGTGACGGGGCTGGTCGTGCCCGTCGTCGCGCGCGCAGCGGTCGGCCGCCCCGCCGACGTGATGATCGCTGCGTCGCGCGGAGCGGAGCTCCTCGTGGTGGGTTGCCGAGGGCGCGGTCCGCTCCACAACCTGCTGCTGAGGTCGGATGGTCAAGGAGTGCTCCGCCGCGCCACCCGTCCGGTGGCGGTCGTCCGAGCCGACTCGGCCTCGTGACCACGCCGCCGGCGGGCGGCGGACTGTGGCCGTGCATCGACGTTCTGCGGCGCTCGGCCCGGCTCACGGCTCTTCGGTGGTGTCGTCGGGCCCGGCCTCGGCGTCGTGCGCGCGAAGTGAGCCCGCGTGGGCTTTGGCCGTCGGGTCGCGGCGGGTCTTGGCCAGGCTCGCCACGGTGACCACGACCAGGATCACGACGATCACCGCCAGGCTCGCCAGCGTCGGGATCTCCGGGACCCGTTCGTCCAGGTCTACGTGGGCCCAGTGCAGGAGCAACTTCGCGCCGATGAACATCAGGATCAGCGCCAGCCCGGTCGAGAGGTACACCAGCCGGTCGAGCAAGCCCTTCACCAGGAAGAACAGTGCGCGCAGCCCGAGCAGGGCGAACGCGTTCGCGGTGAACACGATGTAGGGCTCCTGGGTGATCCCGAAGATCGCCGGGATCGAGTCCACGGCGAACAGCAGGTCGACGGTGCCGATCGCGATCAGCACGATGAGCATCGGCGTGACCACACGGCGGCCGTCGACCCGGGTGAAGAGCTTGCCGCCGACGAACCCGTCGGTGACCGGCAGGACCCGCCGGGCCAGACGCACCACGGAGTTGTCCTCGATCGCGGGGTCCTCGTTGCGGTGCCGGAACAACTGGATCGCCGTGTAGATCAACAACAGGCCGAACACGAGGAACATGAAGGAGAACAGCGCCAGCAGTGCGGCTCCGAGTGCGATGAACACCGCCCGCATGGCCAGGGCGAGCACGATGCCGAACGTCAGCACCTTGTGCTGATGCTCGGTCGGCACCGCGAAGGTGGTGATGATGATGACGAAGACGAAGAGGTTGTCGACGGACAGGCTCTTCTCCACCAGGTAGCCGACGAAGTACTCGGTGCCGAACTCGCCGCCGTAGCGCAGGGTGAACCACACACCGAAGATCAGGGCCACCGCGATGTAGAAGACCGACCACGCGGTCGCCTCCCTGAACCCGACGTGGTGCGGTTTCAGCCAGGCGATGGTCAGGTCGGCGGCGAGCAGGGTCACGATCACGGCGATCGTGACGATCCACGTGGTGATGCCGATGTCGAGCATGTCAGTCCTCTCGCGACGGCCGGTGGGGCACCGTACCGGGAATCCGGTGTCCGCCGGCGGGTCCTGTCGACGGTCGAGTCGGCGACGCCGGACCGCGGGTTTCGATCATGGATTGCACCCGTCGCAGAACGTGGGGTCGGTGCTGACCCGCCCGTCGTCTCGGGGGTGGCGGCTGCGGTGAGGACACCGCGGGCATCCGTGGATGACGGCGAGGGTCAGGGACGTGGGTTCGGAGCAACTGTCGCACGGAAGGCCGGGTTCTCGGTCCACCTGGCCGTATCCGGGGGTGCCGCAGGCGGGGCACAGCGTGGCGAGGCGGTCGGTGAGCCGGTCGGCGAGCAGGCCGATCTCGCGCATGCGCGTGGGATTGAGGTGGGCGCGCATGTCGGTCTCCAGCCGGGCCAGGCCGTCCGCCGACCGTAGGGCGCACTCGTTGATCGCGGCGGCCAGTTCGGCGCGGGTCCGGATGCCTTTGCTGATAGGGCCGGGGTCCTGCGGATCGATTGGGGTGTGGGGGCGCACGATCATCGCGTGGGGGCCGAAACCGGTTCGGCCCAAGAACGCCTCGGTGGTCTCATCGAGGCGTCGGGCGGTGGTGTGGGCGAAGTTGGTGGGGCCCAGGCGGCGCTCCACGATGCACAGGTCCCGGGTGGTGTCGAGGAAGGCGAGGATCTCGTCGCCGGCACTGAGCATCGGAGCCATGGGATGCGGACCGAAGGAGCCTTCGCTGGCCACGGCGAGCCCGAGGCCGGTCGACCGTAGACCGAGGCGTGCCTTGCGCACGGCGGTCACGGACGGCGATGCCGCGCGTGGGACCTCACCGGTGAAAGTGCCCAGCTCGTCGGTGTCGACGTCGTCGGCGAGGACCAGGCGCAGACCCGGGATGCGGGCCAGGGCCGGGCCCAGGACCCTCTCCTTGGCGTGTCGGGTGGCCAGTGCGACGCGTGCGTCCGCGTAGGGGTGGGCGGTGGTGGTCACAGGGCCTCGTCAGGGCCGTTGCGGGTGCCGATGAGCACGGCCAGGAGTTCTCCGATGGCGGTGTCGCGGTCCATCGGATGCCGTAGTGGCAACTCGGGGTGCATCCGGTACCGGTTGCGGCGCCCTTCGCGCTCTCGTTCCAGGTATCCGGCTTCGACGAGGTCCGCCATGATGCGCTGTGCGGCCCGTTCGGTGATGCCGACCTGCTCGGCGATGTCCCGCAGCCGGGCCTGGGGATCCCGCACCACGCACAGCAGTACGTGGGCGTGGTTGGTGAGGAAGGTCCACTCCTGCATATCCACCATGGCACCCCGTCCCAGGTAACCCGTATCACGATTTTCAATACGCGCTATTGGTGTCGTACGATCCATGTCGTGTATCGTAACACGCGTCATCAGTGTCGTGCTTGGGAGGTGGGTGTCATGGGTGTCATGGGCGGCGTCGGGATGACGTGTGTGCCGACCCGGGGTGAGCCGACGGCCGACGAGGCTTCGCGGGGTCGGGTGCACCGGTGGCCCCCGTCACCGGACACGGCGATCGGCACCGGCTTGCCGGGCGCCCTCGGGCCGGAACGAGGACGGCCACTGCGCCGCGTGACCAGCGGTGAGCCCGAACGGGTGCGGAGCAGCGGTTTCCACGGGTGCGCTTTGCCCGCACATCCCCCGGAAGCCCTCGCCACCGACGTCACCGCGGCCCCGGCCTCGGGTCGCGCCGCGAAGGGCGCTGAGACGGAAGGTGCGGCCGCGTGACGGGGATGCTGCTGCTGGCCCTGGTAGCCCTTCCCGCCGTCGCTGCGGCGGCCGGATCGATCCGGAACCTGCGTCCCCTGGCTCCCGTGCTGGGCGCGGGCGCCGCACTGTCGGCGACCGCACTGGCCGGGGTCCTGGCCGTTTCGGTGGCCCTCGGCGGGCCGGTGGCGATGGTGCTGGCCGCTCCGGACGGACGTGTCTGGACCGGGTTGGCAGCCGACCACCTCGGGGCGATCGTGCTGTTGCTGGTGTGCGCGGTCAGCGCTGTGGTCCAGGTGTTCGCCCTGCGCTACCTGCGCGGCGACCCGGCCGCGGCCGGGTTCGCCATCACGGCCGGGGCGCTGACCGCCGCGACCGCGGCGATGGTGGCCGCGGTCACGCTGGTCACCCTGGCGGTGGCGTGGTCGCTGACCGGTGTCGCCCTGTGGCGACTCGTGGGGATGTACCGGCCGGCCCCTTCGGCCGTCGAGGCCTCCCGCCGCACCGCACGTGTGGTCATCATCGGAGACGTCGCGCTGTGGTCCGGGGTGGTTCTCGCGGTCGCCGTCTGGGGCGATCTCGACCTGCGCGACCAGAGCGACGCGGCCGTCGGCGGCGCGGTCGGCACGGCGGTGGCCTGCTTGCTGGTGATCGCCGCGGCCGCACGGTGCGCGCAGTTGCCCTGGCACCGGTGGCTGTCGGCGACCCTGGCGGCTCCGACCCCGGTCTCGGCGCTGCTGCACGCCGGTGTGGTCAACGCGGGCGGGGTGCTGCTGGTGAAGCTGTCGCCGATCTTCGGTGCGGCACCGGTGGCGACACACCTGGCGTTCGCCGTTGGCGCCGTCAGTGCCGTGGCCGCCACGGCGGTCATGCTGGCCCGTCCCGACGTCAAGGGCGCGCTGGTGCACTCCACGATCGGGCAGATGGGTTTCATGCTCATGACCTGCGCGCTCGGCCTCTACGCGGCGGCGGTGGTGCACCTGGTGGCGCACGGGCTGTTCAAGGCCGCCTTGTTCCTGGGCTCGGGGTCGGCGGTGCAGCGCCACACCCAGCGCGTCCTGGCTCCTCCCGTCCCCCGGCTGACCCCCGCGCGTTCGGCACAGGTGGCCGTCCTCGCCGTGGTCGTCGCCGTCGTGGCCGTGGCCGTGGCGGTCTGGTGGCTGCCTCCGCACGCCGCAGGCGCGGCGCTGCTGGTCTTCGCCGCGGCCACCGCAGCGCGGCTGGCGTGGGGATGGCTGCGGCGCCACCCGACCGTGGGGGCGCTGGCCACCGTGGTGGTCGTGCTGCCGGGCGCGGTGATCGGCTACCTGGCCGTGGTGGGGGCGGTCACGGAGTTTCTGGCCCCGAGCGTGCCCGCCGCCGCCCCTGCCGCAGTTTCGGCCTGGTTGCCGGCGATCGTGGTGGCGGTGTCGGTGGTCGGAGCGCTTTTGGTCCACCGGGCGCCCGCACGCGGTCTCGGCCGCTGGCGCGACCGTCTCTACGTATTGGCGTTGTCCGCCGGGCAGCAGCGTACGCACACCACCGCCCCGGGTCTCCCGCCACGGCCGGTGCCCGCACCGCACCCGCGGCCGGTGCCCCTACCGGAGGAAGTCGGGGCGTGATCGGACGGCCCCGAGCCCTCGACGGCACGCCCGGACGGCTTCCGGCGCTCTGAGGGGAGCCGCTGGAGCCTCCCGGAAGCGCGGTCCCCGGGGATTCACCCGGTCGCGCGTTCCGCCACCGTCATCACAGCAGGAGGAGTCGCAACCCATGACCACCGGACCCATCACCAAGGCCGCTCCCGACACCGCCACCTCGGCGGCCGAGGTGCGTGCCGTGGTCGCCGACGCCGCAGCGTTCTTGGCGCCGACCTGGCCGCTCGCCGACTTCATCGCTGTCAACCCGCTGTCCGGCCTGGTGGACCGGCCGTTCGCGGACGCGGCCATCGCCGCCGCGGACCTGTTCGGAGCGCGGGTCACCCCGGAAGAGGCCTGGCTGCGGGCGGCGTGGCGGCACGGGCGGATCACCGACGACGACGTGCGTGCCGCGCTGATCCGCCGCCACCCCGAGGCGCTGCGGTGCCCACCGCTCACCCTCGGCGGCCGGACCTACGAGCCGGTCGACCTCCTGTCGGCCGATCTGCACCAGGGCATCACGAACCCCCCGCCGATCCGCCGGGCACGCACAGCGACCGAAGTGCTGGCCCCGGACATGGCCGCCCTCCTCGACACCCACACGATCCAGTGGTGTTCGGCCTACTTGGACGAGGGCCAGTCCACCTGGCGGATGCCCGGCCGCGACCGAGGCTTTTACCACGCGTGGCGGGCTCTGGCCGCACACGACGTGACCCTGCCGCGGCGTCTGCGCACACGTCTTGGGGACCTGCCCGAACGGGACGAGCAGGCCGTCGCGGAGGCTCTGGCCGCCCTGGGTGTCCCGGAGGACCAGCGCACCCGCTATCTCCAGGCCCATCTGGCGTGCCTTCCCGGCTTCGCCGCCCACATCCGGTGGCGGGGTGAACGACAGGACAGCGGTATCGACCTGGTCGCCTACCTCGCCCTGCGGTTGACCACCGAAGCCGCCGCGCTCACCGGGACCCACACCCACGGTACGGCGTGGAACTCGGCCTCCGCCGACCTGCTCGACACCCGGCAGGCCACCACCGGACCCGAAGATCGGGCCCGCCACCTACTGGAGGCCCTGGAGATCACCGGCACCGACGCGGCACAGCGGACCGAGTTGGCGCGGTTGCTCGACCGACTCCCGGTGGAACAACGGACCCTCGTCTGGCTGGACGCCTACGAGGACCACTACCGGAGCCGACTGCTGCGCACCCTGAGCCGCTCGGCGCCCGAGTGGACCGACGCCCCGCCGCGGGCACAGGTGGTGTGCTGCATCGATCCCCGTTCCGAGGGACTGCGTCGCCACCTGGAAGCGCTCGGCGACTACCAGACCCTGGGATTCGCCGGATTCTTCGCCGTCGCCATGCGCTACCGCGACCTCGCCGGAGGGGCCGCTCGCGCCCAGTGCCCGGGCCCGATCACGCCCCGGCACACCGTCACGGAACGCCCCAGCGAGGGCCGACAGCGCGCGGCCGAACGGTCGCTGACCGGTCGCCGGGTACTCGCCGCGGCCGACCACTCCCTCCACGCCGCCAAGGACGACCTGGTGGCACCGTTCGTGCTCGCCGAATCGGCCGGTTGGCTCCTGGGCCCGTTGGCCGCGGCCAGGACCTTCGCCCCCGGTGCCGTCGGCGCCGCCCGCGCGTGGTGGACGCGCCGCATCACCGCCGACCCTGCGACCGAGATCTCCCTGGAGGACGCCCTCACCCCCGAGGAACGCACCGCGACCGCCGAGGGCATCCTCACGCTGATGGGCTTGACCCGGGGGTTCGCACGCCTGGTCGTGCTCTGCGGGCACCGCGCCCACACCGACAACAACCCCTACCAGGCCGCGCTGGACTGCGGTGCATGCGGGGGGCACCCCGGCGGCCCCAACGCCCGCACCGCCGCCGCACTGCTCAACGATCCGCAGGTCCGCCGACACCTCTCCGAACGCGGCATCGGCATTCCCGACGACACCCGGTTCGTTCCGGCCGAACACGACACCACCACCGACACCGTGCGCCTGTTGGACACCCACCTCCTGCCCGACACCCACGGCCAGGACGTCGACCGGCTCACCGCCGACCTCCGCACGGCCGGCGCACACCTGGCCGCCGAGCGCTGCGCCACCCTACCGGGCGCACCCTCCCACCCCAGCCCACGGCGCGCGGCGCGCCACACCCGCACGCGCGCCCGCGACTGGGCCCAGGCCTTCCCCGAATGGGGTCTGGCCGGCAACGCGGCCTTCCTCATCGCGCCCCGCGCCCTCACCCGCGGCATCGACCTGCACGGCCGTCTGTTCCTCCACGACTACGACCCCGACCTCGACCCGGCCGGCACCGTCCTGGAGACCATCCTCACGGCACCGCTCGTCGTCGCGCACTGGATCAACAGCCAGTACTACTTCGCCGCCACCGACCCCCAGGCCTTCGGCGCCGGCAGCAAGGCCCTCCACAACGCCGTCGGCGGCGGCCTCGGCGTCATGACCGGTCCCACCGGCGACCTCCGGTCCGGCCTGCCCTGGCAGTCCCTCACCGACGGCCACCGCGCCCGGCACGAACCGCAACGCCTGCTCACCATCGTGCAGGCACCCTTGCACCGGTTGGACACCCTCATCGGGCGCCACACCGTGCTGCGGCACATGTTCGATCACGACTGGGTCGGTCTCGCCGCACGTGAGCACCCCGATCAACCCTGGCTCCGCTACACCCCTACAGGTTGGCGGCCTTGGTGCCCGGCCGCAGCCGCTCCGGAGGACGGCCGTCCTCCCGCACCGCTGCGCACATGACGACCGGGCACGTGCAGCGCCACTTCACTCCAGAGAAGGGAAGTATCCGATGAATACGCTCCTGTTGGTCCGAAGCGTGGACGACGTCAGGTCCGCGGTCGAGAACGTGAGCGACTACCTGGTCAACTATCGACGGCAGTTCGGAGATGAATCGGGAGCGAACCGGCTGCTCGGGGTGTGGATCCGCCCCGAACTCGAAGCCGGACTGCCCGTGTCGTATGCGGAAGACACCGACGCCGCCCCCTCACAATCACACACCGTGAAGGCGGTGTGGATCGAGAGGTCGTTCTCACTGGCGGGCATCTGGACCCTGTGCTGGATGGACGGACCCGCCCTGCGGGAAACACCGGATCCGTTCGAGTGGCAGAACCGGATTCTTGACTCCCTGGTGGCGGGCCCAGTGCCCGAACCGGGCTCTCCGGAGGTGTTCGTGCCCGTCTTCGCCGAGGGTGACGCCGTGGAGACGAGCATGACGGCGCTGCGGGCCCGGCAGCCGCACCTGATCACCGAACACTGGTACGTCCATGACCGAGAACACGGCATCGTCGGGCCGCTGAAGCCCACGGAAGAGTGAGCGCTTCTCTCCTGCCACCACGTCACCCATCGCATCAGACCAGCCGACCGACCGGGGAACCCGTCCCGGCCGTCGATCACGAGTCGAGGAGAGATCATGACGTCGTACCCGACACCCGTACCGATCACCGTTGCCCACGGTGACGGAATCGGTCCGGAGATCATGGAGGCCGCGCTATCCGTGCTCGACGCAGCCGGAGCGGCCCTCGATATCGACACGATCACCATCGGAGAGTCGGTCTACCGGGCCGGTAACCCCGCCGGCGTCACTCCCGAGGCGCTCGAATCCATCCGCCGCACGGGCGTGTTCCTCAAGGCCCCCATCACGACCCCGCAGGGCGGTGGATTCAAGAGCCTCAACGTCACCGTGCGCAAAACGTTCGGCCTCTTTGCCAACGTCCGGCCGTGCGTCGCCTACGCACCGTTCGTCGCCACCAGGCATCCCGGTATGGACGTCGTCATCATCCGGGAGAACGAGGAGGATCTCTACGCGGGCATCGAACACCGCCAGACCGACGAGGTCGTCCAGTGCCTCAAGCTCATCTCCCGGCAGGGGTGCGAGCGGGTGATCCGTTACGCCTTCGAGTACGCCACCACCCATGGGCGGACCAAGGTGACCGCGTTCACCAAGGACAACATCATGAAGATGACCGACGGCCTGTTCCACAAGGTGTTCGACGAGGTCGCCACCGACTATCCCGAGATCCGAGCCGAGCATTGGATCGTCGACATCGGTGCGGCCAAGCTCGCCGACACCCCCGAGGCGTTCGACGTCGTCGTCCTGCCCAACCTCTACGGCGACATCCTCTCCGATGTCGCCGCCCAGATCGCCGGATCGGTCGGCCTCGCCGGAAGCGCCAACATCGGTGAGCGGATCGCCATGTTCGAGGCCATCCACGGATCCGCCCCCCGGCGGGCCGGCCAGGACGTCGCGAATCCCTCGGGGCTGCTGCTGGCCGCGGTGCAGATGCTCGTCCACATCGGACAGACCGACGTCGCGAGCAGGGTGCACAACGCATGGCTGCGGACCATCGAGGACGGCGTCCACACCTATGACGTCCACCACCCCGACACCAGCACCGCCGAGGTCGGCACCCGGGCGTTCGCGACCGCGGTCATCGAGCGTCTCGGCCAGGGCCCCGAACGGCTTCCGGCGGCTCACTACACGCAGCGCGGGCCGATCACGGTGCAGCTGAAGGACCGGCCCCCTGCCGCCAAGACCCGGCTCGGCGTCGACGTGTTCGTCCACGAGAACGGGACCACCCCGGCCGAGCTCGCCGACAGGCTCGTCCCGCTCGCCGGACCGTTGCGGCTTGACATGATCTCCAACCGGGGTCAGAAGGTGTGGCCGGGCGGCGCGGCCGAGACCCTGCTCACCGATCACTGGCGATGCCGCTTCCTCGACCCGGACGGTTCCACCACCGCCGCCGAGATCGTCGCCCTCCAGTCCCGGATGGTGGAGCACGGCATCGAACCCATCAAGACCGAAGGTCTCTACGCGTTCGACGGCGAGCCCGCCTTCACCCGTGGCCAGGGCCAGTAGCCGCCGCGGGCCGGGACGGTCGCCCGGCCGGCGGCGGGAGGTCGCGGTGCGCGGGCCCCGGCCGAGCGTGTTCCCGTGCCGTACCACCTGCCGGTGGGCGGTACAGCGGACTGTTCGAGGATCCTCGTGACTCGGTGTGAGCTGCCGCGGCCGGATCGACACGGAGATGCATGGCGGTAGTCTGCGGCCCGTGAGGGCGGGGACCCGGACCACCAACCATTGGAAGGCCGGGGAGATTCACGGGGGCGGTCTCCCCAAGTTGGCCCTGCGCTTCCTGTTCAGGCGCTCGTCTCCGCACGCGCGGGGCTGGTCGTCGGGGGTGAGTCTGCGGGGGCGGCGTCCACAGAGCCATGGCAGTAGTGCTCCCCGCAGATGCGGAGGTGAGTACAGCGTGCTGACAGTGGTGGGGTCTAGGGAACAGCTCAACTGGACAGGATGGTCCCTTCCAGGTTCAGGCGCCTGGTCAGCGAGATGGCCTGGGTGCGCAGCGCGGGTCGGGCGCGGTGTACCACGCGGTTGAGGATCGTGTGGGCGTCGGGGTTGAAGCGCAGGTCCTCGGCGCCGGTGATCTCGGCCTGGAGCAGGTACAGCATCGCCGCGCCCGGGTCGTGCTGGAGGACGTGGCCGCGCGCCAGGTCCAGGGCCCAGGTGGTGTGCCGTTCGCGCGAGGCCAGGGCGGAGGCGTCGACGCGGTCGGCCATCGCCAGCGCCGAGGCGGCCTGACCTTGTTCCAGCTCGATGTTCATCATGTGCATGCCCACGTTGACCGGGCCGAAGCAGGTGCGCCCCACGTTGGTCTCGCCGGTACGGTCCGCCAGAGGAGCGGCGTGTTCCTCGATCCACCGCAGGGCACCGAAGGCGTCACCTGATCGGGCGCGGGCGACCGCGGCGGTCAGCCACAGCGCCCCGGTGATCGCGGCGACCTCGCGGCCGGAGGCGGGCCCGATGCGGGAGGCCGCCTCGCGGGCGACCTCCAGGGCCGAAGCGTGTTCACCGAGACCCAGGAGCGCGTGCGCGAGGTTCCACCGCGCGGTCGCCACTCGCACGGGATCCTCGGATCGCTCGGCCGCCCGGAGTCCGCGTTCGGCCGCCAGCAGAGCCAGGTCCGTGAGGTTGATCCGGCGTGCCACCGTGCGCAGAAGCCCGTAGGTGTCCGCAGCCAGGGCCCTGTCCGCGGGGGATGGTTCGGCAGCGCAGTACCGGACCACGTCCCTGGTCAACGGGACGATCAACGGGAAGAGCCTGCTGTAGCGGTCGGGCGTTCCCTGCCAGATCTCCCATGCCCGGTCGACGCGCTCGCGCAGTTCGGGAAGGTGAAGATCGGTCGCGTCACCGGCGGTGGTGCCCGAGTGGAGTGCGCTGTGCAACTGCGTCGCGATATGCCCATCGGTAGGCTCGGCCGGGATGTCCTTCACCTCACCGAACAGTTCTCCGACGGGTACTTCGAGGGCACGGGAGATGGCCTCGACGGTGTCGAGGGTAGGGGTGCGCTGCCCGCGCTCGATCTGCCCCAGATACTCCGGATTCAACCCGGCCAGCCCCGCAATGACCGCCTGGGACTTGCCCTGACGCCGACGATGCCACCGTAGTCTCTGCGCGAACGACTTCCCCAGCGACATGTCCGGCCTTTCAACGTGAGGGGCGCGGGCCAGAAGCCCATCGTAGAACGGCGCTTTCGACCACCGGCCGCCTTTTCCCCATCGGAGGCACGATGCCCGACACCCTGCTCGTCCTCTGGGACGTGGACCACACCCTGATCGAGACCCGAGGCGTGGGTGGCGAAGTGTTCGCCGAAGCCTTCGAAGCCGCCACCGGGCGTCCCCTGTCCGCGGGGATGGCCAAAGCCGCCGGGCACACCGAACCGGTCCTGCTGCGTAAGACCCTCCACCTGAACGGGATCACTGATCCGGGACCGGAGGTGTTCGAGCGGTTCCTGCGGGAACAGGCCGACGGATACCGGCGACGCCAGGACCGGCTGCGGACGCAGGGCCGAGCCCTGCCCGGAGTCACCGAGGCACTCCAGACCTTGAGCCGACGACAGCACATCGTCCAGAGCGTGCTCACGGGGAACACACGGGCGGCGGCGGAGATCAAGCTCGCTGCCTTCGGCCTGGACCGATGGCTGGACTTCGATCTGGGGGCCTACGGCGACGATGACGACAACCGCCCAGCCCTGGTCGAAGTCGCACACCGACGCACTGCGGAGAAGCTGGGGAAACCGATCAGCATCTCGCAGATCGTCCTGATCGGCGACACCCCTAAGGACGTGGAGGCCGCGCTGACGTCCGGAGCTCGTGTCCTCGGAGTGGCCTCCGGGGCGAGTTCGGTCGAGGAACTCCGCCGGGCGGGTGCTGACCGGGTGCTCGCGTCCCTCGCCGATACGGACATCGTGGAGCTGCTCTCCGAACTCGTCGAGAAGTGACCATTCCTTCGCCATCTCAGTCTTGCCGGGTGTGCGGGGTCCTGGCCCCCCGCATGCTACCGACCGGGCCCGTCCGCCGGGAGCACGCGAACACCCAGCTCATCTGCTGCGGGGCCGGTGTCGATCCATGTCGGACGTTTTCCTAGCTCTGCGCTCACCCTTGCTCGGGGCCAGAACCATCGACCGGCCACAGTCGTAGCGTCGTTCGTTCATCGCGTGACGAAGATGGGCGACCCGGTGCGGCTGTATTTCGATAAGGAAGAACGGAAGGGTCCCACCAACCGGTGGGACCCTTCTTCCTGGTCAGGTAGAGCGGACGCTAAGAACGCACCCGTTTCGCGGCGGCCACGAGGCCCGACCACTCACCCGACGGGAACAGCAGAGCGCCCAGTTCCCGATGCCGGGTGTCGCGCACGGCCGACACTCCGGGAAGATCCCCGACCTCCACGCAGTCCTGGCCGTGGGACGTGGAGTAGCTGGCCTTGCGGAACACGAAGTCCCGGTCCGCGGTCCGGCGGAGAGGGTGAGTCACGGCGGACGTCCTTTTCACAGGTTGTTCAGTACTTCTTCCAGATGGGCCACGGTCTCGTCGGGAGAGGCGGCCCTGGCCGATATGTGATGGAACACCAAGTCATATCGGTCGGTCTTGGAGGTCTCCTCCAGCAGGAGGCTCTCGGTCAGGGTCTCCAGGTGCACCACCGGGCGTTCGGTGGGTTCGAAGTTCAAGATGGCGAACGGCGAGCCCATACCGGGGTGGGCGCCGGTGCTGTCCAACATCACCTGGAGCGTGAGGTGCTCCGCTTTGGTCAGCTCGATCAGGTGTCGGATCTGCTCGGCATGTACCTCGGAACTACCAACGGGTTTGCGGATCGCCGCCTCGTCGACGACGGCCCACACCTGGGGCGGCTCCGGGCCGCTCAGGATCGACTGGCGCTTCATGCGGGCTTCAACTCGCCGCTTGATCTCGTCCTCGTCGCGGATCCCGCCTCCGCGCACGACCGCCGTGGCGTAGCCGGGAGTCTGGTACAGCCCGGGCACCAGATACCCCCACGAGCGGATGCGGCGGGCGGCGGCTTCGAGACCGATGTAGTTGGGGGAGCCACCGTAGAGGTCCTCGGTCTCGCTCCACCACGCCTTGCTACGGCCCTCGGTGACCAGGGTGAGGATGTACGCCCGGCGGTCCTCGTCTTCGACGCCGTAGTAGTCCAGCAGGTCCTTGACGTCCCGTGGCGACGGGCGTTTCCACTGGTTGTTCTCGATCCGGCTCAGCTTGGAGCGCGCCCATCCGAGGGTCTCGGCCACATCGACGGATGTGGTCCTGCGGCCGTCCGGCTGCACGTGTCCCTCTCGCAGTGCCCGCAGCTCTGCGCTGAGTCGGCGGCGGCGCGCCGTGGGGCTGGAATCGCTGGAACCGGTCGTCATGGGGCCTTCTCGCCTGATCTGCATCCTACGGTCCGGACGAACTCCAAGAAGCAAAAATCAGACAGTCTAAATAAGGCATTGCTTTTTAGACTGTCTGAGTTCATGATGGAGTCTCGTTCACCCCAGCCGGGAGTTCAACCCGGTATCCGTACAGGAGGTCGCTGTGCGCCACCTGCTCTTCATCGTTTCGGGGGTGTGGCTGCTCGTCCGAGCCGTGGCTTTCAAGGCCACCCGGGCGGTCGACCGGACCCGCCACCACGCAGTGCCCGAGCCTTCGCCGGTCCACGCCACCCCCGTCCGCCTCGTGCTGCCGAGCGCGACCACGGGTCGTCCCGCGCCCCGGCTCCCCGACCGTCCGCAACTGCCCTGGGAGAAGGCGGGCGCCGATCGGGGAAGGCAGACCCTCGTCGCCACCGCTTCCCCTCACAGCCAGGAAGGCCGGGAGTGGTGATCACCTTGAGCGCGACGCAGGCGCCCTTGCGCCAAGGGAGGCGCACCTTGCCGGGAGAAGACCTCGGGTCGGTCTCGAAGGCCCGTTCCTGGGTGACGGGGACCCTCCTCCGCTGGGAGGTGGAGCCGCCCGAGGAACTCCCCATGCTCGTCTCGGAACTCGTGACGAACGCGATCAAGCACACCCGCAGCGGTCTGCCCGATGGCCGGGTCACCCTCCGACTCGACATCTATGGAGATCGGATCCGGCTCGTGGTCAAGGACGCTGGCCCCAGACCCGGGCGCCGCGTCCGGCGCGGCGATCCGTCTCCGGAGGACACACACGGCCGCGGCCTCCTCCTGGTCGAGGCCCTGAGCCTGGCCTGGGGGCCGATCAACACCGGCTCCGGCGTGTTCGTGGAGATCTCCCGATAACAAGCGCCCTGCGCATCCGGGGCGATCCCCGACCCCATGCGCGGGCCGAACGGCCGCCGCCTGCCGTGGGAACCCCGGTTCCCCGAAGAGGGCGGACAGGAGCGACGGCGGCCCCTCCCCGGGACCGTCCCCCGGGGCACCGGGTGGGGTCATCCGCAACGCGATGCCCCCACCCGGACCACGAACGAACAACCCTCCGCCCGTACCGGGCGCGCGAGGAGGTCATAGATGCGCAGACACACGAGTGCGGTCGTCGTCGCCGTCCACGACGGCTGGTACGGATGCGGCACCGGCGCCGGGCACAGCAACCGGCGCCTGATCGAGATCCTCGACGGCATCCCCGATCCGGCCGTGGACCTTGTGGTGCTTCCGGTGGAGGTGTCCGCCGGAAGCCGACACCATGACCGGGACTGGCACCGAGCTCTCACCGACAGCCTCGGTACGTCGAGGACCGTGCGCGTTCACCCGCTGGCCAACGGCACCGGGGGCCGGAGCCGGTTCGGTGGAATGCCCGCGTTCGCCGCTCTGACTCGGGACACCCTGTTGGCGCTTGAGCAGGTGATGGGCTCCTACCAGCGCGGATTGCTCCTGCTCCTGGACGTGCCCTTTCTCGAAACGGCGGCCCGAGCCCCGAGACGTTCGGGGTGGGAGAGCTTGGTGCTGCCGCGTTCCAGCGCGGCCCTGCACTGCCCCGGGAACCTGGGACGCACCGCCTGGGAGGCCAGCAGCCTCCGTGCGGCGGCCGCCGCCGGAGTGCGCATCGGCGCGATCGCCCCGTTCATGCGCCGTCACCTGACCACGGACCTCGGGGTTCCGGATGCGTGCGTCGTGGAGGTGACCAACGGTCTCACCTCTGCCGACCACCTCTTCCATCCGTCCCGAGGCGCGGAACTGCTTCCCGAAGGGGTGGGAGAGGAGGGGTTCGTCCTGGCGCTGGGGCGAGCGGTCCCCCGCAAGGGCTTCGAGGACCTGCTGGAAGCATGGTCGTTGCTGACCTGCGCCGGAGCGAACCTGCCCCACCTGGTGCTCGCCGCGGTCTCCGAAGCCCCGATGACCGCCCACCAACGCGAGTTGGCTGCGCTCATCCGCGATCGAGCCCTCGACGCCAGCCTGATCACGCGCTTTTCCGCCCGGGCTCGTTCCCTGATGGCCCACCCCGGGGTCCGCGCGCTGGTCGTGCCCTCCCGTGTGGAGCCCTTCGGGCGAATTCCGCTGGAGGCCTACGCCGCAGGAGCGGCTCCGGTTGTCGCCACCACCGCTGGAGGACTCGCGGACCTGGTGACCAACGGCGTCTCCGGGTTCACCTGCCCCCCTTCGAACCCCCGCTCCCTGGCCGACGCCCTACGCCGGTCCCTGCTGTTGAGCGAACCCGAGCGCGAGCGGATGCGCACTGCCGGACGGGGCATCCTCAGGGCTCACGACTACCGGAAGACCCTGTCCCGTATGGTCCAGGGACTGGCCCCGTGGGCACTGTCCCAGGGCAGAACCGTCGTCGACATCGGGGAGACCCGAAGCGGGGTGCGGGTACTCCAGGTTCCCGAACTCTGCGGCTGGAATCCCTACGTGCAAGCGGCCGAGACGGCGCTGTGTGAGGCCGGACTGCACGTCATTCACCCGGGCCTGTGCGTGGATTCCCCTGCGGCACCGCTGTTCCGTATCGGCGGATCGGTGACCGGAGAGGCCGACGTGGTGCACCTGCACTGGCCTGAGAAACTCGCCCGGCAGCACGGTACGCGCGCCGCACTGGACCTCCTGCACCGCATGGTCACCTCCGGGGCGGTACTCGTGCAGACGGTGCACAACACCACGCCGCACGAACCCGATCCAGAACTTTGGGGATACCTGTGCGAGGTGGACCGCCTCACCCACGGCGCCCACTTCTTCTCACCTGACCACGAACGCGCCGTCCGCGCCGCGCGCCCCTGGTTGCCCAGCGGGACCGTGCACCTGCCCCACCCCCTGTTTCCCGACCCTCGCCCGGTGCCCCCGACGCGTTCCGGCGGCTTGCGGATGGGCTGCTTCGGAAGAGTCCGTGGCTACAAGCGCACCCTCGACTTCGCGAAGGTGTTCCTGGCCGCCGCCCCGCCGGGCGCAAGCCTGCTCGTGGCCGGGCACCCCGACTCGGCTACCGCGGATTGCGCCCTGGCCGACCTGGCGGGAGACGACCCCCGGTTGGACTACCGGCCGGGATTCGTCACCGACGCACGGTTCTGGGAATTGCTGGGCGAGGTGGACTGGGTCGCGTTGCCCTACACACACCTGTACTCCTCGGGGGTCCTCGTCTCCGCACTCCAGGCGGGGCGTCGCATCCTCAGTTCCACCCCTGTCGGCGGAACCGCCTTGTACACCGCCGAACCCGCGCCGCCGTGGTGGATCACCACCGACCCCTTCGACCACCGCACCGCACTGACGCGCTGGGCGGAGACCGCCCCCGCCGTGACCACCGGACCCGATCGGCTCCGCCTGCCCTCCTGGGAGCAGGCCGCGACCGCACTGACCGGCTTCTACACGCATCTGCTCACCACCGCTCCGACCACCACGCGCCCCCCGGCCCGCCTGGGTGCCGCATGAGAGCGAGGCTCACCATGATCTTCACCGCCCCCATCCACACCCCTGCAACCGGCGGCGCCACCTACGATTTCGGCACCCACGCCAACGACTTCCTCGTCCGCCGTGAACAGGCGGGGGCGACGGAGGTGTTCACCGTTCGCGTTCCGGGCGGCGGCGCCGTGCCCGAACACGTGCACACCGACATGGAACAGACCTTCGTGTTCCTGTCCGGTGTCGGCACCGCCACCCTCACCCACGGCACCCGCCGCGCGCGGTACACCTGCCGCCCCGGGGACACCCTGTTCGTGCCCACCGGGTGGCAGCACACCCTGGCGGCCGACTCCCTGAGCGGCGTCACCTACGTCTGCGTGAACGCCTTCCTTCCCGACCGGGAACGGGTCGGGGACACGGCGGTGGAGCACGCCGATCTCGTCGCCCCCCACTTCCCACCGCTCTCCACCCGCTCCAGCAGGGAGGAGGAGCTGCGGGTGGCGCTCGCACGAGCGGCGGAGACCGGCTTCACTACCACCCCGGAACGCATGGTGCCGGCAGACTTCACGGCCTTCGACGCCACACTGCTGTCCGACCCGAGCACCTACCGGGTCCGCCAGGTGGGTCCCTTCCTCTACCCGACCCGGGTCGCCCCGGCGCCCCGGGTGGTTGGGGTCCGCGAGGCGGACCTGCTCCACACCGCCTCGGCTGCAACGGGATTGCGAGTGTTCGTAGAAGGCAGCCAGTCTCCGCTGTCCGTCAAGCCGCCCTGCGCGGCCTCGGACGTGGACGTGCTGGTGGCGGTGCAGTCCGCTGAGGAACTCGACTCCGCGCGTCTCTTCGCGCCGGTGCTCGTCCAGGCCCTGCGCCACTTGGACGCGGAGGTCTCGGTCGGTGTGATCCACATCGGCTGGCTCGGTCTACCGGGGTTCTACTCGGCGATCTCCACCGACCCCGCCGACCCGGATCGCACCTGGTGGGAGGCCGACCAGAAGTCGCGATTGGCCGAAGCCGAACACCGGATGCGCAATGCCCTGGACAGGGTCACTGATCCGGTCTGGTGCCGTCGCCTGTTGGAGCAATCCCAGACGCTACTCGAATGCACGGAGCAGGCGCTGGGCGAGTTCCAGATCTCCCCTCGCTGGAAGGGGTACCTGTGATGCTCCCCGACCACCTGACGCAGGTGTTCGCCTGGCTCGACCCCACCGCACCCGCGCACACACCGTTGGCCGATCTGCGCACCACCACCCGCCGCAGGTGGGATCCCACCTGGGACGAACGCTCGGCCGCGGTGCGGGAACCCCTGCTCTTCCCCCTGCTGTACACGGCCAAGCCCCAGCTCAACCCGACTGCGTTCCACCAGCTCGTGGACTCCGCTTGCGAGGCCGCACGCTTGGGCACCCACGTGCTGCTGGTGTCGGTACCGGCCGCCCGGCGAGGCCCCTCTGCGCAGGCCGCCGAGCGGGTCAAGCTGATCGCTGCGGCTTTCGCCGACCACGGGTTCGATGTGCGCGCCGGCGGAGACGCCACTACCACACACCCCGCCGACCTGGTGGGTAGAACGTGCGGATCACCCATGAACCGCCGCACCATCGATCAACCCGGCCTCCTGGTCACCGCGGCAGCCGACACCGCCCACACCACCCACGTCGTTCTGAGCGACGGGCTGGCCGCCGGAGAACAGCTCCGTTCCCTGCGTCTGCACGCGCCTTGGGCCCGTCTGCACGACCCCCGCAATCCCTTCGCACCACCACCGCCCGGCGCCAAGCGACCTCCGGCGGGCACTGACGCCCTATGGGCGAGCGCCCTCACCCTGGAGTTGACCGACACCTGCGACGGGGGCGTGCACACCGAGTCGATCGGCACGAGGTTGGGGCCACTGTGGCACCGGCTCCTTACGACCGGACTGGTCGGCCAGCGCACCGCCCCGCCCCAGCAGGAACCGACCCGCCTGCACAGCCGCACTCACGCCCTGGGCGACCCCGTGACGGTGCCCCTCTTCGGAGCCCCCGCGCTGTCGCAGCAGACCCGCACCCTCATCACCTGCGCGGCCCTGGCCGGGCCCATCACCCTGGTCATCGACGACCTCACCCCGCCCCTGGTCTACACCGGACACGATCCTGCCGCCGTCCGCGACCTCTACACCGCCACCGCACACGAACACGGCGGCGACACCGTGTTCCTCAGCGACCTGGACCGGCTACCCGAACTCCTGAACCACGCCTTGGAGACCCTGACCCTGGTCGACCTGCACCGAGCTGTCGGCCCCCGCTCCCATCGCGTCCGCGGCCACCTCACCGCGTTCGACGCCCTGCACCTCGCGGTGATGGGCCTGGCCTGCACCCAGCGCCCCCAGAGCACCCTCGCACTCAAAGCCGCCAACGCCGCCGACCTGCGAGCCCTGACCCCGATGTCCCCGCCCTCCCGCACCCTCACCGTCACCGGCCACGCCAGCGCCGATGACACCTACCTCCAGGTCCCCGCCCACTGGGCGACCACGCGAAGGGAAACGCACTCATGACCGAGGCCCTGACCGAAGATCCGATGGCCCTGGCCTTCACCGACCGGGACCTGTTCTCGGCCCCGCTGCTGGTGGAACGCACCGACGGGCACACCAGCACCACGGACCTGGCGTGGTGGATGGACCAGCCCGGCGCTCGCCCTCCGGGAGACCTGGCCGCGCTGGCCTGGGTCCGGCCTGGCACCGCCCTGGACATCGGCTGCTCCACCGGGCGCCACCTGGCCATCCTCACCGAACGCGGGATCGGTGCCCGCGGCATCGACACCTGCCCTCCGGCCGTCGAGCTGGCCTACGAGCGTGGAGTCGAGGCACAGCTCGCCGACGCCCACACCTACACGCCGATCCACCCGGTGGACTCCGTCATCGCCCTCGGCGGCGGGCTCGGCATCGCCGAGACCAAGGACGACGTTCCCCTGTTCCTGGAACGGCTGGCCTCCTGGCTCGCGCCCGGTGGCACGATCATCACCTCCAGCGTGAACTGGAAGACCACCGCCCACGCCCACCGCGCCTGGGTGGACAACGCCCTGGCCCAGGGACGCTACCCCGGCGATGTGCGCCTGCGCCTGCGCTACAAGAACACGGTGGGGGACTGGTTCGACTGGACCTGGATCGACCCGGACACCCTGCGCACCCTCGCCGCCGAGGCCCGGCTCACCGTTACCCGCACCCAGACCTTCGGTCCTGCCTGGTACGCCGCAGAGCTCACCCGGGAGGCGTGGTGAATCGGCGGACCGTGCTGCGGGTGGTCACCGGAGCCGCGGGGCAGATCGGCGGCTCCCTGACCACGCACCTGCGCGCCCGCGGTCCGGTGCTGGCGGTGGACCGCCGTCCAGCTCCCGGCGTCGTCGAGGTGGACGTGGCCTCGGAGGAGTTCGCCATGCTGCTCCGTGAACGCCTCACCCCGATGACCGGCCGGGTGGAGCTGTTCCACACCGCCGCCCACCTGGGCCCGCGCATCCCCATCGCCCACACCTCACCAGCGGCGTTCTCTGCTCTGGTCCACGACAACCTCACCGCCGCGTACGTCGCTTTACGTGCCCTGGTGATGGTGCTGGAGGAGCGAGACCTGAAGGCCTCTGCGGTGGTCCTGTCCTCCGTCGGTGCGACCCGGGCCCACCGCTACCAACCGGCTTACGACGCCGCCAAGGCCGGAGTGGAGTCGCTCGTCCGCTCCTTCACTCTCGAACACGGTGCGCGGCTCTGTCCTCGTGCCGTCGCCGTCGGTCCCTTGGCCGAATCGGCGAGCACCGCAGCCGACGGAGAACGAGCCGACGACCTCATCGCCCTGGTTCCCCGCGGCACCTACATGCACCTCGCCGAACTGGTGGAAGCGCTGGATGCCTTCGCCTCCCCAGCCTTCGACGGCGCCTGCGGGCACACACTCACCCTCGACGGCGGCCTGAGCAGTCAACTGCGCCCCGCCGCCATCGAACGCCCACCCGACCGGTCTGCCAAAACTCCTGCACCATCGGCTGCTAACTCGGAATAGTGAACACCATGAGCAACTGGGACATGACCCTGCGCGCCCTTCCCGGCATCCCCCGCATCACCGTGGGAGACGACCTCGGGCAGATCATCGTCGACGCCGTCAACGCCGATGGACACCGTCTCCACGAGGGCGACGTCATCGTCGTCGCCCAGAAGATCGTTTCCAAGGTCGAGGACCGGGTCGTGCGGCTGAACACCGTCACCCCGACCCCCCGCGCCGAACGCCTGGCGGAGCTGACCGGGCGCGACGCCCGGTTGTGCCAGCTGTACCTGGACGAGTCGAAGGCGGTCGTGGAGATCATCGGACGCCACGTCGTCACCGTCGACAACCGTGGCATGTACGACACCGCCGCTGGAGTCGACCTGTCCAACAGCGGGGTGTACGAGGAGGGGTGGGCCTGCCTGCTCCCCGTCGACCCCGACGCCTCGGCACGGACCATCCGCGACCGCATCCGCGACCTCACCGGCACCACCGTGGCGGTCATCATCTCCGACAGCCTCGGCAACCGATGGCGGGAAGGCTCCGAGGGCCAGGCGATCGGCCTGGCCGGGATCGCGGCCGTCGAGAAAGCGGCGCCCGATGCCATGGACCTGTACGGCAACCCGAGCTGGGGAGACCTCAACCGCGTAGACGAACTGGCCGGAGCCGCACACGCCCTCATGGGCCAGACCAACGAAGCGATCCCCGTGGTGCTGATACGTGGTGCCCCGTACACCATGGACGAGTTCGCCAGCATGCACGACCTTTTGGTGGAGGTGCCGCTGCCTGAAGTGGACGCCGACATCGAGCTCACCCGGCCGCCGAAAGGCTGACCGGAATGCAGTGACAGCCGGGCGGTTACCCATTCTTGCCCCGATCGACAAGATTCGGGCCTGTCAGGTCCCTTCTTTGAGAGCCCGCATCTTCACCCAGTCGATCGCGCACCGCGACCAGTCCAGCTCACCGCGGGAACAGAGCTCGTCCAACACGAGCCGGTGGAACTTGGCCCAGACCCGGGTCCGGGTCCACTCGGTGAAGCGCCGATGCGCGGTGGGCCCGGAGAGGCCGAACACCGGCAGGAGCCGGGCCCAGGTGCAACCGGACGTGGTCACGAAGATGATCGCGGCTGGCACCTGGTGGTCGCAGTGTCTGCGCCGCCCACCACCTTGAGGTCGGGTGGGTGCCTGGGGCACCACCCGCTGGAACAGTTTCCACAGCTCGTCGGGCACCAGCCGTTCCACCATCGACACAGGAGCAGGCTACCGAGAACCTAAATGAGATGGGCTCTTACGCCTGTCGATGCTCTTGCTGGTTGAGAGCAGCAAGCACCCGCGCCGGATTCTCGATTAGCCTGAACAGGCCGCTCGTCCGGCGCGCCCATCGCTCGGGATCCTCTCCCTCGGAGAACGCTGCGGCCGACGCGAACTGGTTCCGGAGGTTGACCGGCAGGCGGTCAGCCAGAACCGCGCCGAGCTTGCGGCCCAGCGCGGCTCGCGGCGAAGTAGGCCGCATAGATCGCCTCAGCCTGCCGGTTGCGGGGGTGAGGGCGTCAGAGGCACTCTTGAGGGGCGCGACGACCTCACACACCCAGTTGCCGTCCCAGGCATCGGGCAACGGGACCGCGACCTGCTGGACGCCAGCGATCGCTTCACGCCCCAGGGCGAGGGAGAGCCCGCCGGGGTCCTCGTGGTAATTGAGGTAGCGGGCGATGTCCACGCCTGGAGGGCAGACCTCGTCGAGGACGACGTCGCCGACGAAGTTGCTGGGGTCGATGAGCCAATCCTCCCGCACCACAACTGATGGCTTGAGGTACACCCGGTAGAGGTGGAACTGGCTGCCGTGGTCGGCTTGGTCGCGCATCCGCCTCAGCATGTTGTGGACCGCGGCCTCGTACGTGCCGACGTGGAGTGCCTTCGGCCGCTGGTCGCCGCCCATCATCATGCGGGTCTCGGGCGTGAGAACGGCTGCCGGGTCGAAGTCCCTCGTCGGCCAGTCCGGCTGCGTGCTGGTGTGGTACCAGGAGAACTGCGCGATATTGGAGTCGTCGAGCGCTGGGTTTTCAGGGTCGACAGTCACCCGGGGCGGGTCCTCGTGCTCGCAGGTCATGCCGCAGCCGGGGCAGGTCTCCTCCGCCTGCTCCCACCGGTCGATCCAGTCCAGATCGACGCGCCACCGATGATCGCAGTGCCCACAGAACATCCACCGCTCGCGTGAGAAGTCGCCCCGTCGTTCCATGGCCTCATTCTCCCGTCGCGCAGGGCATGATCGCGAAGGTTGGACAAGACGGGGTACGACGTCTTCAGATCGGCATCGGACAGGTCGGTGGGATAGGTGGGTCGATCGGCCATCGCAGCTTCTCCGGAATGGAGGACTCCCCTGCCATTCTGCGCCGCCCTGACCCTTTTCAGACACCTTCTAGGACTCGCGAAAAGTTGGGCCTCGCCATGTTGATGAAGGCCGATTCTGTGCATCGATCTGCCTGTGTACTTGGTGCCAGCGCTTTTGCCGTGACCGAATTTGGACTTTCGACCCTGGCTTGGTGGTGAGATCTTCCTTGCCTTGTGGGGTTGGAGGGTGCCTTGGGTCTTGGAGTGGGCGCAGTCCGGTATTAACATCGTCACTCCACGTGAGGTTCTAGTGGGGTTGTAGGTGGACATGAAGACGCACGTCGTGGGTGGTGCGGGGGTTCTGTTCGCTTGTTTGGTAGCGGCCTGTTCTGCCTCTGGCGGTGGGGATCCGCCGGAACCTGAGACCCCGACACCTTCCCCGACTTTTGCCTCAGAAGAGCCTGAAGCTGCCGCGCTTGAGGCTTATGAGGCCATGTGGGGCGTGGTGATCGAAGCCTCTCATGAAGGTGACGCGGACCCTCCGGAGCTGAAGCTGTACTCCTCAGGTGAGGCTTTGGCCCTGATGCTAAGCACCTTGGAGGGTGCGGCCGAAGACCAGGCCGTGGTCACCGGGGAGCCGGTGCTTTCGCCTCAAGTGGTCGATGCCTCGGATGATGAAGTGACCCTTCTCGACTGTATGGACAGTTCCGACTGGATCGAGTCCGATGAAGGCGGCGAGCAGGAGGCTTCGCCTTCCGGAGGATTGAGAAAAGTGGATGCCCAAGTCGCCCATGATGGGCTCGTCTGGAAAGTAGTCGACCTGCGCATATGGGAGATCGGATCATGCTGAGGCGATCCGCTCCCGTTCTTGCTTTTCTCCTGTTCATTGCCGCTTCTGCTCCTGCCTGGGCAGATGACTTCATCGGCCGCGCAGAATGCGGAAGTGCTGGTGGTCCGGGCTGCGATGTGTCCGCCGAGTCCGGTGTAGGCGGCGGTTCTGGAGGTGGCGGCGGATCGAATGGTGAGTCGGGTACCGGTGGCGGTACCTCGGCCGGCGGTGAGGCATCGGCTGAACCCGCCTGTGGCCTTGATGGGCTCGTGGCCTGGTGCAGTGCCACCGTGGGCGGCGGTCCCGTCGGTGGAGAGGCCGTACCCCAGGTCGACTACGAGGCCCTCGCCTACGAGGCGCGGGCGTCCCTGAGTTTGGGTACCCCTGGAATCTCGATGTCCCCCAGTGCCGATGCTCCGATTCTGGTGCGGGTGCCGGTGTGGCTGTGGGTGGACGACTGGGACGCGCAGTCGGCCACAGCGTCGGTCCCGGGCGGGTCGGTGACGGTCACCGCCACGCCGAGTGCGTTGTCCTGGGATATGGGGGACGGCACCACCGTGGAGTGCGAGGGCCCCGGAACCGCCTACACCTCCCGTGTTCACGACCCTGCGGAGGAATCCCCTGACTGCGGGCACACTTACACCTCCCGCGGTGACCGTGAGGTGGCCGCGAGCATGGCGTGGTCCATCGAGTGGTCCAGTACCTCCGGTGAAGGCGGAAGCCTGCCGGATCTGGTGACCACTTCCTCCGTTTCGGTGCGGGTGGTCGAGTCCTCCGGGGTGGTCACATGAAGACCGCGACCGACACTCGGCCCCGTGATACCGAAGCTCCTCTACGTCTTCCCGGTCGCCCGCGCCGGTGGCGGTCCGCCCTGGTGGTGCTGGCGTTGATGGCGGCCGGGGCCACCACAGGGGTGGTGGCGCTGGCCCAGGTCGATCAGCGTTCCCCGGTACTGGTGGCGGCCTCGGATCTGTCGGCAGGCCATGTGCTCACCCCGGAGGACGTGCGGGTGGTGGAGCTGGCCGGGGCCGAAGGGCTGTCCACGGTCTCCGATCCGGCCCAGGTGGTGGGCTCCGTGCTCGCCCTGCCGGTAGCCGAGGGCGGGCTGCTGTCGCAGGAGATCGTGGGGGCCGATGGCTCGCAGTTGGCGGCGAACGAGGTCGCCATCAGCGCGCAGCTCGGTCCGGGGCGGGTGCCGTCCTCGGTGCGCACCGGGTCGCAGGTGGTCGTGGTCATCACCGGCGATGACGAAGGGGACATCTCCTATCCCGCCGTAGTGCAAACGCTCACCGCTGCTGAAACCGGTAACGGGACCCTGGTCGACCTGGTGGTCGACGCCTCCCACGCCACGATTTTGGCCAGGGCGGCGGCTGAGGAGCAGATCGCCCTCGTCCACACTCCCTCCGGGAGCGAGGGATGATCATCGCCCTGTGCTCGCTTTCCGGCGCACCCGGGACAACGACGCTCGCCTTGGCGCTGGCCGGGACGTGGCCGACCCAGAGCCCGGTACGGGTGGTGGAGGCCGACGCCTCCGGAGGTGACATCGCCGCCTGGTGGAACCTGCCGTTGTGGCCGGGGGTGGTGGATCTGGCCGCGGCCAGTCGCAGCGGCCAGGACCACGACACCCCGCCGGAGGAGTTCTCCCGGTTCTTCCAGGTGCTGCCCGGTGGGCTGCCGGTGTGTGTGGCCCCGTCCACCGCTGATCGGGTGGGCGCTGCTCTGGATCTGCTGGCCCGCAACCCCAAAGCCCTGGCAGGGGAGGGGGTGACGGTGGTGGACCTGGGGCGGTTGTACCCCGAGACCTCGGCACAGGAGCTGCTCGCAGGGGCCGACGCCGTCGTTGTGGTGACCTCGGGAGATGTCGGGCATCTCAAACGCCTCAAGGACGCCTCCCACGACTTGAGGGAGCGGTGCGCGCGGGTCGGTGCGGTGGTCGTCGGTCCGTCCCGGTCCGCCGGGGAGGTTTCCGAAGCGGTCGGTCTGCCCGTGTGGGCGATGCTCCCGCGCGATGTGGTGGCGGCGGAGGTGCTCACCGGCCGCCGTGAGCAGGGTCGCCGCCTGCGTCGGCGCCCGCTGATCCGCCAGGCCCGATACCTGGGACACCTGCTCGCGGAACAGGTGCACTCCGCTTCTGCATCCGCACCGGATCCGGCGGTGACGACGTTCCTCGGGGAGACACCGTGACCGAGGACACTGCCCGGCAGGTGCACGAGGTCGCTGCCGAGGTCACCAAGCGGTTGAGCACGGCGGCCTCCGACACCGATCGCGGACCGGCTGCGGGGGAGGAGTACCGGGCGTTGGCTCGGCGGGTGATCCGGCAGGTGCTCGATGAGCGGGCCAGTCGGGCGCTGGTCGCCGGGCAGCGGGTGCCCGACCGGGTGGTGGAGGAGACGATCGCCCGGCAGGTGCTGGCCCGGGTGGGCGGGCTCGGCCCGCTGGAGGAGCTGCTGGCCGAGGAGGACATCGAGAACATCAACCTCACCGGTCGGAATGTGTGGGTGCGCTACGCCGACGGCCGCCGCGAACAACGCCCCCCGATCGTCGACACCGCCGAGGAGCTGGTGACTCTGGTGCGCCGGATCGCCGCCGACTCCCCAGCAGGGGAACGCCGTTTCGACCCGGCCGCCCCGATCCTGGACATGGTGCTGCCGGACGGGTCCCGGCTGAACGCGATCCTGGACGTGTCGCACCTGCCGGTGGTGTCGATTCGCCGCCACCGGTACCGCACCACCGGCCTGGGCCAACTCCGCCGCCTGGGAACCCTGGACCCGGTGTCGGTGGATCTGCTGCGGGCGGCGGTGCGCGCACGGCGCAACATCGTGATTACCGGAGGCACCGGTGCTGGCAAAACGACGTTGCTCCGGGCGCTGGCGGCGGAGATTCCTCCCGAGGAGCGCATCGTCACCATCGAGGATGTCCCCGAGTTGGGACTGGAGCGGGATGTGGACGCACATCCGGATGCGGTGGCTCTGCACGCCCGCCCTGCCAACACCGAGGGTCAGGGCGAGGTCACCGTCGCCGACCTGGTGCGGGCGGCGTTGCGGATGTCCCCGGACCGGGTGATCGTCGGCGAGACCCGCGGCAGTGAGACCGTACCGTTGTTGACCGCGATGTCCCAGGGCAACGACGGCTCCCTGACCACGTTGCACGCTCCCGATTCCCAGGGCGCGTTCACCAAGTTCGGTGCGTACGCAGCGCTCGCTGACGGCCTGCCCTTGGAGGCCACGTCGTTGCTGGTCGCGGCTGCGGTGCATCTGGTGGTGCACGTGTCGGCGACCCCGGCGGGGGAACGGAGGGTCACCAGCGTCCGTGAGGTGGTCGGCGCCGACGGGCGCCAGGTGGTTTCCAACGAGATCTACAGCCTCGGTGGCCGGTGCGCGCCGCCGGGTCCGACCACTGCTGCGGCTTTGCAGCAGGCGGGGTTCGATGTGGCGCGGTTGGTCGTCGCGGGTGCGGTCAACGGCTCCCGGAGGGCCGCCCGATGAACCCGCTGGTGTGGGGCGCGGTCGGCGGGCTCCTGCTGGGCGCCGGGGCCGGGCTGCTCGTGTTGGAGGCCGCCCGTCGGCTGGCCGAGCGCCCCCGGCCGGGGGAAGTGCGGGTCGTGGTGACCCGGGAACACGCGCTGCGGCTGCTCGGCGCGATGGCCGGGGGCCTGGTGGTGTGGGGAGTGACCGGGTGGCCGGTCGCCATTGTGCTGGTGGCCGCGGCCGTGTGGTGGCTGCCCGCCGCGCTGGGACCGGACCGGGCACACACCGCGCAGGTGGAGCGCATCGACGCCGTCGCCGGGTGGGTGGAGCAGATCCGGGATTTGATGGCAGGGGCGTCCGGGCTGCACCAGGCCATCATCCACACGGTGCCCACCGCCCCCGCCCCGGTACGCGCCGACGTCGCCCACCTCGCCGAACAACTCCAGAACGGGGCACCGCCGGAGGAGGCACTGCGCGAGTTCGCCCACCGGGTGGACGTACCCACTGCGGACCTGGCCGTCGCCGCATTGTCCAGTGCCGCCACCCGCCAGGCCGCCGACCTGGGACCGCTGCTGGCGAGCCTGGCCACCGCGGCCCGCGACCAGGCCGGAATGCTGGTGCGGGTGGCCGCCACCCGGGCCCGCACCCGCACCTCCGCCCGCATCATCACCGCCACCACCCTCGCCCTCGCCGCGGTGCTCCTGCTGTTGAACCGGGAGTTCTTCGCCCCCTACGACACCCCCACAGGCCAGCTCGTCCTGGCCGTGATCGGCGGGCTGTGGGCGGCGGGGCTGGTGTGGCTGGTGCGGATGTCCCGCGTGGATCTGGGGCCGCGCCTCCTGGCCCCCGACGTGGCTGCTGACGAGGAAGTGGTGACGAGATGAACCCCTTCGTGCTGGCCGGGATCGGCGGAGCCACCGTGGCCGCATCGTTGTGGTGGGTGCTCGCCCCCCGTCTGGCCCGTCCCTCCCTGGCCGAACTCCTCGCCGACCCGCCCCCCGCCCCTACTGGACTCGTGCCCGCCCCGGCGGGGATCGGTGCTCTCGGGGTCCCGGTGCTGGCCGCCCTCGGCCTGCCGGGGGCGCGCACCCGCCACCGTCTGCGGATGTGCGACCGCACCACCCCGGACTACCTCGCCCAGAAAGCCACCATGGCCATGCTGGCCCTCGCCGGGCCGGTGGTGCTGGGCCCGGTACTGGCTTTGATCGGCATCCCCCTCACCCTGCCCCTGCTGGGTTGGCTGCTGTTCGCTCTGGTGTTGTGGACGGCCCCCGACACGGAGTTGCACCGCCACGCGAGACAGCGCTCCGAGCAGATGCGCCACGCCATCACCACCGTCTGCGACCTGGTCGTCATCAGTCTGGCCGGCGGGGCCGGGGTCACCGGGGCGCTCACAGACGCCACCCACGACAGCGACTCCTGGGCCATGCGCCGTCTGCGCGCCGAACTGACCGCCGCCGCCATCCGCCACGACCCCCCGTGGACCGCCCTGGACCAGCTCGGGGACCGCTACGACGTCCCCGCCGCCGCCGAGCTGGCCGCGTCCCTGCGCCTGGCCGGGACCGACGGTGCCCGGGTCCGGACCAGCCTGTCCGCCAAAGCCGCGTCCTTGCGTACGCACCACCTGGCCGAGCTGGAAGCCGACGCCCACGCCGCCACCGAACGCATGAGCCTGCCGGTGGCGGTGCTGTTCGGCGGATTCCTGCTGCTGATCGGCTACCCGGCCGTGTCGTTGATCATGACCACCTTGTAGACCCCCACCGAGGCGCCCATGCACACCCACAAGGAACTCCTCGTCCGCCGCCGTCTCCGCCAGGCCCTGCACCGCCTCCTCACCCCCACCCACGCCGACCCGCGCGAGGACCGGGGATCGTTCCTCACCGAGTACCCGGTGGGCGTCGCCTTGGTCGTGGCGGCCCTGATCATCGTTTTGGGGATCATCGCCAACGGCCTGGAGAACACCGCCAACGCCATCGTGGCCATGCTGCCGGGGTCGCAATGAGCACCCGGACCCGGCGCGATCGTGACGACGGCTATGCCGAGGTGGCTCTGGCCACCCCGCTCATGCTTGTGCTGCTGGGGGCGGTGGTGCAGGTCGCGCTGTACGCCTACGCCTCCCACGTCGCCCAGTCCATCGCCCACCACGGGCTGGCCGCCGCCCGCGCCTGGGAAGCCACCGAGGACGATGGGCGCGCCGGTGCGGAGCAGGCCGCCGCCCAGCTCCAGGGCGACCTGCTCCAGGACCTGGACATCAGCGTGGAACGCACCGAGGCCACCGCCACCGTGCAGATCACCGCTGCTGTGCCCACGTTCCTCCCCGGCCTGGAGTGGCCGGTGGAGCACACCGTGTCCGCCCCCGTGGAACGCCCCGCGCCATGAACACCCGCACCCGTATCTCCCGGCGCGACGAGGGTTCGGCCGCGGTCGAGGTCACCCTGGCCACCCCACTTCTGGTGTTCCTGGCTCTGGCGGGGTTGGCGGCCCACCATCTCATCTCCGCCGCCATGGTCGCCGACTCGGCCGCCCACGCTGCCGCCCGCGCCGCCACCCTGGAGCGCACCGTGCCCGACGCCCAGGCGGCCGCCTCTATCGCTGCCGCCGACGTGGCCACCCAGAACACCACCACCTGTTCCACCCACGAGATGGCCGCCGACCTGCACGGCTTGGGACCCGGGGCCGTGGTGGAGGCCACGGTCACCTGCCAGGTCGACCTCACCGTGATCTTCGGCCTTACTCTGCCGGTGACCGGCAGTGGTACCGCCGTCGTCGACCGCTACCGGGGCGCACCATGAACCTTCACCCCAAGGCAGCAGAGGATCGCGGGACGGCCACCGCGTTTCTCCTGATCGGTGCCCTGGCGCTGCTGCTCTTCCTGGCGTTGGCCATCGACACCGGCTTGGCCCTGGCTCAGAAGAACAGGTCGTTCCATCTGGCCCAGGAGGCGGCCCGGGTGGGTGCTCAGGAGGTCGACCTGGCCACCTACCGGGCCGACGGGAGCATCTCCCTGGATCCTGAGGCGGCGGCCGCGGCCGCCCGGGCCTACCTCGCCGATACCGGTACCGAGGGCGCGGTCACCGTGGACGGCGACACCGTCACCGTCACCACCACGACCGACTTCACGTTCGTGCTCTTCCCCATCGGCACCCACCCGGTGGGCGCCACCGCTACAGCCACACCCCTGACCGACGACGACCTCCCCTCCCCGTGAGGACCCGCCATGGACACCGTTCGCAGGTTCGCCGCCCTGGCCACCACCCTGGTCCTGCTGGCCGGGTTGCCCTGGCTCGCCACCACCCTCACCTGGCCGGTGATCGATCTCTCCCCGCTCACTTGGGAGGTCCACCTGCGCAGCGCACGTCTCCCTCCCGGGGTCGGCACCGCGGTACTCATCCTCGTGCTGTGGACGGTGTGGGCGCTCTATCTGCTGGTGGTGGCCGCCGAACTCCTGACCCGCCTTGGCCACCGCTCCTCCCTTCAGCTGGGACCGTTGCGCCCCCTCCAACTGCTCGCGGCCACCACCCTGGGCGGTCTCGCGCTCTCGCCGCCCGCCGCGAACGCCGTCGCCCCTGCCGCAGCGGTCGCCGCCGAGCTGCCGAAGGAGGAGGTCGATGAGCAGGAGGACGAGACTTCAGAACAGGCGGTTGCGGAGCCGTTCGTGGTGGAACGCTCCCGGGTGGTCGACGCGTTCGGGTACGACTCGGCGACCCTGACCGAGGCGATGGAACAGGATCTCGCCGACACCGCGGTCCTTATCGACGAGCACGGCGCCCCCGAGTTGCCCGTTGTGGTGACCGGGCACACCGACGCCGCAGGCGACCCCGACTACAACCTCCACCTGTCCGAGCGTCGCGCGAGTGCGGTTGCGGACGTGCTGCGTACGCACTTGGGCGAGGATGCGGTGATCGAGGTCCACGGCGAAGGGGCCCGACATCTGCTCGACACCGACGACGATGCCGAGCAACGCCGGGTGGAGATCACCTACAACGTCGTCGTCACTCCGCCTCGCCCCGAACCCCCGCCCGCCGCCGAACCTCCAACAGGGGACGAGAGCACTGCGGAGGAAGTGGCCCCGGGGGTGGGGCTGGCGTTGCCGGGCGGGCTGGTACTGGCCCTGGCCGCCGGCACCGCGGGCATGGTGGGCGGGATGGTGGTCGAACGCCACCGACACCGCCCACCCGCCCCTGCCGGAGAGCTGGAGGAGCCGGGGGAGCCGGAGGCCGACGACCACCACCAGAGCGCACCCGCAGGACGGGAACCTGTGGAGGAAGCCGCGGTCCCCGGCGAGGATGCGACTCCTCCGGACGGTGGCGATGGCCCCGAGTTGGCCATGATCGACCTGGCCGGGGTCCCGGGCGTCGGCATCACCGGCCCCGGTGCCATCGGCGCCGCCCGCAGCCTCTTGGCCCGCGCCCTGGACCACGCTGAGGACGCGCTGACTGTGGTCGTCCCCGAGGCCGATCTGCGCAGCCTGCTCGGCGGCACTGGGCGCCTCCCACAGTTGGGCGAGGACACTCCGGTGATGGTCACCGAGGACGTTGAAGACGCGTTGACGCTGCTGCACCTCCAGGTGCTGGCCCGCCACCGGGCCGCCGACGAACACGACACCGCCGAAGAACAGGAGAGCGCGCTCGCCGAAGGTCCGCAGTTCGTCCTGGTCGCCGACACCGATCCCACTGTGGCCTCCGAGGTGACTTCTCTGCTCACCCACACCGGCGGAGCCCCGCTCAGCGCGGTCCTGCTCGGACCCTGGCCCCACCCCGACGGCCCGACCCTGACCCTGAACAGCGCGGGCACCATCACCGCGGCCGACCCGCCCCTTGACCACGTGGTGGGCCACCGCTGGCCGACCACCACCAGCACCGCCCTGCACCAGGCTCTGGCGACCCACCACGCACCCGCACACGAGACCCCGCCCTACACCGCCGACACGACGGACCCGGACCCCGCACCCGAACCGGTGCAGGAGGACCCCGTATCAGGGCCTCCACCGGCAGACGCCACGCCCGCCGGGGCGGTGTCGGTGACCGTGCTGGGCCGCATCACCCTGGCCGTCCGCGGCCGCCAGGTCCGCCCCCACCGCCGCACCGCCTCCGAGGTACTGGCCTACCTGGCCGCCCACCCGGCCGGGGTGCGCATGGAGGCCGCCGTGGACGCCATGTGGCCTGCGGAGGCCCCGCACCGCGCCATCCGCCGCTGGCACGACGCCTGCACCGCGGTGCGCACCGCCCTGCGCCCCGACCTGGGAGAGGCGGCGACCTCGGTCATCGTGCACGACGGCGGCGACCTCTACCGGCTCAACCCGGATCTGGTGGTCTGCGACCTGTGGCGTGTCGAGGGCCTGCTGGCCGAGGCGACCACCGCGGACACCGCCGATGCCGCGGTCCTGGTCACCAGCGCCGCCGCCATGGCCGACGGCGATTTCGCCGAGGACACCGACTATCTGTGGGCCGAAGGAGTCCGGACACGTATCCGGTCCGAAATGGTCCGGTCCTTGACCACCCATTCCAAAGAGGTCGATCCCCGGCAGGCGATCTCCATGCTCAACCGGGCCCTCAGGATCGACTCGAACGCCTCAGAAGCCGCCCTGGAATTAGAGCGACGGTACGCTGAAAAAGGCGACCAGAAATCCGCCGAACGCGTACGGAACGCTATTTCTTCGGGTTCGGAAAGCGCCGCCGATCGACTCGGGTGAAAAACCTCCGGCCCCTCCGCCCCCTGTGGGGCGGAGGGGATTTCTCGGGTCTGCGTGAGCACCCGCCCTGTGCCGCCCGTCCGGCCCATCGGTGCGCCACCCGCGGCGCCTGTATGACAGGCACCCCCATGCGCACACAAAACCCCAGCTCAGGGCGTTCTCTGGGGTGGTCGGTGGGATGCCCGACAGGTGCCGCAGGCAGCCTCCCTCAAAATCAACGCGGACCCGAGTCGCTGCCCCCGCGTTCCCTGTTCGTCAAATGGCGCCACCATCGACCTATTGTTCACCACGAATTGTCGCCATTCAATGGCATTGCATGATGCAATGCCTTTGCCTTTGCCTTTGCCTTTCTCGGGGTTCCGTTGTTCTCTATGGGCGTGAATTCGCTGCCGGCGGCGCGCCGATAAATGCCGGGCGATTGTGTTTGTGCGAGAGAATTCGGGTATATATCCATTGACCAAGCAAAGCCAATCCCCCCGAGGAGACTCCCGTGTGGTATGGACTCTGGTACGGCGGATACGGATATGCCGTGTCCGACCCGTTCGAAGACGTCGAGAAGTTCCCGAACCTGAACGCCGCGCGCGACGCGTTGCGCGAGCGATTCCGTGACGGCGCGTTCTGGCGCCAGGAATTCGACTTCGTGAACCGCGCCCCGGAAAGCGTCTTCACTCCGGCGGTGAGCGAGAACAGCGAAATTCTGCTGTTCGCCACCCCCGACGGGGGCGCCTACCCGGACCGGCGCGTGTACTTCGGTCCGCGCGGTGGCGTCCACATCGAACGCTGCTGACCCCCAAGGTTCGCGCCGGGGTGCGCGCAATGTGCCCCGGCGCCTCACACCACCGGAATAGGTGACTTTTCATGCGCTGCTATGTTTCGTTCGTCGTGCGCGAGATCCCGCACATGATGACGTCGATGGAATTCGCGCGGTTCGTGTCCGACGTCGAACGCGCCGCGGTTCTCGCGACTCGGGACGTCCGCCACACCACCGGAATCCCGCTCGAAATCGTCCGGACCGAACAGATGATCCACGTGGGTTTGGGCGTCGTCTGGGAATTCGACCACACCCACATCGCGAACGTGCGCGAGGGGCACGTGCGGTTGGTCGCGCTCATGCACGAAACCCTCACCCGGTACACCCGTGCTGTCCACGGTGTCGACCACGTGGACATCCTCGCAATCTACCAAGACGACACCCCCGACACCCCGGAGACCTGAAATGGTGGCGTTCCGTTTCGAGGGGTTCACCGACACCCCCCACACCCTGACCGTGGAACAGCTGGAATACACCCCGTGGGACGGCCAGCGCTGGCGATACGCGCTGTACTGCGGAGAAACACTGATCTTCTCCGGTGACGACATCCGCGGACCTGCCTACGCGACCGAAAACGAGGCAGCGCGCCACCTCATGGGATTTCTGACCCTGCGCCCCGGTGACACCGACGACGAATACTTTGCCGACTACACGCCTGAACAGCGGTTGTGGTGCGAGAAGAACGCCGAATACCTGGCTTCGGTTCTGTACGGAGAGGACGGCGAGGAAATCGCGGACCTGTCCGCCTACCGCGCCGATTGAAACCCCGGGGCGCCGCCACCGGCGGCGCCCCACCCCCGGGGGTGAACAGAGCCCGTAACCACTGCGGGTTGTGTCCACCGACCGGATTCCCGATTCTGTTTCTCCGATTGGACCCGTGATGGATCCTAGAAAGAAAAACCGACGCCGACAGCTCACCCCCGAACAGCGACAGGAACGCCTGCAAGCGGCGTATGACACCCTGTCCGACGCCGTCGAAAAGCTCACCACCGCCGACGGGTGGCAGCAGATGATCACCCGCCGCGCGTGGCTGCGCCGCTACTCGCTCGGGAACCTGCTCATGATCCTTGCCCAGCGCGAGGACGCCACCGACGTGCGGTCCTACAACGACTGGCGTGCGGCCGGACGCCACGTCCGCAAGGGTGAGCGGGGAATCAGGATCCTCGCCCCGTTGCGCTACCGGGAGCGCGACGAGGACGACACCCCGCTCACGAACCCGGGCGGCGCCCCCCGCTACCGGGTGCGCGGTTTCACGGTCGTGTCGGTGTTCGACATCTCCCAGACCGACGGGCCTCCGCTGCCCGAGGACACCCACGGGCCCCGCCTGTTGGACGGTGCGGCCCCGGCGCGGCTGTGGGATGCCATCGCCGACCAGATCACCGGCCGCGGCTACACGATCGAACGCGACACCACCGCCCCCGCGAACGGGTGGGTGCGGTTCGACACCCGCACCGTGCGGGTGTCGGACACCCTCCCGGACGCGCACGCGGTCAAGACCCTGATTCACGAACTGGCGCACATCTGGTGCGAGCACGACACCCGGGACGTCCCTCGGAAGGTCGGCGAGATCGAAGCCGAATCGGTGGCCTGCCTGGTGTGTTCGCTGGTTGGGCTGGACAGCCTGCCCTATTCGGTGCCCTACGTCGCCGGATGGGCCAAGGACGCCGACACCGCCCGCACCACCGCGGAAAGGGTGCTCACCGTCGCCGACGCCATCGCCGACGCCCTGTCCGCCACCGTCGCGATGCCCGCCCCGGACACCGCCCCCGCCTGACCGCCCCGGGTGGGGCCGGATCCGTGTCCGGCCCCACCTCGCCCCCGGGAGGCGCCTGCCATGGCGTTACTCAGCTTCGAAATCTTCGCCACCCCACCCGAGCATGCATCCCTCGACGTGGCCGCGGACCTGTTCACCCTGCGGCTCGCCCATGCCGAACCCTCCGACGCGCTACAGGTGCTGGATTTCGACGTGGTGGCCGCCGACCCGCTGTTGGTCATCGTGACCTGCCTGACCGCCGACGCCGCCAGAGCGACCGACACCGTCGCCAGCTGGCTGGTCGTCGCGCTTGCGCCCGAGTTCGCGTCCGGCTGGCAGATGCACGCCGGACACACCACCGTCCACCACACCGACAACTGAACTGGAACGGAGCCCCTTTCCATGACCGCCGAAACCCTCGCCACCCGTACCGGGCTGGCGTTCACCACCACCCGCGCGACGCTGGCCGACGCCCTGTCCACGGTCGCCGTCGCGGTGCCCGCCCGCCCGCGGGTGCCCGCCCTGTCCGGCGTCCTGCTCACCGGCGACACCGACGGCACCCTCACCGCGACCGGGTTCGACTACAGCACCGCGATCACCGTCACCGTGCCCGACGTGGTCACCACCCCCGGTCGGGCGCTGCTCACCCACGCCGACCTGTCCGGAGTGCTGGCCGCCACCGCCAAGGGCACCCCCAAGAAGCGCGCTGGCCTGTCGCCGGTCACCGTCACCAGCACCGGTGACGCCACGTTGGAAGTGGACGGGTACACGCTGCCCATCGAAGCCCACGACCCTGACGACTTCCCGACGCTGCCCGCCCCGCCCCCCGACACCGCCACCCTGGGCACCACCGGGTTCGTCGCCGAACTGTCCAGGGTCACCCCCGCCGCGGCCAGCCCCGAATGGTGCTTCCCGACCCTGGAGAACGTCCGCATCACCTGCGACCGGGGCAAGCGGATCGACATGATCGCCACCGACCGCTACCGGATCGCATGGGCGACCCTGACCGCCACCCCCGCCCCCGGCGTGGACGCCTACAGCGACGAGGCGGTGTTGGTCAACGCTCGCCTCTTGGACAGGCTCCGCCGATACCTGACCGGCGACACCCTCACCCTCGCTCTCGGGGACGACCTGTGCGGGCTGACCTGCGGGCCGGTGCGGGTGCTCACCCGCGGCTACAGCGAGAGCGAATACCCCAAGAACATGGCGGACCTGGTGCCCGACCGCGCCCCGGTGACCGTCACCGTCGATCGGGGGTCCCTGGCCCGTGCCACCGACCGGGCTCGGGCGATCCTCACCGCCAAGAAGGAGACGGCCACCCCCATCGCGGTCACCATCGCCGACGGTGCGGTGTCCATCGGTCCGGACCTGTCCGGCGCGGTAGCCCCGGACCTGGACGCCACCACCACCGGCCTCGCCGGTGAGCCGGTGCGGCTGCGGTTCCACCCCCGCTACCTGTCCGACGCGTTGGCGTCCTTCACCGGTCGCACCGCCACCGTGCACCTGACCGCACCGACCAAGCCGGTGGTCGTCACGGACGGCGGTGCCACCCCGGACACCGCCGGTTACCGGCACCTGATCATGCCGATCCGGCCCCGGACCTGACCCCACCGGCCCCATCCCCGACTGTGCGATCCGGGCGGCGAACACGTGAACGGTTCACCGTTCGCCGCCCGGTGACCACGGCCGGACACGGCAGGGCCACCACCAGAAAAAGGAAGAGGAGAAAGGAAAACCACATGTTCACGCTGCCTCACACCGGGATGCAGGTGCCCGACACCCGCATCCGGGTTACCAGCCTGAAGGAAGTCGACCTCGGGACCGGGATCGCCTGGTCGGCGGTGGTGCGAGCCGGGAAGACCAAGCTCGGCACCGTCTCCAACAGCGGCCGCGGCGGGCCCACCGACTTCAACGCCACCACCGACGCCGCGCAGCGCCGGACGGCCGCGTTCGTGGCCGCCTGCCGCGACCGCGACGGTGCGCCCATGGACACCGAGAACGTCATGGAGACCCTGACCGAAGAGTACGAGTGGGCGCGCGACATCGCCAAGGCTGAGAAGAAGGGCCGCTACGTGGTCCGCTACGCCGACGAGCACGGCATGCCCGGCCACTACGAGTTCTCGCTGTCCCGCGGCATCACGCCGCCCGACTACGCCCCCGCGCTGAAGGCCACCGTCCGCCTGAAGCTGCCCGAAGGGGCGGTGCGCGCCGACCTGTGGATGGGTCCCGAACTGGGGTGGGTCGAAATCCGCAGGCCCGCCGACACCACCAACGAGTAGCGCCGGTGCGGCTCCACCGTGGGAGATCTCCCGCGACACAGGGGCGGGGCTGACCTGTAGGCGCAGGTCAGCCCCCTACCGCACCACCCACACCCATGCAATCGCATCGCAGAAACGGAGAGATACGGCATGTCCAGCGTAACCGCGCCCACCGTGGGCGCGCCCGTCCGGTCCGACACCGCCGACCGGCTGACGTGGGGGGAGGAGTCGTGAGCACGCGCGGAGCCATCGCCCGACCCACCACCAACGGCAACTGGCGGGGGCGCTACCACCACGGCGACTCCTACCCCACCCGACTCGGCCGGGAGCTGTTCCAGCTCTACCACGACACCTTCGACGGTGACCACGAGGCCATGACCACGGTGTTGATCGGCGACCACCCGGCCGGGTGGTCCACCGTCATCGCCACCTACTTCCCCTGGCCGTTCGACCGGGAGGCGTTCACCCGGGCCGGATACCGGGGCGTGATGTCGGACGAGCAGGGCCTGTACCCGGCGTGCTACTGCCACGGCGAGCGCGACGAGGACGAGCGGACGCTCACCTGCCGCTGCCCCGATGACACCACCGGATGCGGCCCGGAGTCCATCGAGTGGGCCTACGTGATCACCCCGGACGCCTTGCAGGTGTTCTCTGCCCGGCCCTTCGGGGCGCACGGGCTCATCGCCGTCGTGCCGTGGGAACGCGACAGCGCCCCCGACTGGCAGGAAGCCGAAAGTCGGGCCGTCACCGGTGAGATCCCCGAGGACCTGACCCTCTGACCGCCCGCACCCCTGGGTCCCGCGGTGGGAGATCTCCCACCGCGGGGGCGGGGCTGACCTGTAGGCGCAGGTCAGCACCCGACCCCCACCCCCACACAATCGCATCGCAGACAAGGAGAGACACGGCATGTCCAGCGCACCCGCGCCCATCGCGGGCGCATCCGTGCAGCCCGGCACCCACCAGGTGATGGTGTGGCTGTGCCCCGTGGGCCAGCTCGCGCACTTGATCCCGCTGCCGCCCGGTACCGCCCGTGAGTTGGCGGCCCAGCTCAACGCCGCGGCCGACCTCGCCGAGCGGCTGTCCCGGGGGGAGGGGGAGAAGTGAGCACGCGCGGAGCCATCGCCGTCCCCACCGACACCGGATGGCGGGGGCGCTACCACCACTTCGATTCCCGCCCCGCCCAGCTCGGTCACGAACTGTTGCACCTCTACCACCGCACGTTCGACGGTGACCACGAGGCCATGGCCCGGGTGCTGATCGATGACCACCCGGCCGGGTGGGCCAACCTCATCGCCCTCTACTTTCCCTGGCCGGTCGATCAGGAGGAGTTCGCCCGGGTCGGATACGAGGGCGTGATGTCGGACGTCTGGGGCCGCTTCCCAGAGTGCTACTGCCACGGCCAGCACAACGAGGCCACCGACGAGGCCGAGCAGACGCTCACCTGCCGCTGCCCGGACCCCGACACCGACTGCGGCCCGGAGTTCATCGAGTGGGCCTACGTGATCACCCCGCAGGCTCTGCGGGTGTTCTCCTCCCGGCCCTTCGGGGTGCATCGGCTCATCGCCCTCGTGCCCTGGCAGCGCGATAACGCCCCCGACTGGCAGGCCGCGGAGGTCCGCGCCATCACCGGCGAGATCCCCGAGGACCTCACCCTCTGATCCACCCACACCCCCGGGGGCCGCCCCCGAGCAGGGGCGGCCCCCGTCTTTTCGGAGGTCACCTCCCATGGCCACCCATGACCCCAATGTCCTGGCCCACCGCATCGCCGACGCTGTCGATGCCGCCTGGCATCGTGCCCACGGCACCGGCCACCTGGACATCCCCCTCTCAACCGTCGCCGCCCTGTCCCTGCTCACCGTGCCCGCACCCGACCGCCTCATACTGGTCCGCGCCTTGACCCGCGCCGACCGGGAAACCGTGCTCGGGATCGTGGCCGAGCAGTGGCGGTTGTTCGTCAACGCCCGCCCCGACCTCGCCACACCGGTGTTCCCGCTGATGAACGTCTGGCACGGCGACACCCCCGTTCCCGAACAGGCCCAGCAGGGCGCCCACGAGGCGGTGCGGGCCGCCCTCACCGCGGGGCTGTTCGACCTGACCGGCGAGGCCGATCGCCGCTACGACGTGGACGTGTTCGGGGTGCTGCTCACCGTCATGAAGAGCCGCACCGCCAAGGCCGCACACGGGGCGTTCTACACCCCCACCCACATCGCCGACCTGCTCGCCCACCTGACCCTGGCCGAGCCCGGTCCGGTGCCGAGCGTCCACGAACCCGCGATCGGCACCGGCGGGCTGTGGCGCGCCGCCGCACAGGCCCTGCGCGACCACGGCCACGACCCGACCCGCGTGCTGTGGGTGGGCGCCGACATCGACCCGCTGGCGATCGCCTGCGCCGCCGTCAACAGCGTGTTGTGGGGGCTCGGCCCGCGGGTGCTGCTCACCGTCGGCGACACCCTCACCGACGACGTCATCACCCGCGCCCACGCCCAACGCGACGAGGCGTTGCACCTGGCCCGCGAGGTCCGTAAGGCCCGCCGCCTGTTCGCCGCCCTGGACACCCTCACCCACCCCACCCGAAAGAAGGACACCTGATGATCGCCTTGCCGCACACCGGTATCCGCGTCCCCACCACCACCGTGCACGTCCTGGCCGTCCACCAGACCGGGCAGGGCTGCGATGCCCTCCAGATCGCCCCCGTCCACGAAGGCCGCACCCTGCTCGGCTACGCCGTCAACACCGGTGGGGACACCCGGTTCGTCGCCGTCGACCGCCGGGGCGCGTTCATGGTGTGGTCGTTCATCGAGCAGACGAAGATCTTCACCGACCCGGCGTTGAGCGACGCCGACGTGCTCGACCACCTCATTGCCGAACACGACTGGTCCCGGGCGGCGCGCGAGGCCCACACCAAGCGGTGCTACCTGGTGCGGATCCTGAACAGTGACCGGCTCCCGCAGAGCGCCGAGCTGGTCGACCTCGCCGTTCCCTACCCCGACTTCGAGGCGGCGGCCCGGGTTTTGCGTACGCAGCCGCTTCCCGAAGGGGCGGTGCGGATGGAGCTGTGGACCGGCACCATGTGGGAGGTCGTCCACGACCGGCCCACCACCAGGGAGGGCGGATGATCGGCCTGCCGCACACCGGCATGGGCGTCCCCCGTGCCGGTGTGCGCATCACCCAGGTGGAGGACCTCACCACCTTGGTCGACGGCCCCGCCTGGCGCGCCCGCCTCCACGACGGGCCCACCCTGCTCGGATACCTCCTGCAAGACGGCTCAGGAGCCACGGTGTTCGAGCCCGAGGATCCGTCCGCGCGCCGGACCATGGCCGAGTTCACCGCCGGATGCCGCCTGCCGTGGGACCAGGAGAACACCGAGCCGTTGGCGGAGTTCGTCCACGACCTGCTCAAGACCGAACACGACCAAGCCGATGCCGTTGCCGCCGCCCACCGCAGGGGCCACTACCTCATCCGGGCCGCACCGCTGGGGTTCGAGATGTACGACGGCCCGATGATGCTCCCGCTCACCGTGCCCGACGGGGTGTTCCCCGACTACCGGAGCGCTTATGAGGCGGCCCTGCGGGTGGAGCTTCCACCTCGGGTGTTCCGTGCCGAGCTGTGGATGGGCCAGGCCCGGGGGTGGGTGCGGATCCGCCCCGAACCGGGCGTTCATTAAGCGCTACGACCGAACGGGGCCGGGGAGCCTCCCCAGCCCGGATCGTGCGCATGAAGAAGGGCCGGGGGTGACCCCCGGCCCTCGCGGTGTGACCTGCGACCAAGCAAAGCCAAAACCGCTACGTCGAGAATAACCCGATGGCGTACTCGGGTCACCCCCACCGATAGGCGATGTAGCGACCCAGGAACCGGGCCAGGGCGATCGTGCTCACGCAACCCCAGACCAGGGCGGCGAGCCACACCAGCGAGCGGAGGTCGATCTCCCACCTCCAGGACCATGCAACCAGCAGGAGAACTTCGAGGGCAGCGTCATCACAGGTCTCCCGTGGATGAGGGGCGGACGGCGCCCATGAACCGGGGGGTGTAGAACGGGCCGTCCACGGGTTCCACACGGACGGTCTGTCCGCTGGAGGGGGCGTTGGCCATCTGGCCGTCGCCGACGTACATGGTCACGTGGGTGGGCGGGTCCCCGGGGGCGTAGGGGCGGGTGTCGTAGAACAGCAGGTCCCCGGGCTGGAGCCGGTCCAGGGGTACGCGGGTTCCGGCGTTGAACTGGTCGGTGGTCACCCTCGGGATGGCCACCCCGGCGGCCTCCCACGCGCGCATGGTCAGCCCGGAGCAGTCGAACCCGTCCGGCCCCGTCCCGCCCCACACATACGGTTTGCCGACCTGGTCCAGCGCCCACTGAGCCGCGGTGCGTCCGGCCTCGCTGCCCGGACCGCCGCCGATGCCGGTGCCGGGGTGGGCGGCGGTGTAGGCGTCGATCTCGGCCAGGACGTCGTCCACATACCAATCCGCGTGGTTGTAGCGGAACAGGCCGTCTTCGAGGTCCTCGCGGTCGGTGAAGTCCACCTGCTGGTCGGGGTGGCTGGCGCACAGCTCCACCGCCGTCGCCGCCACCGAGTCGAACACGTTGTGCGGGTCCGCTCGCCCGTCGCCGTTGCCGTCGACACCGTAGTCGTCCCAGTTCGCCGGGAGGTGTTGGGTCACCCCGACCGCGGCGTCATAGACGGTATCCCCGTCCCACACACCGCCATCGGTGTCGTAGTGGGGGGTGAGGTTGCCGCCCACACCGCTGCCGTCCAGGACGGGTCCGACCACGGGCGGGTCGGTGTCCCCGGTGGGGGAGATCGTGCTCCCGGCCGCGTGGTCGGATTCGACCGCGCCGATGCCGGCGAGGATCTGCCAGCGCATCCCGGTGCACTGCGGGTACTCGGCGTCCAGAGCGCGGGCCCCTGCGAGATAGGCGTCCAGCAGTACCGGATGGATGCCGTCCACCTGATCGGGTGCGGCCCCTCGGTGGGGGTCCTCCACCAGGGCGCCGAGCAGGGACACGGCCAGGCCGATCGTGAGTGGGACAGCGATGAGCGCGCACCCGCAGCCGAGCGGGTTACCCATCACCGTCCTCCTCCCACCCCGGGAGGGGCGGCTGCACCACCGCCTCCCCGGGGGTCAGCTCCGAGAGCCGGAATCGCTGCCCGCTGGGGTCGTTGAACAGCGCCCACACGGCATCGGCGGGATGGGACCCGTGGACCGCCGTCGCGGCGGCCACGGGCGCGCGGGGGATGCGGGTGCGCAGGTTCCGCTCCCTGGCGGTGGTGGGCACCCACAAAAGGACCACGCCGCGGTGACTGGTCACTCGCCGCAGCTCGGCGTACGCATCCAGCTTCTCGGCCAGACGGCGCAGGGGTTCGGCGCCAGTGTCGTACTCCAGGTAGAAGGAGGTGGTGCGGCCGTCCTCGGTCCAGGTTCCGGCGGCGTCGGGGCGCACGATGTCCCCCCACCGGGCCTCGCACTCGGCGGCGGTCTGCCACCGCAGCCGGGTGGTGTGGCGGCGGGTGTGGGCGGCCAAGGCCACGAACACGTCATTGGTGCCGACGGTGTGGTTGAGGCTGGCCCGGTAGGCCAACGCGAGAGCGCGGTCGCGCCGGTATCCCAGCTCCCGCACCGTGGTCCCCTGGCGGGCGGCGAGGAGTTCGGCGCCGGGGGCGTCGAGCACGTAGTGCCAGGGCGCGGAACCGGTGGGGGTCCAGGGCCGGAACCGGTCCAGTGCCCGCAGCCGGTACAGGGACGCCAGGCGCTGTTTGGCGGTGCTGTAGGAGTCGAAGAACAGCGCGGCGAGCTGGTGGGTGGTGAAGGTGCGGTGCTCCCAGACCAGGCGCATGATCTCCACGTCCCGCGGGGTGACCCTGCGGATGAGGTGCCGCAGGACGTCGGGGGAGGAGCGGGGGCGGGGGAGCGGACGGTGGTCGGGGCGGGGACGGGTGGTGCGCACAGCGTGCTCCTTCGGACGGTTTTCACTGGTGGACGTGGACGCGGGCTGTTTTGCGCACGGCGGTGGCCCGCCCTTTGATCGGGGGCGGGAGGGGGCGGGTGCGCAGGGTGAACGCGGGGGTGAGGGCACCGTGGTGGACCAGCCGGGCCCCGGCCTGGAACGCGGCCAGGTGCGACAGGTCGTGCTCGCCCAGATGGGGCCGCACGTGGCGGGCCAGCACCCGGGCGTCCTCGGGGGAGACATCGAAGAAGACCTTGTTGCGGGCGTTGGCAGAGATGGCCTCCCGCAGGTCCCGGGGCAGCTGGGCCAGATCCTGGTGAGCGAGCACCATCCCGGCCCCATAAGCGCGCGCCTCGGCGAGCATGTCCCCGATCCCGTAGGGCAGGGTCAGGAAGTTCTGGCATTCGTCCAGGTAGATCGCCAGGTCGGCGCGGTCGGATTCGGCCTGCCGGGCCCTGGCCAGGACCGCGTTCCACACCTGCGAGAGCAGCAGCGACCCCAGCAGCGAGGAGGTGTCCTCGCCCAGGACGCCTTTGGGCAGGCGGGCGATGACCACCCCGCTGTTGTCCAGGTGGGCGCGCAGGTCCAAGCCGCGGTCGGTGGCCGCCAGCAGATCCCGCGCGAACCCCCGCAGCAACACCGAGCGGAGTTTGTTCATCAGGGGGGCGATGGCGTGCGACCGGGCCGGACCGGACTGCTCATCGAACCACTGCCAGAAACCCTGGAGGACCGGGTCGGTGACCTGGGCGACGGTACGTGCCCGGAACGAGGCGTTCTCCAGCAGGCGGGGGATGTTGGCGAGCCCGGCGTCGGGGGTCCCGGCCAGGGTCAGGCAGGCCGAGCGCAGGATGTCCTCGGTCCTTGGCCCCCAGGAGTCGGCGAAGATCCGCTTGAAGATCCCCGTGATGGTGTCCGCACTGCGCCCCTGGTCGTTGACGGCGAGCGGGTTCAACGCCGGTGGGGGAGCGTTGTCGTCGGGGTCGATGAGCACGACCCGCTCGATCGCCTCCTCGGGCATCCGCGACAGCAGCAGGGTGGACTCGCCCTTGGGTTCGATGAACACCACCCCGCGCCCCTTGGCGATGTCGTCCAGGGCCATGTTCAGCAGCAGCGAGGTCTTACCGGTACCGGTGCCGCCGATGATGTGGGTGTGGTGGCGGGCGTCGGCGGCGCGCTGGCCGATCACCCGGCCGGGTCCGGCATCGGAGGTGCCCAGCACCCGCGCATCGGGGTCATCGCCCGCCAAACCGGGCGGTGGGGGAACCGGTTTGGCGGGTGCGCGCTCCAGCCCCGGAACGGCCTCGTCCAGCGGCAGGTGTGCCACGGCGGCCAGCTCGGCGACCGAGAGCAGGTCCCCGCGGCGCAGGAACCTGAGTTCGGCGAGGCGGTCGGCCACCAGGGGGGTGCGGCGGCGCCGGTAGTGGTTGTAGGCGCTGAACGCACTGAACGCCCCGGTGATCGCGTGGATGCGGCCCCTGCGCCGCTGATGTTCGCTCGGACTGCTGCCCGGGGTGGTGACCAGGTGGCGGACCACCGTTTCCAGGCGAGGGCGCACGCTCTTGGCCAAAATGGCGCGGATCTCCCCGGACACCTCCGGGCGCAGCGCCGCCCACCCGGCCGCGCCGCGTCCGCCACCGGGGGTGAGGGTGTCGAACACCCGCGAGGTCACGCTGTGGGAGGACCGCAGGTTTGCGGCCGCCTGATTGGCCCGATGCAGGCGCACCCCGGTGACCGGGCGGGCGATGACCTGCACCAGGATCGTCTCCCCCTCGGCGGGGGAGGCCGCGGCGCCGATCAGCCCCCGCAGAGGATCCTCTTCGTGGGAGGTGGCCAGGGGGTAGTGGTCGGGGCGGGCCAGCCGCAGCATCCCACCCCGCCCCACACCCGTGAAGGACGCGGCATCGGCGGGGGAGGTGGTGGTCGACGCGCCGGGCCAGGTGGCCTCCACCGCCCGGCTCACCATCCGGGGCGGCAGACCGCCGGGCACCCACACCCGGATGCGCAGCCCGGCCTGGTCGATGACGTACTCCCACGCCACCTGTGGCTGCCCGAACAGCGCCCGTTTCCAGGCGGGGCGCAGCAGGCCGAGCATCTGCGTCCAGAACGCTTCTGCGTGGTGGATCTCCGCAGTCGGCGGGGGCAGGATCTCCACCACCTGCGCCCCGTGCGCCCAGTGGCGGTGGCGCACCCACACCAGACACCGCTTGCTGGCGATCAGGCCCGCCCACACCACCGGCACCCACCACCAGGGCAGCACCGCGGCGCCGACGATCCCGGCCAGGGTGGTGAACACACCGAGCACCCCGTCCAGGTCGGAGAGCACGCTCACAGCCACTCCTCCTCGTCCTCCTCCAAGCCCGGGCCCGTGGGCGCGGGCGTGTGCTCGGCGGAGAGTTCGGCGGGGTTGGTGGTGACCAGGGCGTGTTCGGTGTCGCTGGCCACCACCCGGTAGGCCACCCGCAGATCCGAACCGCTGCACAGCAGCGCATCCCCGGGGGAGGCGGTGAGCAGGTACTGCTTCTCCCCGTCGGACAGGGAGAACGCTTCGGCGACCCGGTCGATGGCCTGGGGAGCCTGCCGCATCAGAATCTGGGTGCCGGCGTTGGCGATGATCGCCTGCCCCAGGTCGCTGCCGAGCACATCGGCGGCGTCCTGAGTGGCGACGGTCAACCCGGCCCACCTTTTCCGAGCGGCCTTGGCCAGCCGGAAGAGGAACCTCGCCCCTTCGGGCTCCTGCATGAGGGTCCAGGCCTCGTCCACCAGGATCAGCCGCGGGTGGGTGGGGGTGGCCTCGGCCACGGTCCGCCAGATCGAATCCAGCGCCAGCACGGTGCCCACAGCTTTCAGCTCGTCGGGAAGCCGGCGCAGGCTCCACGACACCAGGTGTCCCTCCGGGCGGCGGGTGGTCGGCGCGCTGAACAGCTCCGCATAGGACCCGGTGACGAACGGCGCGAGCTGAACAGCCAGATCCTGGGCGTGCTCGTCGGGGACCTCGGCCAGGGTGGCTGCCAGGTCCTTCAGCAGCGGCGCGGGACGGGACCAAGTGGTCTCATCGGCGGTGATCCCGGCGGCCCGGTAGGTGGCCACCACCGCCCGATCCAGCGCCGCCCTCTGCCGTGCGGGCAGGGCCCCGCCGAGCATCACCCCGAGCAGGGTGTGCAGGAACAGCGCCCGCCTGCTGACGGCATCGCGCCGTGCACCGCTGTCCACGGCGAGGTCGAGCGGGTTGAGATGGACACCCGGTGAGCCGAGACGGATGACGGTACCGCCCACGGCCTTCGTGAGGCGGGTGTACTCGTCCTCCGGGTCGATGACGGCGGCGGTGACCCCCGCATACAGGGACCGCAGCAGGTCCACCTTGCAGAAGTAGGACTTGCCCGCACCGCTACGGGCCAGGACGACCGAGTTGTAGTTGTCCTGGCTCCACCGGTCCCACACCACCACCCCTGAGGAGGAGGCGTTGAGGCCGTAGAGGATCGCCCGCTCGCTGGTCTGCACCGCCAGATCCGGGGACGCGAACGGGTAGGCGGCGGCCAGGGCGGGGGTGTCCATGGCACGCCGCTGCTCCAGCAGATCCACCCCCACCGGCAGCGAGGACACCCAGCCCTGGAGCTGGCGGTAGGAAGCGGGGCGAAGGTCCACCAGCATCGAGGAACACAAAGTCCTGATGTGGTCGGTCTCCTCGGCCAGCTCCTCCTCGGTACGGGCGTGCACCACCAGGTAGAGCCCGACCCGGAAGAGCTTTCCTTCGCCCCTGGCCAGGGAAGCGGCCATCTCCCGGGCGTCCTCGGCGGCGACCTCCGCCTCGAAATCCTCCAGCTTGCCCTTCTCCGCCATGGTTCGGGAGGAGGCCTCCAGGCGGGACATCTGTCGGCGCAGCCGGTCGGCGGCGGTCTGGGCGGGGATCGGTTCGATGTGCAGCGACACGTCCAGCCGTCCCGGGTAGGTGAGCAGCGGCTCCAGCCATGCCTCGCCGACTTCGGCCGGGTACCCGGTCACCGCCCATGCCGCGCTGACCCCGGAACCGACACGGATATGGCGTACTCCGACCTCGACTTCGGCGTCCACCGGGCCAGGGCCGCGCTTTGAGCGGGTGGCGGCAGTGCTCTCATCCTTCTTCTTCCACGCGAACATCAGCCCTCTTCACCTCCTCCTGTGGGTCCGGTGATCACCGCATCCGTAGGCGCCAGCGCTTCGGGCGGGCCGTGGCGGCCAGCGGGGTCGGCGGCCGAGACCAACACCGCGTGCACCTCCGGTCCGGTGAGCAGACGTGCCAGGGTCCCGGCGGCGGCCAGCACCCGCACCGCGTCCTCGGCACGCCGCCGCACGGTCGCCGCCGCCCGAGAGATGTCACCGGCATCGCGCACCACCACCAGCACCTGCCGCCGCAGCAGGGACTGCGAACGGGCGAGCGCGGCCAAGTGGTCGGCGTGGTCCCGCGCGGCAGCCTCCAGCGCCGGATGCGGCAACCCCGGCGCCGCCTGATCAAGCGAGTCCACCAAAGGGTCCAGGCGAATGGACTCGGCGCGGATCACGATCTGCACCGGGGCGGTGAGGGAGTTGAGGAAGGAGGCGAACCCGGACACGAGCCCGGCCTGCTCGGCGGGGGTGCGCAGGGAGAAACTCACCGTCGTGCAGGCCACCACGGCGGCGCAGCCATGTTCGCCCAGGTCCACCACACCGTCATCACCGATCGCGTGGACCGGCAGATCCCACGGGGACGGGAGCCGCGGCGTGTCGGCACGAACCCACGACGGCACAGGCAACGCCCCTGCGATGCCGCTGGCCCGGCGTTTAGGGGAACGGGCGAAGCGCACTGCGGCGAGCAGCAGCCGGTCCAGGCTCAGCCCGTCCCTTTGCACCAGAGCGGCGGCGGTCGCCGCGCCCATCACCGGGACGGCGGCCACGGCGATCGCCAGCGGATGCACCAGATGGCCGAGGCCCTGGTAGAGGGCCCACAGCAGGATGCCCGGGGCGCCGATGATGACCAGCTGTCGGGCGGTGAGCCCGGCCAGGATCTTGTCTTCGCGTTCTATGTCGGCGGGCATGCGCACACGCGCCATTACGACCTCCTCGGGCGGTTCGGGGACGGGGGATCGAACAGGGCAGGCTGGACCGGGCGCCTGCGGGGCGGCGGCAGGCGGCGGGCCTGCGGCAGCGGCTCTTGCCGCGGCACCGGCTCACGCCACTGCGGCAACGCGTCCTGCCGCCAGTGCGTGGGTCGGGGCGGGGACAGCGGGGGCTGGAAGTAGCGGCGCCGCTCCCGTAAACGGGCCTGAGCGCGGCGGTCGATCTGCCGGTCAATCCCCGGTAGCGGATCTTGTCGGTAGGGGAGGTTGCCGTCGAAGTTCGGTAGCTCCGGCTGCACCCACACCCGGGCACGTCGCGGGGCTGGTGCCGGGGGCGCGGGGACGGTCGCCGCACGCCCCGAGGCCGAGGCGGCCCGGGTGGCCTTCGCCGCCCGTGCCGTGGCGAGGGCCTTGCCGATGTTGCGGAAGATCAGCAGGGCGGCCACGGTCTTGACCGCGCGGACCACGGGGGAGGATTGCAGGTTGAACACCTGCTTGAACGCCCAGAACGGGATGCGTACCAGGACGTACAGGCACACGATGAGCAGCAGGACATCGAGGATGTTCCCGACCGCTTGGGCCAGGTCGCCCAGGGCGCTCTCGCGCCCCAGGAACACGGTGACCATGATCCGCAGCACCAGCGCCTGGCCGACCTGGATCGCCAGCAGCGCGGCCATGGACCGCCACCACATGCGGGCGAGACCGTCGGTCTGGGGCAGGGCGTGGCAGGCCAGCGCGAGCGGGGCCACCGCGGTCAGCAGCCACCACAGCAGGATCCGCAGCAGCAGCGCGAGCACGAAGAAGAACCACAACAGCGACGCGACGAGCATCAGCAGCACGATGGTCAGCAGCTCGCCGACGGGGTCGCCCAGGATCCGTCCCACACTGGACGAGAGGTTCTCCACGGTCGCGGCCCCGTCCATCATGTTCACCGAGATGCCGTTGCCCAGCTCCCGCATCAGGTCGGTGAGCAGGTAGGAGGCGTTGGCGCCGACGAACCCCAACACCAGGCGGGGAAGGATCTCTTTCAGGGCGGTGGAGGTCTGGACGGTCTGGTAGCTCATCACCAGCACCCCGGCGGCGACCACCGCGAGCACGTACAGCGCGTTCGCCACCGTCTGGGAGGTCTCCCACGCCTGCCGGATCCCGTCGGTGGGCGGGGGAGTGAACAGGGCGGGCAGCACCGCCAGGGTCAGGGCGGTGTTGATCAGGTCGGCGATCAGCCCGACCACCCACAGGTACACCCCGACGGTGATCCGGCAGGAGTAGTCGACCAGCCCGCACTCCTCGGGATCGGTGGGCGGAGGATCAGAAGGGGGCGCCACCTCCACCGGCACCACGGCGGCGTGCGCCGGGACGGCAGTGCTCGCCAGCACCACCAGGACCACGAGGACGGGCACACCGGCCCGGAGCGGGGTCACGACAGCCCCACGAATCCCCGCAGGATCTCCACCAGGATCGGGGCCAGGACCGCGACCAAGTAGCCCAGCGCGCTGTACTTCAGGGTGTCCTTGGCCTTGTTGACCTCGCCGGGGTCGCCGCCGGCCAGCAGGTAACGCAACCCGCCGACGGTGAGCAGCAGGGTCGCGAACGCCACCAGAAGGCCGACGATCCAGTTGCGGATGTTGGTGATGACGGTGTCCAGATCGGTGACACCGGGGTCGGTCTCCTGCGCCCACCCCGCCGACGCCAGGGCGATGAGCAGAGCGGCGGCGAGCAGGGGCGTGGCCGCTGCACGGGCCAGCGCACGGGCGGGGGTTCGAGGACGTGTCGGCACCAGAGCACCTCCCAAAAAGGGGTGGCGGGCGGCGGGGCCTTCTCCTTTCCACAGGTGGATCGGTGAGGGTGAGGCGAACCGACCACCCCGCCGCCCGGACAACGCATAGGGCCGCTGTCATCTACTGGTTGCGCCCTACGCCCGCGTTCGGGATCACCCGCCGGTGCGGATCTCCTCGCGCAGCCACACGGTCAACCCGGCCTCGGCGCGTTGCCGCCTCCGCTTCGCCGTGGGGTAGGGCATGCCGAGGTGCGCCGCCGCGGTCTTCAGGGAATGCCGCTCCAACCGGGTCGCACCAACCAGCCAGGCATCCGTCCCCGTGATCACACCCAACTGCACGGCGCGGATCAGCGCTTCCTCCGGATGGCCCACCAACGGGGCCTCGGCATCGGACGGCAGGCCGGTGAGCTGGGCCAGATCACGGTCGGCGGCGTACCGCCACCGCTGCCCCGCCCGGTAGGCACCCGCCCACAGGCGACCCAGCACACCCGGCTGCGCCACATCGACCCGGTCCACCTCCTGGATCCACGCCGCGATCACCTCGGCCTCCAACTCTTCACGGCGGGCACCGAACCGGCGCCTGCGCGAGAGCCGGTCGACCACCGACCTCAGCGGTTTGAACCCCAACCCGACGGCGACCACGGCCCAGTCATCTCCCTTGCCACGCGCGCGGTCGATCACCTCCCGCCACAGCGCATCCGAGATCTCCCGGGGCAGGTGCGGCACCAGGGCCGCCACCCGCAGCAGATCCACCTCCCGAGGACCCTCCGGGGTGGCGAACTCCACCCGCCACGGGTCGGGCGGTCCGACCAGGGCGGTGAAGGCTCGGCGGACACGTGCCAGCGGAAAGACGGGGGCGGAAACAGAGGGGCGCATGGACGGGGTCCCTTTCGTGTCGTCACGGTCACCGCCACCCATGACCACACGCCCCATCAGCACAAAATGAGCACTCCGCCCGCGGTGCGCGTCGTGCGGACCCGGTGAGTACGCACCCCCCGCGCCCGATCCCGCCCCCGGTTCGCAAAAAGAGGGTGAGGCACCGACCACACGCCGACACCCCTGATGCGCGACCCCCACGACCCGCCGCCGACCTTGAGGCTGCTCTCCCTGGGCGCCGGGGTGCAGTCCAGCACCCTGCTCCTGCTCGCCGCCCAGGGCGCCATCCCGCGCTTCGACTACGCCCTGTTCGCCGACACCGGATGGGAACCCGCGCGTGTCTACCGGCACCTGGAGCGCTTGGAACACATCGCCGCCGACGCCGGCATCTCGCTGCTGCGGGTGAGCACCGGCAACATCCGTCGCGACGCCCTGGACGAACGGCACCGGTTCGCATCAATGCCCCTGTTCGTCCTGGGCCCCCAGGGCCAGCGCGGGATGGCCCGCAGGCAGTGCACCAGCGAATACAAGATCAAACCCTTGAAGAAGGAGGCCCGCCGCCTGCTGGGCTACCCGCACCCGGCCCGCGTCCCCACGGGGGTCTACGCCACCCAGGCCATCGGCATCAGCCTCGATGAGGTCCACCGCGCCAAAGACGCCGACGTGAAGAACCTCCGCAACGAGTTCCCGCTGCTGGATCTGGGGTGGACCCGCCGGGACTGCCGCTCACACCTCACCGCCCATGGCCTCGGCGACACCCCCCGCTCCGCCTGCATCGGATGCCCCTACCGCTCCACCGCCTCCTGGGCCGAGATGGCGGCAACAGAACCGGCGGCGTTCGAGGACGCCGTGGCGTTCGATGCCGCCATCCGGCACGGCCACCCCGCCGCCACCCGCAGCGGCATGCCGCTGCACGGCACCTACTACCTGCACGTCTCCCGCAAACCCTTGGACCAGGTCGACCTGACCGCCCCCTCGGGCCCCGAACCCGAAGGGTGCTCGCCGTGGTCGTGCCGAGCCGATGCCGCCCCGGCAGCGGCAGCGGCAGAAGGGAGCGAAACCCAGTGACCCCGGGATCGTTGCCGCACACCACCACCGCTGCTCTCACCGAACCGCTCACGATCGGTTCGTTGTGCACCGGCTACGCCGAGCTCGACATGGGCGTTGCCGCGGCACTGGGCGGCAATGCCCGCCTGGCCTGGGTCGCCGACAACGACCCCCACGTCACCCGACTGCTCACGCACCGGTTCCCCGGCGTACGCAACCTCGGCGACCTCTCGTCGGTGCGCTGGAGCGATGTGGAGCGCCCCAACGTGCTCAACGCAGGATTCCCCTGCCAGGACATCAGCGCCGCAGGACGCGGAGCCGGCATCGAGAAAGGGACCCGTTCCAGTGTCTGGACGTTCGTCATGGACGCCGTTCGCCATCTACGACCGAACCTCCTCGTGCTGGAGAACGTGGCCGCGCTCCGCTGGAAAGGCCGAGGGCTCGACCGGGTTCTCGCGGACCTGGCCCGCACGGGGTACGACGCGCGATGGTGTTGCGTACGCGCCAGCGACCTCGGTGCGTGCCACCGGCGTGAGCGGCTGTTCCTTGCTGCCCACCCCGTGCGCCAGCGACGGGCACCGGGGGCCCGCCGACCCGCACACCCGCAAGCGGCGGGGGCGGCAGGTGCGGGTGGGCGATGTGCTCTGCCACCCGCCGCACACCCCCGCGTGCGTACGCACCCGCACTGCGCACACCAGACTCACCGACAGGCTCCTGCCCACCCCGCTGGCCAGCGACGCCACCAAGGGCAGCCCCCGGCAACGGAGTTCGTCAGGGCACCCCACACTGCCCTCCGCAGCTCTCGCCACTCACCGCACCGATCCCCAGGGCTGACTCCGCCTTTCGCGTACGCATGGGGCGAGTACGCACCGGCGATCCACCGGTGGGAGGAAGTGCTCGGCAGGACGGCACCGCCGCCCACCGAACGCGGCACCCGCGGGCAACCTCGGCTCAGTGCCGCCCTGGTCGAGTGGATGATGGGCCTCCCCGCCGGGTGGGTCACCGACCCCGACCTCGGATTGCCGCGCACCGCCCAGCTCCACATCCTCGGTAACGGCGTGGTGCCGCAGCAGGCGGCCGTTGCCATGCGGCACCTCATTGCCGAGACCAATGCCGATTTCGGAGGAAGTGGATGAAATCGCTTCTGGTGCGGCAACGGACAGATGCTTCTCCTCATCAATCGGCATGCCGGAAATATTCCCCCTTTGCCGCGGCAACGAAGAAGGTTGCCGGTGGTACCGATGGGAGGTGGGGCTGTGTCGGCTGATTCGAGCGGATTCGATGATCAGACCGAAACGCCGACTGGCAAGGAAAGCGGAGTCGCGAATGGTGTGGGCGAAGGCAACGTGAAATATCCTGAAGCGGACCAACCCTTCAGCGCCTCACGGGGTCCCGGCTTGTCCGTGACCTTTGAGTTCTCACCCCTCGAAGACAGCGGGCTGCTGAGGGAGCAGGCATTGTCCATCAAGGAAGTCTTGGAATGGGTACTGCACAACAGGGGGCGGTCCCCCCGATCCCCCCGGAAGTCTTCACCAGCACCACCAGACGATTCCGCGCGGGGCTGAAGGGAGGTGCGCTCAGGGTGGCTTTCGCCGGTCGCACCTCCACCGATGACAAGCAGGACGCCACCCTGTCGATCCCTCGCCAGCTGGCCAACTCCCGCGCCAGCCTGCCCCCGCGCGGCATGATCGTCGCCCACTTCTACGACGTCGAGTCGGGCCGCATGGACCTGAAGGACCGGGGCCGTGGCAAGGCACACGAGGCCATGTCCATCCCGGTCCCCCGAGACGGGGGAATTCAAGACCTGCTCGAAGAAGCGGCCCGAGAAGATCGACGATTCGATGCGGTGATCTGTGAATCCATAGAGCGCCTTGCCCGGCGCTCCTACATCAGCAGCCAGATCGAACACCGCTTGGAACAACTCGGCGTCCTCCTGCTCGCTTCAGATGAGCCCATCATGGAGAACGGGAAGAAGGCCACCCAGATCCTGACGCGCAGAGTCAAGCAGGGGGTGGCCGAGTGGTATGTCCTCGAACTCCTGGAGAAGTCCTGGGGCGGGTTCGAAACCCACACAGAACAGGGCTTCAATGTCGGCTCGCCCCCGTATGGCTACATGCCTCTAAAAGTTCCTCATCCGGTTCCCGCCAAACGCGCCGAAGGGGCCACCAAGCACCGACTCACCCCCGACCCGCTCCGAGGACCGACCGTCACCTGGATCTTCGAGCTCCGGGTGCACAGGAGGCTGGGGTATGAGGCCATCGCCGATGTGCTCAACCTCCAACCGGATCGCTTTCCTCCCCCGAGGCCTGTGGATCCCCGTCGTGCGGTGGGGAAGTGGACGGGCGGCTCGGTCCGCGGTGTGCTCACCAATCCGAAGTACTGCGGCTTCATGGTCTGGAACCGCCGGGGGACCAAGGCCGGTGGCCGTCTCAAGCCGCCGGAGGAGTGGGTGTGGTCCAGCCAGCCGACCCATGAGCCCCTGGTGTCCGTCGACACCTTTATTGCGGCGCAGAAGATCGCGGGCCATCGTGTCCGGTCCCGGCAGAGGAGCGGCATCAACCAAGCTCACCCCCAAGCGGCGCGCTCCTACCGACTTCGCTCCTATGTTCGATGTGCTCTATGCGGGCGTCGCATGTTCGGCAAGACTCGGAGGGAAGTCGGATACTTCGCTTGTCAACCCCCGAAGGGAAAGTGTGAAGCATCCCACCCCAAGAGTGTGTGGGTGCGCGAGGCCTACCTCATGGAAGCGGTTCTGGGCTTCTTCACAGACCGCGTGTTCAGTCCCGCACGCAGCCGAGCCCTGTTCGCGGCGATACCGGACGCGGATACCGCCGCCCTCCGCGAGCACGAACAGGCCGTCTCGTCTCTGGAGCGTCGGCAAGAGGAACTGAACGAGCGCCGGGACAGGCTTCTCGGGCAGTTGGAGTTCGTGGACGACCCGGCATCACGGTTGGCAGGGGACATCAGAGAACGGGCAGAGCGTCTCTACACTGAGAAGGAGGAGATCGACCGACAACTCAGGGAACTCCGCGAGCGACCCCCGGTCCGAGTGGCCCCCGAGATGTTGGACGCGATCCCCGTCCAAGCAGTGGAGTTGGACAAGGTGCCGGAAGAGGTACTGAGACGGCTGTTCGAAGCCTTCCGCCTGGAACTGACCTATGACAAGTGGGCCAACCACGTGCACATCAGGGTCACCCTCGCGGCGGAGAGCCTGGACGAGTCGGTCCGAGCGGCCCAACGGGTCGCCGACCCCGGAGAAGGATCAGAAATGAAGAGATGGGAACCCTCGAAGAGTGTTCCCATCTGCGAAGTGCCCCCTGCAGGATTCGAACCTGCGCACACGGCTCCGGAGGCCGTTGCTCTATCCCCTGAGCTAAGGGGGCTGGCTTGCGTGAACAACTGTAGCAGGGGCTCCGCGCGCTTCGTCCACCCGTTTGCCGCGCGCGGCGGATCCCCCCGTTCCGGTGGTGCGGCCCGCCCCCGCGGCGGTAGTGTCGCGCCGTGAACGCCTTGCCCGCACGGGTTCTCGTCGTCGAGGACGACGACGTGATCCGGGAACTGATCCGCCTCAACCTCGAACTGGAGGGGTTCGAGGTGTTCACCGCCGTGGACGGGCAGGACTGCCTCGACCGGATCGGGTACATCGACCCGCACGTGGTCACCCTCGACGTGATGATGCCCCGGCTGGACGGCTGGACGACCGCGGAGCGGTTGCGCGCTGGTGAACGGACGCGGACGCTGCCCATCGTGCTGGTCACCGCGCGCACCCAGGAGGAGGACGTGCGGCGGGGCGAGCGGATCGGCGTGGACGCCTACGTCACCAAGCCGTTCGACCCCGACGCGCTGATCGACGTCGTACGCGGCCTGCTCGGGGGGCGCGGGTGACCCCGGCCGACCTGGAGGCGGTCGTGAGGTCCGCCGCCGCCGACGCCTTCGACCTGCCCGCGGAGCGGATCCCGTTCGTGTGGCCGCGCGGCGACCAGGCCGCCGAGGGCGCCGACGCCGCGACCGCCCTGGCACCGCGCCTGGTGGGCCTGGTGGGCGACCGCCTGCCCCCCGGGTCCGGGCGGCCGCACCTGCGGGTGGCCGGGCGCATCGCCGCCCGGATGGCCGACCTGCGCGACCGGGGCCGCCTGTCCTACGCCCGGCTGCACGCCGACGACCGGGGCTTTCTGAACGTCACCCTGGGCGCGCGCCAGCGCGACGACCTGCTGGGCGCGGCCGCGGACGGTCCCCGCTTCCTCACCGGCCGCGGGTGGGACGGGGCGGGGGAGTGGCCCCGCACCGCCCTGCACGCGGCCGGGCCGGTGGCCCAGGCCCGCCGGTGGGCGCGGGCGGACGCGCGCTCCCGCATCGCCCTGGCCACGGGCGACGCTCCCCCCGCGGTGCCGGAGGCGGGGGAGGTCTCCTGGCGGGACCCCTACCTGGACGGCGACCGGGCCGGGCTGTTCACCCCCGCGGCTCGGGCGCTGGGCGCGGTCGGCGAGGACAGCGCCCGCATCGCGTTCTGCCGCTCCATCCCCGAGCGCCCGCGCGAGACGGAGACGACCGGCCGCGACCTCCCGGTGCTGCCGTCGGCGGAGTACCCGGGCGCGTGGGCCCGCCTGACCGACGCCAACCCGGCCTTCCGGCTGCGCTACGCCCACGCCCACGCGGTCTCCCGGAAACGGTGGGTGGCCGAGGGGGCGCCCCGGCACGCGGCCTGCGAGCGGCACACCGCCCCGGTGCGCCGCGCCCTGGTGGACGGACCCAGCGCGCTGGCCGGGGCGGCCCGCCGAGAGGAACCCCATATCCTGGTCCGATACCTGGAAACCCTGGCCGGTGCCTACGATGAATGGCGGACCTGTCCCTCCGCCGCGACCGCGCAGGCGGGGTACACCACCGCCGACCCGGCGCTGCCGTCCGCCGTCGCCGGGATTCTCCGCACCGGGCTGTTCCTGCTCGGGGTGTCCGCGCCCACAAGGCTGTGACCCCGCCGCGCCCGGTGGGCCGCACCCGACGCCCGCGTTCCGATCGGAGAAGTGGACAATGGGGGAGGGGTGCCGTCCCTCCCGTCACGCCGTTCCAGCCGAAAGCCCGTTATGAGCCGCTACGCCCACCCCGCCGGATCCCGTCACGCGGAGATCCTCCCCGAGGACAACCCGCCGCTGCCGCCCGAGGACCTCAACGCCCTCGACCCCCGGGTGTGGCCCGCCACCGCACGCCGCGAGAACGGCGCCCTGGTCGTGGGCGGCGTCGACGTCCGCGAGCTGGCGGACACCTACCAGACGCCCCTCTTCGTCATGGACGAGGAGGACTTCCGGGCGCGCGCCCGCGACTACGCCACGGCGTTCGCCGGGTCCGACGTCTACTACGCGGGCAAGGCCCTGCTGACCAAGGCGGTCGCCCGCTGGGTGATCGAGGAGGGCCTCAAGCTCGACGTCTGCTCGGGCGGCGAGCTGGCGGTCGCCCTGGCCGCCGGGGTGCCCGCCGACCGCATCGGCATGCACGGCAACAACAAGTCGGAGCGCGAGCTGCACCGGGCGGTCGAGGCCGGCGTCGGCCGGATCATCATCGACTCGCTGGACGAGATCGAGCGCCTGGAGCGCGTCGCCGCCGGGCTGGACCGCACCCCGAAGGTCCTGATCCGCGTCACCACCGGTGTGGAGGCCCACACCCACGAGTTCGTGGCCACCGCCCACGACGACCAGAAGTTCGGCTTCGCGCTGAGCACGGGCGCGGCCGCCGAGGCGGTCCGCCGGGTGCTGGACGCGCCGCACCTAGACCTGGTGGGCCTGCACTCGCACATCGGCTCCCAGATCTTCGACACCTCCGGCTTCGAGGTGGCCGCGCGCCGCGTCACCCGGTTCCTCGCCGGGATCCACACCGACCTGGGCGTCACCCTGGCCGAGCTGGACCTGGGCGGCGGCCTGGGCATCGCCTACACCTCCGACGACACCCCGCTGGACCCCAAGACCATCGCCGACGGCCTGACGGCGATCGTGCGCCGCGAGTGCGAGGAGGCCGGGCTGCCGGTGCCGCGCCTGGCCGTGGAGCCGGGCCGCGCCATCGCGGGCCCGCCCGGGATCACCGTCTACGAGGTCGGCACGGTCAAGGACGTCGAGGGCATCCGCACCTACGTCAGCGTCGACGGCGGCATGAGCGACAACATCCGCACCGCCCTGTACGGCGCCGAGTACACCGGCCGCCTCGTCTCGCGCGAGAGCGCCGCCGGGCCGATGCTGTCCCGCCTGGTGGGCAAGCACTGCGAGAGCGGCGACATCATCGTGCACGACCTGTACCTGCCGGCCGACCTGCGCCCGGGCGACCTCGTCGCGGTCGCGGCCACCGGCGCGTACTGCCTCTCCATGGCGAGCAACTACAACCACCTGCCGCGGCCCGCGATGGTCGCGGTCCGGGACGGTGCCGCCCGCGTGATCGTGCGCAGGGAGACCGAGGAGGACCTCCTCCGCCTGGACGTCGGCTGACCGGTCCGCGCGGCGACGGTCAGAGGATCACGAGAGAACTGGGAGTCACGCCCAAATGGCGATGAAGGTGGCGCTGCTCGGATGCGGCGTTGTGGGTTCGCAAGTCGTTCGCCTGATCGAGGAGCAGTCCGAGGAGCTGGCCGCACGGATCGGCACGCCCATCGAGGTCGGCGGGATCGCGGTGCGGCGCATCGACCGCGCCCGCGGCGTCTCCCCCGAGCTGCTGACCACCGACGCCATGGCCCTGGCCACCCGGCCCGACATCGACGTCGTGGTGGAGGTCATCGGCGGGATCGAGCCGGCGCGCTCGCTGATCCTGGCGGCGATCGGGGCGGGCAAGTCCGTGGTCACGGCCAACAAGGCGCTGCTGGCCGAGGACGGCCAGACCCTGCACGCGGCCGCCCGCGAGGCCGGGGTGGACCTGTACTACGAGGCGTCGGTGGCGGGCGCCATCCCGCTGCTGCGCCCGCTGCGCGACTCGCTGGCCGGTGACCGCGTCAACCGGGTGCTGGGCATCGTCAACGGCACCACCAACTACATCCTGGACCGGATGGACTCCCTGGGCGCCGGGTTCACCGAGTCCTTGGAGGAGGCCCAGGCCCTGGGGTACGCCGAGGCCGACCCGACGGCCGACGTGGAGGGCTTCGACGCCGCCGCCAAGGCCGCGATCCTGGCGCGGCTGGCCTTCCACACCCAGCGGGTGACCGCCGCCGACGTGCACCGCGAGGGCATCACGGGGGTGACGGCCGCCGACATCGCCAGCGCCAGGGCGATGGGCTGCGTGGTCAAACTCCTGGCGATCTGCCAGCGCTCGGAGGACGACAAGTCGGTGGGCGTGCGCGTCCACCCGGTGATGCTGCCGGTCGACCACCCGCTGGCCGGCGTCAAGGAGGCCTACAACGCGGTGTTCGTGGAGGCCGAGTCGGCGGGCCGGCTGATGTTCTACGGCGCCGGCGCGGGCGGCACCCCCACGGCCAGCGCGGTGCTGGGCGACGTGGTCGCGGTGGCGCGCAACCGCCGGGCGGGGACCTCGGTCGCCGAGGGCGGCCACGACACCGGCCTGGGCGTCCACGACATGGGCGACACCATCACCAGCTACCACGTGGCGCTGGACGTGGCCGACCGCCCGGGCGTGCTGTCCAAGGTCGCCGAGATCTTCGCCCGCCACCAGGTGTCGATCAAGAACGTGCGCCAGGAGGGCCGCGGCGACGACGCCCAGCTGGTGCTGGTCAGCCACCCCGCGCCGGACGCCGCGCTCAGCCGCACGGTCGAGGACCTGCGCGTCCACGACATGGTCCGCGAGGTCGCCAGCGTGATGCGCGTGGAGACCTTCGCGGACTGACCGCCGCCGGGGCTGGCGCGGCACCCGCGCCGCCCCCGGCCCCGGCCCGCCGACGGCCGTCTCGGAATGCGGACAAGGGCGACCGCGATTCGAGATGATCCCGGCCTGGCCGTAGACTCGTACCAGGTGGGGGCAGCGTCCCGGGTCCGCTACGGGGCCACGGCGCCCCGCCGCTTCTCCATCTTCTCCATGCGTATCGAGCGGGATCCGCATCCACCCGAAAGGGACACTGTCGTGAGCAAGGCACGGGCGTGGCGAGGCATCGTCGAGGAGTACCGCGACCGCCTCCCCGTCAACGAGAGCACCCCCGTCGTCACCCTCCAGGAGGGCGGCACGCCCCTGCTGCCCGCCACGCGCGTATCCCAGCTCACCGGATGCGAGGTCTTCCTCAAGGTGGAGGGTCTCAACCCCACCGGCTCCTTCAAGGACCGGGGCATGACGATGGCCATCACCAAGGCCGCCGAGGACGGCGCCAAGGCCGTCATCTGCGCCTCCACGGGCAACACCAGCGCCAGCGCCGCCGCCTACGCCATCCGCGCCGGGATGACCTGCGCCGTCCTGGTGCCCCAGGGCAAGATCGCCATGGGCAAGCTCGCCCAGGCCCTCGTGCACGGCGCCCGCCTGCTCCAGGTCGACGGCAACTTCGACGACTGCCTGGAACTCGCCCGCAAGCTCAGCGTCGACTACCCGGTCGCCCTGGTGAACTCGGTCAACCCCTACCGCCTCCAGGGCCAGAAGACCGCCGCCTTCGAGATCGTCGACGCCCTGGGCGACGCCCCGGACGTCCACTGCATCCCCGTCGGCAACGCCGGGAACATCTCCGCCTACTGGATGGGCTACACCGAGTACAGCCGGGACGGGATCTCCACCCGCAACCCGCGCATGTTCGGCTTCCAGGCCAGCGGCGCAGCCCCGATCGTCAACGGCGCCCCGGTCACCAGCCCGAGCACCATCGCCACCGCGATCCGCATCGGCAACCCGGCCTCCTGGAGCCTGGCCGAGCAGGCGCGCGACGACTCCGGCGGGATCATCGACAAGGTCACCGACCGCCAGATCATGGCCGCGTACCGGCTGCTGGCCGCCGAGGAGGGCGTGTTCGTCGAACTCGCCTCCGCGGCCTCCGTCGCCGGCCTGCTCCAGGCCGTCGAGGCCGGGCTGGTCGAGCGCGGCAGCCGGATCGTCTGCACCGTCACCGGCAACGGCCTCAAGGACCCCGACTGGGCCCTGGCCGGGGCCTCCTCGGCCACCACCGTGCCGGTCGACGCCCTGGCCGCGGCCCGGGCCCTGGACCTGGCCTGAGCACCCTCCGGCGGGGGCGTCCGCACGCCCCCGCCGGAGCGGGACCGCCGTGAACACGCACGACCGGAAGACCCCACCGAAAGACCCCGCCATGACCCCACCGCGCCCCGACCGGGTTTCCGTCCGCGCCCCGGCCACCAGCGCCAACCTGGGTCCGGGCTTCGACGCCCTGGGCCTCGCGCTGTCCCTGTTCAACGACTTCGAGGTCGTGCTGCGCGACGACGGCGAACTCCGGGTGGAGGTGAGCGGTGAGGGCGCCGGAGAGGTCCCCGCGGACCACCGCCACCTCGTCGTCCGCTCCATGGCCGAGGCCTTCGACCGCGCCGGGGAGAAGCTGCCCGGCCTCACGCTGACCTGCGTCAACCGCATCCCGCACGCGCGCGGCCTGGGGTCGTCGTCCTCCGCGATCGTCGGCGGCGTCGCCGCGGCCGCGGCCCTGCTGGGGCGCACCGGTCCCGACGGCGGCCCGGACCGCGACTGGATCTACCAGGTCGCCGCCGACCTGGAGGGCCACCCCGACAACGTCGCCCCGTGCGTCTTCGGCGGCTACACCGTCGCCTACCGCGAGGCCGACCGCTGGGGTGCCGTCTCCCTGGCCCCGGACCCGCGCCTGCTCCCGGTGCTGTGCGTCCCGGGGTGGCGGCTGTCCACCGAACGCGCCCGCGGGCTGCTGCCCGAGAGCGTCCCGCACGCCGACGCGGCCTTCAACGCGGGCCGTGCCGCGCTGATGACCGCGGCCGTTTGTGGCCATCCCGAAACCCTGTACGCGGCCACCCGGGATCGGCTACACGAGGAGTATCGGGCGCCCGCCATGCCGCGCACCCTCGACCTCGTACGCGACCTGCGTGACCAGTGGGAACTCCCCGCCGTGGTCTCCGGGGCGGGACCCACGGTCCTGGTGCTGTGCTCCGTGGCGGAGGGGGAGGCGGAGGCCGATTCGCCGGAAATCGCCGAGGCGCTTGATTCAATCCGTCGTAGTGCGGGTAATGATTGGGACATACGCCCCCTGCCGGTCGAGCAGGCGGGGGTGCGGTCCCCATCTCCCCATCCGTAGCACCATGTGTCGAGGAATAGCCGTGGCCTCTGGTGATGTTAGGCTAGGTGAAGCACCAGATGCCCCGTTGCGGGGCGAGTGCTCATCCGCCACAGCGGCCTCCGCATCCCATACTCCGGTGGTCCGGTCCCACGACCGTCCGGAAGCGGTGGTCGGTGTGTCGATTCCGCGGATTCTCCGCGAACGTGTCGACATCCCCGCTGCCAGCTCCTCCTCCCCGGATGAGCGTTCCGCCGCGGTCGATCGGCAGTACCACCGAGCCACCCGCCCCGACGTCTGGCTGTACCCAGAGCCCGCCGCGATCGGGTAGGGGACCGTCTTCTCGCCGGTTTCCGACATCCACGTGGGGCACGCCCTACCCGGCCCAGCCGGTTCGCACCACCGGGCCGGCCGCTCCAGCACCCGCTGACGGCCGAAGCCCGCTCCTTGGGAAGGACCCTTAGTGAGCGACACCACCGAACTCCGAACGGACGCGGCGGTCGACAGCAAGAACGGCACCGGCGCCTCCGGAGCGGAGGCCGGCGACGCTTCGGCCACGACGTCGCCGAGCAGGTCCCGCGCCGCGGCGCGCGGCACCGGTCTCGCCGCCCTGAAGCTCCCCGAGCTGCAGAAGCTCGCGTCGAGCCTGGGCATCACCGGTACGGGGCGCATGCGCAAGAGCGACGTCATCGCCGCCATCGAGGCCAAGCAGGGCGGTCCCGTGGGAGCACCGACCAAGGCCAAATCGCCGAAGAAGACCGAGACCGAGCCCGAGGCCGGTAAGGTCGAGGCAACCGACAGCCGGTCCCAGGAGCCGTCGGGCTCGGACGAGGCGCGCACGCGCGCCGACCGGTCGTCGGACCAGGCCGTGACCGACCCCCAGGGGCGGGGCGAGAAGGCGCCCCGGAGCCGCCGCTCCACCCGCAGGCGCGGGGACGAGGCCGGCGACCAGCCCCGATCGGTGGACGGCACCGACTCCTCTACCTCCGCGAGCAGCGTGACCAAGACATCCAGCACCCCCCAGAAGACCGGCTCCGACAGCTCCGAGGACCGCGAAGGCCGGTCCGGGCAGGGCCGTGAGCGCCAGCGCAACCGCCGCAACCGCAACCGCGGCGGCGACGACCAGAGCGCCGGAGGTTCCCAGCAGGGCGGCCAGGGCGGCGGCCAGCAGGGACGCGGCGGCGCGGGCGGCGCCGACGACGACGAGTTCGGCGGACGCCGCCGGGGCCGCCGCCGGGACCGCAGGGACCGGCGCGGCGGACGGGGCGGCCAGGAGCCGGAGCCGGTGATCGGCGAGGACGACGTCCTGCTGCCGGTCGCGGGCATCCTCGACATCCTGGACAACTACGCGTTCGTCCGCACCACGGGCTACCTGCCCGGGTCCAGCGACGTCTACGTCTCCCTGGCCCAGGTGCGCAAGCACGGCCTGCGCAAGGGCGACCACATCATCGGCGCGGTCCGCCAGCCCCGCGACGGCGAGCGCAAGGAGAAGTTCAACGCCCTGGTGCGCCTGGACTCGGTCAACGGCATGTCGCCCGACCAGGCCAAGAACCGCCAGGAGTTCTCCAAGCTCGTCCCGCTGTACCCGCAGGAGCGGCTGCGGCTGGAGACCGAGCCGGGCGTGCTGACCACGCGCATCATCGACCTGGTCGCACCCATCGGCAAGGGCCAGCGCGGGCTGATCGTCTCCCCGCCCAAGGCGGGCAAGACGATGGTGATGCAGGCGATCGCCAACGCCATCACCGAGAACAACCCGGAGTGCTACCTCATGGTGATCCTCGTGGACGAGCGTCCCGAGGAGGTCACCGACATGCAGCGCACGGTCAAGGGCGAGGTCATCCACTCGACCTTCGACCGCCCGGCCGAGGACCACACGGTCGTCGCCGACCTGGCCATCGAGCGGGCCAAGCGCCTGGTCGAGATGGGCATGGACGTCGTCGTCCTGCTGGACTCCATCACCCGCCTGGGCCGCGCCTACAACCTGGCCGCCCCGGCCAGCGGGCGCATCATGTCCGGCGGTGTGGACTCCACGGCGCTGTACCCGCCCAAGCGCTTCTTCGGCGCCGCCCGCAACATCGAGGGCGGCGGCTCGCTCACCATCCTGGCGACCGCGCTGGTGGAGACCGGCTCGCGCGCCGACGAGGTGATCTTCGAGGAGTTCAAGGGCACCGGCAACATGGAGCTCAAGCTCAGCCGCTCCCTGGCCGACAAGCGCATCTTCCCCGCGGTCGACGTGGACGCCTCCAGCACCCGCAAGGAGGAGATCCTCATGTCGCAGGAGGAGCTCAACGTCGTCTGGAAGCTGCGCCGGGTCCTGCACGCGCTCGACACCCAGCAGGCCATCGAGCTGCTCCTGGACAAGATGAAGGAGTCCAAGAGCAACGCGGAGTTCCTGCTCCAGGTGCAGAAGACCACCTGAGCGCCCACCGCGTGACGCGCACGGCGGCCCTCCCCACCCGGGGAGGGCCGCCGTCCGTCGTCACCGGCCGGTAGGGTCCCGCCCGTCCCCGCACCCGCTGCGAAGACCAGGGGCGGTCCCGAGTGCGCGTCCGAACCGGCACCGCCCCCCATGTGGGGAGAGCGAGGGAAGCGGACGGCCCTCTCCGGAAGGAGAGGGCCGTTCTTTCGTTATCCGGAAAACGGGCACTGGCAGACGAAAAAGATCACCGATGTGTTGCAGGTCACCCTCGGGGGATGTCCCCGCTTCATAAAACGATTTAGGGTCGGCCCGGTCGAGTACCCCCAGCAACACCAGGGAGCCGTCCACATGGACAACCTCGCCCTGCTCAGCCTGCTCGCGCTCACCCCGATCCTCGTCGTCGGCGTCCTGCTCGTCGGGTTCCGGGCCCCCGCCAAGTACGCCATGCCCGTCGGCTACGCGGTCGTCGTCCTCATCGCCGTCACCGCCTGGAACACCGAATGGGTGGCGGTCGCCGCCTCCACCGTCCAGGGCCTGATCCTCGCGATCGGCCTCCTCTACATCATCTTCGGCGCCCTGCTCCTGCTGGCGACCCTCACCAAGAGCGGCGCCATCGCCACCATCCGCGCCACCTTCACCGACATCAGCCCGGACCGCCGGATCCAGGCCATCATCATCGGATGGCTCTTCGGGAGCTTCATCGAGGGCGCCTCCGGGTTCGGCACGCCCGCCGCCGTGGTCGCCCCCCTGATGTTCGCCCTGGGCTTCCCCGCCATGGCGGCCGTCATGGTCGGCCTGGTCATCCAGAGCACCCCCGTCAGCTTCGGCGCGGTGGGCACCCCCATCCTGGTCGGGGTCTCGGGCGGACTGGAGGGTTCGCCCGACGTCGCCGAGCGGGCCTCGGTCCTGGGGCTGGCGTTCCCCGAGTTCGTCTCCCACATCGGGTTCCAGACCGTCCTGCTGCACGCGGCGGCCGGCACCCTCGTCCCGCTCTTCATCAGCTGCATGCTCTGCGGTTTCTACGGGGGCCGCAGGCGCTTCTCCGACGGCTTCGGGGTGTGGAGGTTCGCCCTCTTCGCGGCCTTCGCCATGACCGTCCCCTCCGTCCTGTACAACTACTTCCTCGGCGTCGAGTTCACCAGCCTCCTGGGCGGGCTGACCGGCCTGGTCATCGTCGTCCTCGCCGCCCGCAAGGGCTTCCTCATGCCCAAGGAGACCTGGGACTTCCCGCCCCGGGAGGACTGGCTCGCCCGGTGGAGCGGGAGCCTCGCCCAGCCGGAGAACGGGGCCGGGACCGCCGAACGGCGCATGGGGCTGCTGCGCGCCTGGTCCCCCTACCTCCTGGTGGCGGGCATCCTCGTCGCCACCCGCACCATCGACCCCGTCAAGGCCTGGCTGACCGGCATCACCGTCGGGGCCTCCGACATCTTCGGCACGCCCGTGGCCCAGGCCATCGAACCCCTCTACTCCCCGGGCGCGACCTTCATCCTGGTCTGCCTCCTCACCTACGGGCTGCACCGGATGAAGGGCCGCGAGATCCTCGCCTCCTGGGGGATGGCGGGCTCCCAGCTCGCCGGGGCGGCCGTCGCCCTGCTCTTCGCCGTCCCCCTGGTGCGGGTCTTCATCAACACCGGCGCCGACTTCGGCGAGACCGACCTGGCGAGCATGCCCCTGACCCTCGCCTCCGGCGCGGCCGAGCTCGGCGGCGCCGCCTGGCCGCTCTACGCCCCCTGGATCGGCGCCCTCGGGGCCTTCGTCGCCGGGTCCAACACCGTCTCCAACCTGATGTTCTCCCTCTTCCAGTTCTCCACCGCCGAACGCATCGGCGTGCCCCCCGAGACGGTGGTCGCCGCCCAGGCCGCCGGAGGCGCCGCGGGCAACATGATCACCGTGCACAACGTGGTCGCCGCCTCCGCCGTGGTCGGCCTCGCCGGACGCGAGGGGGACCTGATCCGCCAGACGGTGATCCCGATGGTCTACTACGTCGTCGCGGCCGGGTCCCTGGCCCACATCCTCATCCACGGGGTCGGGTTCGACGCCGGGACCCTCGTCCTGGCGGCGCTCCTGCTGCTGCTCGCCGGGCTCGCCGTGTACCTGCGGCGGTCCGACGCGCGCCGCGCCGCCGTCACCGCGGAGGGGAGGGGCGGGAAGGCGGAATAGATACCGGTCACGGCATGGTTGTGGTTCTGGCAAACTGGTAGTCGGGGATACGGCCCGTCCTCCTCCATGAGGACCCGCCGCCCCTTACCTGGATCGCCGCGGCACCGGTTCGCGCATGACCTTCACGACGCCCCACCGCAGCGGTGGTGCGTCAGGCGTGCGCCCGGCGGCCGCGCATAACAAGGAGACACACGATGAAGGCCGACATCCACCCCGAGTACGTCACCACCGAGGTGACCTGCACCTGCGGTGCCCAGTTCGTGACCCGCAGCACGGTGACCGACGGCAAGATCCGCGCCGAGGTGTGCTCCGAGTGCCACCCGTTCTACACGGGCAAGCAGAAGATCCTCGACACCGGTGGCCGGGTCGCCCGCTTCGAGAAGCGCTTCGGCAAGCGCACCAAGTAGCGGCGCCCGCTCCGCCCGTGGCGCCGGTGCACCCGGCGCCACGGGACCCACGGCCCCCGCGGGGGCGACACGGCAGGCGAGGCACGCGAATCAAGACGGGGTGGCACAAGTGAAGCTGGACGACCTCCTGGGGGAGTACTACGAGCTGGAGCAGCAGCTCGCCGACCCGGAGGTGCACGCCGACCAGGGCCGGGCGCGCACACTGGGCAAGCGCTACGCGCAGCTCACCCCCATCATCGAGACGTACCGCGCGCTCAAGGAGACCGAGAGCGACATCGAGGCCGCCCGCGAGCTCGCCGCCGAGGACTCCTCCTTCGCCGAGGAGGCCGACCGCCTGACCGCCGAGGCCGAGCGCCTCACCGACCGGCTGCGCTTCCTGCTCATCCCGCGCGACCCCGCCGACGACAAGAACCTCATCATGGAGGTCAAGGCCGGCGAGGGCGGCGAGGAGTCCGCCCTGTTCGCCGCCGACCTGGTCCGCATGTACCTGCGCTACGCCGAGCGCCAGGGGTGGAAGACCGAGGTCATCGACACCACCCACTCCGACCTGGGCGGCTACAAGGACATCACCATCGCCTTCAAGAACAAGGGCACCCCCGAGCCGGGGACCGGCGTCTGGCCGATGCTCAAGTTCGAGGGCGGCGTCCACCGCGTCCAGCGCGTCCCCGTCACCGAGTCGCAGGGCCGCATCCACACCTCCGCGGCCGGTGTCCTGGTGGTCCCCGAGGCCGAGGACATCGAGGTCGAGATCCACGACAAGGACCTGCGCATCGACGTGTACCGCTCCTCCGGCCCCGGCGGCCAGAGCGTCAACACCACCGACTCCGCGGTGCGCATCACCCACCTGCCCACCGGCATCGTGGCCTCCTGCCAGAACGAGAAGAGCCAGCTCCAGAACAAGGAGCAGGCCATGCGCATCCTGCGCGCCCGCATCTACGCCGAGGCCCAGGCCAGCGCGGACGCCGAGGCCGCCGCCGAGCGCAAGAGCCAGGTCCGCACGGTGGACCGCTCCGAGCGCGTGCGCACCTACAATTTCCCGGAGAACCGCATCTCCGACCACCGTGTCGGCTACAAGGCCTACAACCTCGACCAGGTCCTCGACGGGGAGCTGGACGGCGTCGTCAAGGCCCTCGTGGACGCGGACACCAAGGAAAGGCTCGAAGCGGCCCAGGGATCATGAACCTTCTTCTCGACGAGGTCGCCCGCGCGACACTGAGACTCGCGGACGCGGGCATCGCATCGCCTCGCACGGACGCCGAGGAGCTCGCGGCGTTCGTGCACGGTGTCCGTCGAGGGGAACTGCACACGGTCGCCGACACCGACTTCGACGCCCGGTACTGGGAGTGCGTCGCCCGCCGCGAGGCCCGCGAGCCGCTCCAGCACATCACCGGCCGCGCCTACTTCCGCTACCTCGAACTGAGGGTCGGCCCGGGCGTGTTCGTCCCCCGGCCGGAGACCGAGATCATGGTCGACTGGGCCATCGAGACGCTGCGCGCCATGGACGTCGCCGACCCGCTGGTCGTCGACCTGGGCGCCGGCTCGGGCGCCATCGCCATCTCGATCGCCCAGGAGGTGCCCCGCTCCCGGGTGCACACCGTGGAGATCGACCCGACGGCCCTGGAGTGGGCCCGGCGCAACATCGACGCCAGCGGGCACGCCGACCGGGTCACCCTGCACCACGGCGACATGCGCACCGCGCTGCCCGAGCTCAACGGCGGCGTCGACCTGCTCATCAGCAACCCGCCCTATGTGCCCACCCGGGAGGCCGACGCCATCCCCCCGGAGGTGCGCAACTTCGACCCCGCCCCCGCGCTGTGGTCGGGCGAGGACGGCCTGGACATGATCCGCGACCTGGAGGCGGTCGGCCGCAGGCTGCTGCGCCCCGGCGGGGCCATGGCCGTGGAGCACCACGACGGCCAGGGCATCGACATCCCCTGGCTCTTCCCCGAGGACAAGGGCTGGCGCGACGTCCTCAACCGCAAGGACCTGGCCAGGCGCGACCGCTTCGTGGTCATGCGCCGGGCCGACCACGAGGACTGACCGGCCCGGTCGTCACGATCCCGCCCCCCGGGCCGGCGCCGACCGGCCCACCCGCTCGAGAACGAGGTGAACGCAGGTGAGCCGCATCTACGACTGCGCGGACGAGACCGCCCGCAAGGACGGTATCGCCGACGCCGCGTCCGCGGTCCGCCGAGGCGAGCTGGTGGTGCTGCCCACGGACACCGTGTACGGCATCGGCGCCGACGCCTTCAGTCCCAAGGCCGTCGCGGACCTGCTGGCGGCCAAGGGCCGGGGCCGCGACGTGCCCCCGTCGGTGCTGGTCGGCTCGACCCGCGCGGCGATGGCGCTGGTCGACGACCTGGGCCGGTTCGGCCGCGACCTCATGGACGAGTTCTGGCCCGGCCCGCTCACCCTGGTGTGCGCCGCCACCCCCAGCCTGTCCTGGGACCTGGGCGACACCAAGGGCACCGTCGCGGTGCGCATGCCGATGGACCCGGTCGCCCTGGACCTGCTCAAGGAGACGGGACCGATGGCGGTCAGCAGCGCCAACCTCTCCGGCGGCCCGGCCGCGACCACGGCCGAGGAGGCCATCGCGCAGCTGGGGGAGGAGACCGTCGCCGTCTACCTCGACGGCGGGGCGGCGGAGACGCCGGTGCCCTCCACCATCGTCGACCTCACCTACGCGGTCCCGCGGGTGCTGCGCAGCGGCGCCATCCCCATCGAGAAGCTGCGCGAGGTGTGCGGCACCGTCATCGGCGAGCTGCGCAAGGGCCCCGACCGGCCCAAGGCCCGGGAGGCCGGTGAGGACGCGCCGGCCGGGGACGCCCCCGAGGCCGCCGACGCCGACGCCCCCGCGACGGGCACCGGGCCCGCAGCCGGGGAGGCCGCGCCCGAGGCCACCGACCGCGACTGACCGCCCCGTCCCGGGACACAGAGACAGAAGGGCCAAGGCCGTGCGGGAGTACGCGCTCACCTTCGTCATCGCCGCCGCGGTGACCTACCTGCTCGTGCCGCTGGTGCGCAAGTTCGCGATCGCCTTCGGCGCCACGCCGCCGGTGCGCGACCGCGACGTGCACACCGAGCCCATCCCCCGGCTGGGCGGACTGGCCATCTACGGCGGCTTCGCCGTGGCCCTGCTGCTCTCCGCGCAACTGCCGCACCTGCAGAACGTGTTCGTCGCCGATACCTGGATCGGCCTGCTGCTGGCCGGCGGCCTCATCACGGTCATCGGCGTCATCGACGACCGGTGGGGGATGGACCCGGTGAGCAAGCTCGCCGGGCAGGTCGCGGCCGCGGGCATCCTCGTCGCCGCGGGCGTGCAGCTGCTGTGGCTGCCGCTGCCCGGCACCCAGCTCTCGCTCGGTCCCTGGCTGGGCGCGCTGGTGTCGGTGCTGCTCATCGTGGTGACCATCAACGCGGTCAACTTCGCCGACGGTCTGGACGGCCTGGCCGCGGGCATCGTCGGCATCTCGGCCCTGGCCTTCTTCGCCTACTACTACGTGGTGGCGGTGGAGCAGGGGTTCGTCCGCCAGTCCTACCCGGCGATGATCGCGATCATCCTCGCGGGCACCTGTGTCGGATTCCTCTGCCACAACTTCCACCCGGCCAGGGTGTTCATGGGCGACACCGGCTCCATGCTGCTGGGCCTGCTGCTCACCTCCATCACCATCACGGTGACCGGGCAGTTCGACGCCAACACCGCCCGCGAGGAGTTCAACTCCGGCCTGGTCGTGTTCCTGCCGATCGCGCTGCCGCTGCTGGTCATCGCGCTGCCGCTGGCGGACCTGGTGCTGGCCGTGCTGCGCCGCACCCTGGCGGGCAAGTCGCCGTTCGCCCCGGACCGCGGGCACCTGCACCACCGCCTGCTCGACATGGGGCACAGCCACGTGCGCGCGGTGCTCCTCATGTACCTGTGGGCGGGGATCGTGGCGTTCGCCGCGGTGGCGCTGTCGGTGTTCGACTCCGCGGTGGTCGTGCTGACGGTGACCGCCCTGGTCGCGGTCTGCGCGGTCGGCCTCATCGCCCTGCCCCGGCTGCGCCGCCGCGGCCTGCTGCCCTGGGACCGGGCGCGCGGCGCCCGTTCCGGGGACGGTGTGAAACGGTGAGAGGACTGTGACCTCGCAAAGGGGTCGCAGGTCCCTTCCGGCACCCGGTACGGGGTGCCTCCGAGGTGGTCGTGACGGGTGTGGCCAAGGTGACACAAGGCCCGAAACGCGGGCGGAGCGGGCGTTTCCCGAGGCGTTAAGGTCGCGTTAAGGAACCCCCGGATTCAGCACCGAAAACCTTGTGATAGCTTTCACGAGCAGGCAACCACTGAACCTCACGGAGCTTTTCTGATGCAGGAACACGACGCCCGGACCCTCCGCGGCGCCGCGATTCCGACGGCACTGGTCGGCGTGGTCGCGATGATCGCTGGCTTCGCCCTCAGCAACGTCCAGGGACTCCTCGGCGCCCTCTTCGCGGTCGCCCTGGTGATCGGTGCGTTCGCCAGTTCGGCGTTCGTCATCTCCTGGACCGGCGGCCGGCGTCCGGAGCTCCTCCTCCCGGTGGCCTTCCTCGTCTACACGACCAAGTTCGGCATCCTCCTGGCCGTCCTGCTGACCTTCAAGGGCACGCAGGCCCTGGACACGCAGGTGTTCGGCTGGTCGGCGCTGGCGTGTGTCATCGCGTGGCTGACGGCCCAGGCCGTGGCGGTCAAGCGCAGCAAGCAGCCGACCATCGTCCCCGCGGGCGAGGACGAGTCCGAGTCCGAGGACAGTGAGGCGCGCCGGTGACCCCGTTCGGGCGGGGGGGTGCGCCGAGCCTGATCACCTACTGCTATCTTCCGGAGCGAGAGCATGAGTCGGTCGAGTGCGAAGAAGGACGAGGAATCGTCCGGCGCCAACGCCACCACTCTCATCTCGTACCTGCTGGGAGGGCTCGCCTTCTGGGGCGGCGTGGGCTGGGTCGTGGACTGGGCCCTGGGCTTCTCGGGTCTCTTCCTGCCCATCGGGCTGGGAGTGGGCCTGGTCGGCTCGATCTACCTCATCTATGCCCAGTACGTCCGGTCCTGACCGAACACCCGGGTGCGTCCGCCCCCGCTGTGGGCGGGACCGTCCCGACGAGAACACCAAGGATTGAGTTGCGTCACGACGAAAGGGATCGCCGTGGGTGCTGACGTGAGCGTCGTCGCGGCGTCCGAATCAGGCTGCCACCTCTTCGGAGACGGGTGCGGGTTCGAGGCTCCGGGAGTGAGCCTCTTCAACCCGACCCCGTGGGTGGACTTCGGTCTTCCCCTCACCTCCGGGCTGAACAAGTACTACCTGGTCGCGGTGGTCGCACTGATCGTCGCCGCCGCCTTCTGGTACTTCACCACCCGCAAGGCCAAGGTCGTCCCCGGCCGCGGTCAGAGCATGGCCGAGATGCTGGTCATGTTCATCCGCGACCAGGTCACCCGGACCACCATGGGCAAGAAGGGGGACAAGTACCTCCCCCTGATGGTGACCCTGTTCCTGTTCATCTTCTGCATGAACATCATGGGTCTCATCCCCGGCCTCCAGCTGCCGGTGACCTCCAACCTGGCCTTCCCCGCGGTCCTGGCCCTGTTCATCTTCGTCCTGTGGAACGTGGTCGGCATCCGTGAGCACGGTGCCGCCGCCCACTTCAAGGCCCGCCTGGTCCCCAGCGGCGTCCCCGGGTGGATCCTGCCGGTCGTGGTGCCCATCGAGGCGCTGTCGAACTTCATCATCCGGCCGGCCACGCACATGATCCGTCTGTTCGCGACCATGTTCGCCGGGCACCTGCTGCTCGCACTGTTCGCGGCCGCCGGGTTCTACATGTTCAACCCGATGTCCCAGATGGGGCCGCTGTTCGGCGCCATCTCGGTCGGCTACTCCGGCATCGCCCTGATCGGCTTCCTGGTCTTCACGGCCTTCGAGCTGTTCATCATGGCGGTCCAGGCCTACGTCTTCATCCTCCTCTCCTCCATCTACCTCGGTGAGGCCATGGAGGGCGCGCACTAGGAGAGGCCCCCGTGGTCCCTCCCAGTGCGCACCGCTGGACCTGTTTTCCGTTTCGTCACGTTCGCCCGACGACGTCCATGATCGTCGGCCTGTAGTAAAGGGAATATCAATGGATCTCGCCGCCATCGAAGGTAACCTCAACAGCATCGGTTACGGCCTCGCCGCCATCGGCCCCGGCATCGGCGTGGGTCTCGTCTTCGGTCTCGGTGTCCAGGCCATCGCCCGCCAGCCCGAGGCCCGCGGTGTCCTGCAGGGTCAGATGATCTTCGGCTTCGCCGTCATCGAGGCCCTGGCCATCCTCGGCTTCGTTCTCGCGTTCGCCGTCTAGTAACACCTGGTCATACAGAACGCGAAGGGGATGCCAACCGTGTATTTGGCAGCTGAACAAGAAAACGTCCTGCGCATCCACTGGGACGAGTTCACCTTCGGCCTCATCGCCTTCCTCATCATCCTCGGCGTCGTCTACAAGATGTGGCCGCGGCTGACGAAGGCGCTGGACGAGCGTGCCGACCAGATCGAGGGTGGCATCGCTCGCGCTCAGAAGGCCGAGGCCGAGGCGGAGGAGATCCGCCAGCAGTACCGCGAGAAGCTCGAAGAGGCCCACCGCGAGTACGCGCAGGAGCTGGAGAAGGCCAAGGAGCAGCGGGCGGCGATCATCGCCGAGGCGCGCGAGGAGGCCCAGGCCGAGGCTCGCCGCATCGTCGACGCCGCCCACGCTCAGATCGAGGCCGACCGCCAGCAGGCGTTCGCCCAGCTGAAGGGTGAGATCGGCGCGCTCTCCACCGAGCTCGCCAGCCGCATCGTCGGTGAGAGCCTCAGCGACAGCGCCGCCCAGAGCCGCGTCATCGACCGGTTCCTGGACGAGCTGGAGCAGAGCGAGGGCAAGCAGCAAGCCGAGGTGCGCTGATGCGTGGTATCAGCCGTACGTCGCTGACCGAGGTGACCCGGCGCCTGGACGAGAACGTCCTGGCGTCGGCCGGCGCCACCGGCGGTGTGGCCCTGGGCGGCGAGCTGTTCCAGGTCGTCGCCCTGCTCACCGAGGAGCACTCGCTGCGCCGCTGGCTCGCCGACCAGGCGAACCCGGCGGAGGCCAAGTCCGCCCTCATCGGGCAGCTGCTGGAGTCCAAGGTCTCGCCGTCGGCGGTCCTCGTGGCCGGCGACGTCGTCTCGGCCAAGTGGTCGACCGCGCGCGACCTCGTGGACGCCGTGGAGCGGATGGCGGTCTACGCCACCATCTCCTCGCTCCGCAGCGCCGCGGCCCTGGACGGCCTGGAGGACGAGCTGTTCCGCTTCGAGCGGATCGTCGCCTCCCAGCCGCAGCTGCGCGAGGCCCTGACCCGTGACGGTGTCGGCTCCGAGCACAAGCTCTCCCTGGTGGAGAGCCTGCTCTCGGGCAAGGTGGACCCCGCGACGCTGACCCTGGTCGGCGAAGCGGTCACCCGGCCCCGGGGCCGTACCCTGGAACAGGCGCTGGAGAACTACGGGCACATCGTCGCCGAGCGCGCCAAGCGCTACGTCGCGGTCGTCCGCAGCGCCGTCGCCCTGAGCGAGGACCAGCAGTCCCGGCTGGGGGCCGCGCTCACGCGCGCCTACGGCCGCGACATCCACCTGAACATCGAGGTCGCCCCCGAGATCGTGGGTGGGCTTTCCATCCAGGTGGGTGACGAGGTCATCGACGGGACCATCGCCGGGCGTATCGCCGAGGCCCAGCGCCGTCTGGCCGGCTGAAGAAACGCAAGGCAAGTACGCACGGCGCCGGTCAGGCGCCACTTGAGAGCAAGGACAACGTAGAGATGGCGGAGCTGACGATCCGGCCGGACGAGATCCGGGACGCGCTGCAGCGCTTCGTCCAGTCGTACGAGCCTGAGGCCACCCGCGCGGAAGAGGTCGGTACCGTCACCTACTCCGGTGACGGCATCGCCCGCGTCAGTGGCCTCCCCTCGGCGATGGCGAACGAGCTGCTGGAATTCGAGGACGGAACCCTGGGCCTGGCCCAGAACCTCGAGATCGGCGAGATCGGTGCCGTTGTGCTGGGCGACTTCACCGGCATCGAGGAGGGCCAGAAGGTGCGCCGCACCGGACGCCTCCTCTCCGTGCCGGTGGGTGACGACTTCCTCGGCCGCGTGGTGGACCCCCTGGGCAACCCCATCGACGGCAAGGGCGAGATCGAGTCCACCGAGACCCGCGAGCTGGAGCTCCAGGCCGCGACCGTGATGGAGCGCAAGCCCGTCCACGAGCCGCTCCAGACCGGTATCAAGGCCATCGACTCGATGACCCCGATCGGCCGCGGCCAGCGCCAGCTGGTCATCGGCGACCGGCAGACCGGCAAGACCGCGGTCTGCATCGACGCGATCATCAACCAGAAGGCGAACTGGGAGTCCGGCGACCCCGACAAGCAGGTGCGCTGCATCTACGTCGCGGTCGGCCAGAAGGGCTCGACCATCGCCGGCGTGCGCGGTGCCCTGGAGGAGGCCGGCGCGATGGAGTACACCACCATCGTCGCCGCCCCCGCCTCCGACGCCGCGGGCTTCAAGTACCTCGCCCCCTACACCGGTTCGGCCCTGGGCCAGCACTGGATGTACCAGGGCAAGCACGTCCTCATCGTCTTCGACGACCTGACCAAGCAGGCCGAGGCCTACCGCGCCGTCTCCCTGCTGCTGCGCCGCCCGCCGGGCCGCGAGGCCTACCCGGGTGACGTCTTCTACCTGCACTCCCGGCTCCTGGAGCGCTGCGCCAAGCTCTCCGACGAGCTGGGCAAGGGCTCGCTGACGGCGCTGCCGATCATCGAGACCAAGGCGGGCGACGTCTCGGCCTACATCCCGACCAACGTCATCTCCATCACCGACGGCCAGGTCTTCCTGGACTCCGACCTGTTCAACCAGGGTCAGCGTCCGGCCATCGACGTCGGTATCTCGGTCTCCCGTGTCGGTGGCGCGGCCCAGACCAAGGCGATGAAGAACGTCTCCGGTACCCTCCGGCTGGGCCTGGCCCAGTACCGCGAGCTCGAGGCCTTCTCGGCCTTCAGCTCCGACCTGGACGCGGTCTCCAAGCAGCAGCTGGCGCGCGGCGCCCGCCTGATGGAGCTGCTCAAGCAGGGCCAGTACTCCCCGTTCGCGATGGAGAAGCAGGTCGTCTCCATCTGGATGGGCACCACCGGCCGCATCGACGACGTCCCGGTCGAGGACGTGCGCCGCTTCGAGGACGACTTCCTGGACTTCCTCGACCGCGAGCACACCGCGATCCTGGACGGCATCCGCGAGAGCGGGAAGTTCGGCGAGGAGACCGAGCAGGCCCTGGAGGGCGCGCTCGACAAGTTCAAGCAGGGCTTCCAGACCTCCGCGGGCACCCTCCTGGGCACCGAGGCCGAGGCCGAGGCGCTCGAAGAGGAGAACGTCGGCCAGGAGACCATCAAGGTCGCCAAGGGCGGGAAGTAACCCATGGGTGCACAGCTTCGCGTCTATCGCCGGAGGATCCGCTCGACGAAGTCGATGGCGAAGATCACCCGTGCGATGGAGCTCATCGCCACGACGCGCATCACCAAGGCGCAGCGTGCGGCTGAGGCTGCCGGACCCTACGCGCGGGAGATCACCAGGGCGGTCTCGGCCCTGGCGAGCCGGGTGTCCGACCACCCGCTGCTGACCGAGGCCGAGAACCCCACCCGGGCCGCCGTCCTGGTCATCACCAGCGACAAGGGTCTGGCCGGCGCCTTCTCGTCCAACGTCCTCAAGGAGGCGGACTCCCTCGCCAGGCTCCTCCAGGAGCAGGGCAAGGAGGTCGTCACCTACATGGTGGGACGCAAGGGGACGGGCTTCTACAAGTTCCGCGGCCGCAAGGTCGAGGACCAGTGGGAGGGCATCACCGAGCGTCCGACCTACGCGCACGCCCAGGAGATCGGCACCGCGCTCATGGAGAGGTTCGCCAAGGACACCTCCGAGGGCGGCGTCGACGAGATCCACGTGGTCTCGACCGAGTTCGTGTCGATGCTGACCCAGCGCGCGTCCGCCACGCGGGCGCTGCCGCTGGAGGTGGAAGAGGTCGACGAGGCGGAGCTCGAGGCCTCGCACGGCGGGCAGGCCCTGCCGCTGTACGAGTTCGAGCCCTCCGCCGAGGAAGCGCTGGACCGGCTGCTCCCGCAGTACGTGACCAACCGCATCTACTTCGCCCTCCTCGAATCCGCCGCCTCCCAGCAGGCGTCGCGCCGTGCCGCCATGAAGGCCGCCACGGACAACGCCGAGGAACTCGCCAAGACCCTGACCCGACTGGCCAACCAGGCGCGTCAGGCCGAGATCACCAACGAGATCAGTGAGATTGTCGGCGGTGCCGACGCGCTCTCTGCTGCAAGCGCGGGAAGTGAGTAAGAAAAGTGACTGCGACTGTTGAAGAGACGACCGGGGCTGGCACCGCCACCGGTCGGATCGCCCGGGTCACCGGCCCGGTCGTCGACGTGGAGTTCCCCGTCGGCTCGATCCCTGCCATCTACAACGCCCTGCACACCGACGTGACCGTCGGCGGCGAGACCAAGACCATCACCCTGGAGGTCGCCCAGCACCTGGGTGACAACCTGGTGCGGGCCATCTCGCTGGCCCCGCAGGACGGCCTCGTCCGCGGCGCCGAGGTGCGCGACACCGGCGAGCCCATCAGCGTGCCGGTCGGCGACATCGTCAAGGGCCACGTGTTCAACACCCTGGGCGAGTCCCTGGACGTGCCGACCTCGGAGCTGAAGGTCACCGAGCGCTGGCCGATCCACCGCAAGCCGCCGTCGTTCGACCAGCTCGAGTCCAAGACCGAGATGATGGTCACGGGCATCAAGGTCATCGACCTCCTCACCCCGTACGTGCGCGGTGGCAAGATCGGCCTGTTCGGTGGCGCCGGTGTCGGCAAGACCGTGCTGATCCAGGAGATGATCACCCGTATCGCCCGCAACTTCGGCGGTGTGTCCGTGTTCGCCGGTGTCGGCGAGCGCACCCGTGAGGGTACGGACCTCTTCCTGGAGATGGACGAGATGGAGGTCCTCCAGGACACCGCCCTCGTCTTCGGCCAGATGGACGAGCCCCCGGGCACCCGTCTGCGCGTGGCGCTGTCGGCTCTGACGATGGCGGAGTACTTCCGCGACGTCCAGAACCAGGACGTGCTCCTGTTCATCGACAACATCTTCCGTTTCACCCAGGCGGGTTCGGAGGTCTCCACGCTGCTGGGCCGCATGCCCTCCGCCGTGGGCTACCAGCCCAACCTGGCCGACGAGATGGGTCAGCTCCAGGAGCGGATCACCTCGACCCGGGGCCACTCGATCACCTCCATGCAGGCGATCTACGTCCCCGCGGACGACTACACCGACCCGGCCCCGGCGACCACGTTCGCCCACCTGGACGCGACGACCGAGCTCTCCCGCCCGATCTCGCAGAAGGGCATCTACCCGGCGGTGGACCCGCTGGCGTCGACCTCCCGCATCCTCGACCCGCAGTACGTGGGCCAGGAGCACTACCAGGTCGCCCAGCGCGTCAAGGAGATCCTGCAGCGCAACAAGGACCTCCAGGACCAGATCGCCATCCTCGGTATGGACGAGCTGTCCGAAGAGGACAAGATCATCGTCAACCGCGCGCGCCGCATCGAGCGCTTCCTGTCGCAGAACATGTTCGTGGCGGAGAAGTTCACCGGTACGCCGGGCGTGTTCGTGCCCCTGGAGGAGACCATCGCCTCCTTCAAGGGCCTGTGCGACGGCGAGTACGACCACCTGCCCGAGCAGGCGTTCCTCGACGTGGGCAACATCGACATGGTCGTCGAGAAGGCCAAGAAGCTCCAGGGCTAGACCCTGTAGCCGCTGGGGCCGCCCGCCACGGCGGGCGGCCCCCGCCCAATCCAACCCTGGCCGAGGAGTTCAGGCAGTGTCGAAGAAGCTTTTCGTCGAGATCGTCTCGCCCGAGCACGAGGTGTGGGCGGGCGAGGGCGACATGGTCATCGCGAAGACCGTCGAGGGTGAGATCGGTATCCAGCCGAACCACATCCCCGTCCTCTCGCTGCTCGCCGAGGACGCGGTCGTCCGCGTGCTGGGCGCGCGGGAGAACGGAGAGGTCCGCGCCGCCGCCCACGGCGGGTTCATCTCGGTGTCGGGCGAGGGCCGGGTCTCGATCCTCGCCGAGACCGCCGAGCTCGCCGAGGACATCGATGTGGAACGCGCCCGCACGGCGCTGAAGAACGCGACCGAGGGTGACGACACCGCCGCCCTGGGACGCGCCCGCAGCCGCCTGCGGGCCGCCGGCGAGGACGCCTCCTAGCCTTCGGAACGGGGCCCATGGAACAGCCGCTGGACCTGCTTCGGTGGGTGTTCCCCGCCCTCCTCCTGTGCGCGGCGGCCCTCGTGGCCGCCGCCGTCCTGCGCCGCCGGGTCCTGCTGCGGCACGGCGGAGCGGTGGAGTGCCACCTGCGCTTCCCGGGCGCGGGCGGACGCCGGGGCTCCTGGCGGATCGGACTGTGCAGGTACGGTTCGCTGGACCTGGGCTGGTTCCCCGCGTTCTCGATCAGACCGCGGCCGACGGCAGAGCTGTCGCGCCGCGGTCTCGTCGTATCCGGGCGCCGTCCCCCCGAGCCCGGCGAGCAGCTGCCCGCCGACACCACCGTCGTGCGCCTGACCTGGCCCGGCGGCGGGGACCGGCCCGCGGTGGAGATCGCCATGAACGACGCCACCCTCACCGGGTTCCTGTCCTGGGTGGAGTCGCTGCCCCCGGGGACCGAGTGGGACACGTGACCCCGCCGGGCGCCCGCCGCCCGGTGCGCCGCCGCCCGGTGCGCCGCCCGGGATGGCAGGATGCGTTGCCATGGTGGTATCGCGGTTGCGGGGCCTGACCGCCCTCGCCCTTCTCAGCCCGTTCCTCGTCTCCTGCCAGCCGACCGGCGGCCACGTCGCCGCGGTCGCCACCGGCCACTTCACGGCCGGGCACAAGTTCCCCGTCGTCATGGTCACCTGGTGCGGCGAGGAGCCGCCCCGGCAGATCGACCTGCTCGGCGAGACCCAGCGAAGACACCTGGTGGCCACCCGCGAGTTCGAGGGCCGGTCCCTGGAGGTGGACCTGTCCGCCCCCGGTGAGGACTGGAGCATCATCGGCGGCGACGGCCGCCCCGTCTACCGGATGGGGCCGGACTCCCCGGAGGAGGAGTACGTGCTGGGGGTGGGCACCGCGGAGGCCGAGCCCGGCGAGGCGACCGAGCACGACATCGCGGTGCTGCGCTTCACCACTGGGGCCCTGGCCTCCGAGCAGGGCCTGTACGCGAGCGTGTCCGGCGAGGGGGAGGCGGAGTACGCCGACCCCGAGGAGTTCCCGCCCGCCTGCTAGGGCGTGTTCGGCGGATCGTTCCGGGTCGCGGCCGCGGGGCCGCCTCTCGCCGTGCCGCCCGCGCTCGGACGGCCGGCCCCGGGCCGGCCTGCGCCGGCCGTCCTGCGAGAGATCGCCGTGCGGCCGCTCCCGGCCTTCGGCGCGAGCGCCGGAACGCTCGAAGGCATCCGCCGAACACACCCCGGCCGCCGCCTCCGAGGGTCCGCACGGCCCGCGGTGTGCGGCGGGTCCGCGGCGCCCCCGCCGCCGGGGCCCTCCGGCGCCGGGACCCGGGGGTCAGCGCTCGCCGCCGGGCTTCCACAGGACCTCGTCGCCCTCCCGCGCCATGTACCGGCCCAGGATGAACAGCAGGTCCGAGAGGCGGTTGAGGTACTGCGCGGTGAGCGGGTTGACGGAGTCGCCGTGCTCCTCGACCGCCGCCCACACGCTGCGCTCGGCCCGCCGGGTCACCACCCGGGCGGTGTGCGTCAGCGCGACCGTGGGGGAGCCGCCGGGGAGGATGAAGCTGCGCAGGGTCGGCAGGTCGGCGTTGTAGGCGTCGCAGGCCTCCTCCAGCCGGGTGACGTACTCCGGCAGGACGCGCAGCGGCGGGTACTCGGGGTCCGGGACGATCGGGGTCGACAGGTCGGCCCCCAGGTCGAACAGTTCGTTCTGGACCCGGGAGAGCAGCGCCCGCACGTCGTCGGGGACCTCGCCCAGGGCGAGCAGGGTCCCGATGGCGGCGTTGGCCTCCTCGGTGTCCGCGTAGCCGACGATCCGGGTGTCGTTCTTGCGGGTCCGGCTCATGTCGCCGAGCGCGGTGGTGCCGGTGTCCCCGGTCCGCGTGTAGATCTTGGACAGCACGACCGGCTTGTCCGTGTCCCGTTGAGTCATGCCCCCACCCTAGAGGGGGGACCGCCCGCCGCCGCGGGGCGGAGGGGGCTAGTGTCGGGCGGCATGAGCGAGATGGAGAAGACGGTCGGGGACGCCTACGGGGCGGTCGCCCGGGAGTACGCGGTCCTCGCGGATCAGTGGGAGGAGGGCCGGCCGCTGGACCGGGCGCTGTTCCCGGTCTTCGCGGAGCTGGTCCGCGGCCGGGGCCCGGTGCTCGACGCCGGGTGCGGGCCCGGGCGCCTGACGGCGCGGCTGCGGGAGCTGGGGGTGGAGGCGTTCGGGGTGGACCTGTCGCGGGGGATGGTCGACCTGGCCCGCGAGACGTACCCGGGGCTGCGGTTCGAGGTGGGGGACCTGGCCGACCCGGTGGCGGAGGCCGGCTCCCTGGCCGGGGTCCTGGCCCACTACTCGGTGATCCACGACCCGCCCGGGCGGCTGCCCGTGACGCTGGCCGGGTTCCACCGGATGCTCCGGGAGGGCGGGTACCTGCTGCTGGCCTTCCAGGCACTCGACGGTCCCGGGGTGCTCTGCGAGCCCTTCGACCACCGGGTGGCGCCCGCCCACCGCTACTCGCCGGAGGGCGTCTCGGTGCTGGCGGGGGAGGCCGGGCTCGCGGAGGTGGCCCGCCTCGTCATCGCCGGGAGTGAGGACGAGCGCCGCGGATTCCCCCAGGCCCAACTGTTGTTCCGCAAACAGGAGTGACGGAGGATAACTGTTCGGCATCAGGGGGTGAGAAGTGATCTGGCTCACTGATACCTTATGGAGTGAGGGCGCTACTCATCGTAGTCCCGTGGCGGTGTTCACCGCGCCGACCCGAACGGAGTCATGAGGGGGGCCGCTCGGGCGGGCACGGAGGGGGAGACACCGCGAGGGGGCGGTGGGCGTGAAACCGGGGGGTTCACGCCCACCGCCCCCTCCCTGTTCCAGGGGCGTCCCGCGGTCACGGGCGCTCCCGCGGGGAGCCCGCCCGGCTCACAGGACCCAGTCGTGGCCCAGGCGCGGGAACTGCGCGGCCGCACGGGTGCTCAGCACGCCGTTGACCGGCAGAGTGCTCTCGGCGAGGAACTCCACGCCGTGCGCGCCCGCCGCGGCCAGGTCGGCCACCGAGTCCCAGTTGACGTTCTCCAGGGTGTCGTCGGCCGTGTGGTAGTACGGGTCGAACTGCTCGCCCGCGGTACCGCCGTACCACTCCACCTGCTCCTCGGTCTTGACCCCGTCCGCGCCGCTGAACAGGCCGCCCGAGGGGATGCCCGCCGCCATGAACGGGGCGTAGTCGCTGCGGCCGCTCAGCACGCCGGGCTCGCTGACCTGGCCCTGGGAGGCGAAGTAGTCCTCGAACACCTTCGCGATCGCACCCGAGCCCGAGGGCGCGCCCGTCGAGTCCGGCAGCTCCATCCGGCCGTCCAGGACGAACCGGGCGTAGTTGTGCGAGCCGATCATGTCGAAGTTCAGGTACAGGGCGATGTCGTCGACCTCGCCGTCGGTCAGGCTCCCCACGTACTCCGTGGAACCGACCAGGCCCTCCTCCTCGGTGCCCCAGAAGGCGAACCGGACCTTGTTCTTCGGCGCTTCCTGGGAGGCCAGCCGGATCGCCGTCTCCAGCACGAACGCCGTTCCCGAGGCGTTGTCGTTGATGGCCGGCCCGTCCTCGACGCCGTCCAGGTGCGCGCCGACGACCACGACGTTGTCCTCGCGTCCGCCCGGGGTCTCCGCCAGCACGCTGAAGGAGGACTCCTGCACCACGGTCGAGTCGACCTTGACCCGCAGCTCCAGGCCCTCGGCCTCCAGCAGCGCGGCGCCCGCGGCGCCGGAGACGCCCACGGCCGGGATCGCGGACGTCTCGCCGACGGTCCCGGAGAAGACCTCGTCGGCGTTGTTGACCACCAGCGCGGCCGCCGCGCCCGCCGCGGCGGCGTTGGCGACCTTGTCCGAGAACGGGCAGGATCCGCGCACCGTCACCGCGATCGCGCCCTCCGGGAAGCCGGCGAAGTCGTCCGCGGTGCAGCCGCTGTCCGCGCCGCCCGCGTCGACGGCGACCGCGGGGGCGGTCACGTCACCGGAGACCGAGTACGACATGGTCAGGAAGTCGGTGCCGCCCTCGTAGACGACCTCCTGCGGGGCGGTCTGTGCCAGCACGGGGTCGGACTGCTCGCGCCACAGCTCGTAGTCGTACTCGTGGCGGTAGGTCTCGTAGCCCGCCCTCTCGAGCTGGTCCTCGACGTAGAGGGCGGAGACGTCGTAGCCGGGGGAGTTCGTGGCCCGGTGGCCGCCGTTGTACTCGGCGATCGTGTCCAGGTTCTCCATGTGCGCCCTGATGGCGTCGGCGGTCACCAGCTCCGACAGGGGCGGCGCCGCGGGCTCCTGCGGCATGTTGGGGCGGGACGGCTTCTCGGGGCGGACCGGGCGGCGCAGCCACTCCGGCGGCTCGGCCTCCTCACCGCCGCGCGCCTGCGACTCGGGCTCCGCGTGCGCGGGGGAGGCCGCGACGACGCCCGCGGCCATGACGAGGGCGGTGAAACCGGCGACCGCGGCCCGTCGTCTGTGGGGTGTGCTCAACGATGTTCCTCCGGTGTACGGGGGAGTCCACCGCCGTGTCGGGGGATGGACACCCGGGGTGGGCGAGTCGTCGCTGCACACTGTCACTGTTCGCCCGCCCAGGGCAAGCGTCCCCCGGGAGGTTGCCACAATCAGCCACAGGACTTACGTTTCCGTGATCACTGTGGTTGGATTGTCTGCTTTGTGAGGCTCGAACGTCCAACCGGGCGCGGTCCCCGCGCCCGGCCTCACTCCTCGATCTCGTCCTGCCTCTTCTGGTGCTTGCGCTTGCGGTACTCGATGCCCACCCCGCCCATGACGGCCAGGCCGCGGATGTGCACGACCGGCGTTCCGGGGTCCAGCACGCTCGGGGTCCCCTCCTCCACGCCGAAACCGCCCATGATGGGCAGGCCGTGCACGCGGACCTGGATGTCGTCGGGCACGATGATGCCGATCCCGCCCATGACCGCGGTGGTCCAGATGGTGGTCTCCCGTGCCGTGAACCGGGCCTCGCGCAGGTCCAGCTCGATGCCGCCCATCAGCGCGAAGGAGAAGAAGTTCTCCGGGAGGACCCAGTTGCCGGAGCGGTCGGCGCCGCCCATGACGGCGATCGCGCTGTGGCTGGTCGGCGCCTGGTCGACGATCCGGTCCGCGCCGTAGACCGGCCGCGGGGAGCGGAAGCCGCCGGGAGCGGCGGGGGCGGCCGCCGGCCCGGGGACGGCGGGCAGGTCCTCGGTGAGGGGGACGAGCTCGCCGAGGGTCTTGGCGCGGTACACCGCGTCCAGGCGCTCGCTGTGCTCGTCGGGGTCCAGGCGGCCCTCGGCGAAGGCCTCCTGGAGTCGGTGCGCCACCGCGTCGCGGTCGGCGTCGGAGGCGCGCATCCGACCTGGGTCGGGGGGTGTGATCTCGCTCATCGTCTCCACCATATTCCGATTCTTCCGGCGCGACACCCTCCCGCACATCAGGGAGGAACCCCGAGCCGACCCCGGTTCCCGGGGCCTCAGGACCCGGGCAGCAGCCCCTGGCGGATCGCCCGGCTGACGGCCGCCGTACGGTCCCCTACTCCCAGTTTCTCGTACACGCGCATCAGGTGCGTCTTGACCGTGGTCGGGCTGATGTGCAGGGCGCGGCCGATCGCCGCGTTGGTCGCGCCCTCGGCGGCCAGGCGCAGCACCTCGACCTCGCGCGGGGACAGCGCCGGGCCGACGGGGGCGGAGCGGTTGCGCATCCCGGTGACGAGTTTGCCCGCCAGCCGCCCGGTCAGCACCGTCTCGCCGCGCGCGGCCGCGCGCACCGCCTCCGCCAGCTCCGCGCGCGGGGTGTCCTTGAGCAGGTAGCCGGTGGCCCCGGCCTCCACCGCGCGCAGGATGTCGGTGTCGGTGTCGTAGGTGGTCAGGACCAGGACGTGCGTCCCGGGGTGGTCCGCGGTGATGCGCTCCGTGGCCGCGACCCCGTCCCCGCCCGGCATGCGCAGGTCCATCAGGACCACGTCGGGGGACAGCTCGGCGACCCGGGCCAGGGCCTCCGGGCCGGAGGCGGCGTCGCCGACGATGTCGAGGTCGGCCTCGGCGGAGAGCATGCCCCGGATGCCCTCGCGGACCACCGGGTGGTCGTCGACCAGCAGGACGCGGATCACGGGGTCTCCTCCTCCGGTTCGGGCAGGGTCAGGCGGACGGTGGTGCCCCGGCCGGGCGCGCTGTCGACGTCCAGTGTGCCGCCGACCGCGCGCGCCCGGTGGAGCATGCCCGGCAGGCCGTTGCCAGCGGACGGGGAGGCGGGGTCGAAGCCGCGCCCGTCGTCGGTGACGGTGAGCCGGGTGCCCACGTCGGTGTGGGCCAGGGTGAGCGTCACCCGGTCGGCCGCCGCGTGCTTGCGGACGTTGGCCAGCGCCTCCTGGGCGGTGCGCAGCAGGCACACCTGGAGGTCGCCGGGCAGCTCCCGCGGGGTGCCCTCGACCACCACGGAGACGGGTACGCCCAGCTCGGTGCCCAGCCGCGCCCCGATGCGCTCCAGCGCCGCCTCCAGGGTGTCCTCGCCCAGGGGGACGGGGCGGCGGGCGGAGACCATGGCGCGCGCCTCGGCGAGGTTCTCCGCCGCGGTCTCCCGCATCAGCGCCAGGTGGCGGCGGGCCAGGGCGGGGTCGGTGTCCAGTTCCGACTCCACGGCCTGGGCGAGGGTGACGATGCTGGTGAACCCCTGGGCGAGGGTGTCGTGCACCTCCCGTGCCAGGCGCTCGCGCTCGGCCAGGGCCCCGGTCTCCTCCGACAGCCGGGCGGCCTCGGCCCTGCTCTCCCGCAGCTGGCGGATGAGCAGGGAGCGCTCGTAGCTCTCCTCGATCACCCTCTCGAACCAGCGGCCGAACCACAGGGCGAAGCCCAGGATGACCAGGTTGACACCGACGCCCACCAGGGCCGGGACCGGCTCCGTCCCGTCCAGGTGGAGGCGGACGCCGGTGGGGACGAACATGATGGCCCCGACCGCCGCCGTCCCGAACACCGATCCGCCCGACATGAAGCACACGGGGGCCACGGCGAACAGGCAGAAGGTCGCCGCCGGGGCCAGGGTCACCGCGACGGTCACCATGGCCGCCACCGCCGCCGTGAAGGCGAGGGCCGGGGCGGTGGCGTGCTGGTCGGCGTCGTACAGGCGCCGGCCCACGGCCAGGTACAGCACGGCGGTGGCCGCCAGCAGCGCGGCGGCGGTCCAGGTGGGCGGCCCGGGTTCGGAGACCACCGCCGTCGCCGCGGAGATCGCGAGCGCCACCGTCACGTACGCGTACCAGGCGCCGCTGAGCTCCCAGGCATGGCGCTCGGCGACCACGGGCTCCGCCGCCGCGTCCTGCTCCGGAGCACGAGCCGCCACGGCGTTCACCCGTCCTTCCGCGTCTTCCACCGGAACGTCAGCAGTACCAGCACCAAGCCCACCACACACCAGGCGCCCAGGGCCAGCGCCACCAGGTGCAGGTCCCACGCCCCGGAGGGTTCGAACACGGCCATCGCGTCCGGGTACAGGGCGGCCCGCATGCCCTGCGCCATCCACAGCAGCGGGAACAGCGAGGCGACCGCCAGCACGCCGTCGGGCAGCACCGTCACCGGCACGAACACCCCCGAGGTGAACTGCAGGGCCAGGAACGGCACCACCACGATGGTGGACGCCGCCTGGGCGGTGCGGGCCAGCGAGCTGACCGCGATGCCCAGCAGGGAGCAGGCGACCGTGCCCAGGACGAGCACCCAGGCCACGGTGAACCAGTCGGAGGCGTTGTCGGGCAGGGAGGCACCGAAGACCAGCGCGGCCACTCCGAGCAGCAGGACGGCCTGGCCCAGGGCGAGGAAGAACACCAGCAGGGTCTTGCCCAGGAAGTAGGCGGCGGGCGGCATCGGGGTGCCGCGCAGCCTCCGCAGCCCGCCCTGGTCGCGTTCGGTGGCGATCCCCGCGCCCAGGGTCTGGAAGCTGACCGACATCAGGCCCATGGCGAACAGGCCGGGCAGGTAGTAGTCGACGGCGGGCATGCCGAGGTCGAACAGCCCGTCGAAGATCAGCGCGAACATCGACAGGATCAGCGCGGGCAGGGCGAACGTGAAGATCACGCTCTCCCACTCCCGGCTGAAGGACCGGATCTCCAGCCACCCCCGGGACACCCCCACGCGGAGCGTGCCGGGCAGCCGGACGTCGTCCATGGTGGTGCCGTTCATGCCAGGGCCTCCGTCCGCTCGCCGCCGTCGCCGGCGTCCTCGGTCTCCACCGTGTCCTCGATCAGCCCCAGGTAGACCTCCTCCAGGGTGGGGCGGTGCACGCGCAGCCCGGGGATCTCCCCGGTGAAGCCCGCGGCCAGGTCGGCGACGACACGGGTGGGCTCGTCGGTGAGGACCTCGCGCCGCACCCCGTCCTGCGACCAGCTCACGGTGGCCTGCGCGGTGGCCCGCCCGCCCAGGGTGTCGGGGGAGCCCAGGGCGCGGACCCGCCCCCGGGCCATGACGCAGACCCGGTCGGCGAGGGCCTCGGCCTCCTCCAGGTAGTGCGTGGTGAGGAGGATGGTGGTGCCCTGCTCGGCCAGATTCCTGATCAGGGCCCAGAAGTCGCGTCGCGCCCGGGGGTCGAAACCGGTGGTGGGCTCGTCGAGGAAGAGGAGCTCGGGCCCGCCGATGATGCCCAGGGCCACGTCCAGGCGGCGCCGCTGGCCGCCGGACAGCGATTCGGGCAGCGCGCGGGCCTTCTCCGCCAGGCCGACCAGCTCCAGGGTCGCGTCGACGCCGTGCGGGGCTGGGTAGTGGCCGGCGAAGTGCCGCAGGACCTCGCGCACCGGGATCTTGGGCAGCAGGGTCTCCTGCTGCCACACGATGCCGATCCGCGCCCGCCAGGCCCTGCCCGCGCTCTGGGGGTCGGCGCCGAGCACCCGGACGGTGCCGCCGTCGCGGCGGCGGAAGCCCTCCAGGATCTCGACGGTGGTGGACTTGCCCGCGCCGTTGGGGCCCAGGACGGAGAAGACCTCGCCGCGGGGGACCGACAGGTCCACCCCCGCGACGGCGGTGTGGTCGCCGTACTTCTTGAGGAGGCCCGAGGCCTCGATCACCGTTGCGCTCATACCACCGAGCCTCGCGCGCGGCGGGCCCCGGCGGTATCGGGCGACCGGGCGGTCCGGTGTCCTCCGGTCGGAGGACACCCGTCAGAACAGGCGCAGGACGTCCGGCTCGATGCCGCGCAGCTCGTCGTAGTCCAGGACCACGCAGGCGATGCCGCGGTCCTCGGCCAGCACCCGCGCCTGCGGCTTGATCTCCTGGGCGGCGAAGACGCCCTTCACCGGGGCCAGCACGGGGTCGCGGTTGAGCAGCTCCAGGTAGCGGGTGAGCTGCTCGACGCCGTCGATGTCGCCGCGCCGCTTCAGCTCCACGGCCACCGTGTGGTTCTCCCCGTCCCGGCACAGGATGTCGACCGGGCCGATCGCGGTCGGGTACTCGCGGCGGATGAGGGTGTAGCCCTCGCCGAGGGTGGTGATGTGCTCGGCCAGCAGCTCCTGGAGGTGGGCCTCCACACCGTCCTTCTGGAGGCCGGGGTCCTTGCCGAGCTCGTGGGAGGAGTCGTGCAGGACCTCCTCCACGGTCAGGACCAGCTTCTCCCCGGACTTGCCGTGGGTGACGGTCCAGACGTCGGGGCCGTCCTCGACGGTCTCCTCGCGCAGCTTGCACGGGGGGTTCATCCAGTTGAGGGGCTTGAAGGCCCGGTCGTCGGCATGGATGGACACGCTCCCGTCGGCCTTGATGAGGACGAGCCGCGGGGCCATGGGCAGGTGGGCGGTGAGCCGGCCGACGTAGTCGACGCTGCACCGGGCGATGACGAGACGCACGAAACGTCACGTTACCGCCTCTGCGGCGTGCCCGGTGCGCGAACGCGGGAACGGGGGACGACCCGCCGGGACAGGTGGGGGCACCGTCCGGGCAAGGACTTTGTGGCCCTCACGCCCCGTGACCGCGGCGGGGTCGGGAGCCTAACCTCTCCAGAGAGCGCGCGGTGCGGGCCGGGGGACGGCCCGCCAGGACGGACCGCGCGGGGCCCCGGCCCGGCCGGGAGGGATGGGAAGGGTCGCCGCCGAGGAGAGGGCGGCGGCCCCGCCGGGCATTTCCCGACATCGCGCCACTCGTGTTACCCGTGAGTACGGACAGGGGGGTCCCGGGGGCCGCCGGGGTCCGCGAGCCGTCTAGGCTTGGCCTCATGGTGCAGGAATTCAAGAAGGTCGGTGTCGTCGGACTCGGCACGATGGGCGCGGGCATCGCCGAGGTGTTCGCCCGGGCCGGTTTCAACGTCATCGGGGTCGAGATCGACCAGGCCGCCCTCGACCGCGGCCGCGGCCACCTGGACAGGTCCCTCGGGCGCGCCGTCGCCAAGGGCAAGCTCACCGAGGAGGAGCGCTCCGCGATCGAGCAGCGGCTGACGTTCACCACGTCCCGCGAGGACCTGGCGGACGCGGACCTGGTCGTGGAGGCCGTCCCCGAGCGGATGGACCTCAAGCGCGACGTCTTCGGCGACCTGGACCGGATCTGCAGGAGCGAGACGATCCTGGCGACCAACACCTCCTCGCTGTCGGTCACGGAGATCGCGGCCCTGACCGGGCGCCCGGAGAAGGTCGTCGGGCTGCACTTCTTCAACCCGGCCCCCGTCATGAAGCTGGCCGAGGTCATCACCACGGTCGCCACCTCCGCCGAGACCGTCGACGTCGTCACCGAGGTCGCCAAGCGCATCGGCAAGACCCCCATCACGGTCGGGGACCGCGCCGGGTTCGTCGCCAACGCGCTGCTGGTGCCCTACATCAACGACGCGGTCCGCCTCTACGAGCGCAAGGTCGCCACCCGCGAGGAGATCGACGAGTCGGTCAAGAAGGCCGCCGGGCTGCCCATGGGCCCGCTGGCCCTGGCCGACCTGGTCGGCATCGACGTCTGCCTGGCCGTCATGGACGTGCTGTGGGACGAGTACCGCGACCCCCGCTACGCCGCCGCCCCGCTGCTGCGCCGCATGGTCGCCGCCGGCCACTACGGCCGCAAGGCCGGCCGGGGCTTCTACGCGGGCCGCGACGAGGCCCCCGAGCCGCTGCCCACCGGCCGCTACGCCGAGATGATCCGCGAGGAGGAGACCCTCGACCTGGGCGAGCTGCTCATCGCCCCGCAGATCGACGACGCCCTGCGGATGATCGGCGACGGCTACGCCACCGCCGAGGACGTCGACACCGCGATGCGCTTCGGCTGCGGCTACCCCAAGGGCCCGACCGAGCTGCTCGCCGAGCGCGGCGCCGAGGCCGTGGTCACCACCCTGGTCGCCATGGGCGAGTACGGGCTGACCACCATCGCCGTGCCCGCGCCGCTGCTCATGGACCAGCTGCCCGACACCCCGGAGGAGGAGGGCCACGGCGGCTGCGCCTGCCACGCCTGACACCCCCGAGGACCCCGGTGGCCGTCGCCGCAGCACCCCTGTGGCGGCGGCCACTGCCCTTCCTCTCCTACCCTGGATGCGTGAGCCCGCGTCGCAACTCCTCCCGCCGTCAGTCCTCGCGCGGCGGCCGCACCCCCGGCGGCCCCCCGGACGAGGACGCCCTCATGCTGCGGATCACCGGCGGCCAGCGCCGGGAGACCGGCCCCGACGGCGAGTGGGTGACGCGCCGCATCCCCGGGTCCGCCGCGGTGAAGGCCTACCGCTGCCCCGGCTGCGCCCAGGAGATCCCCGCCGGCATGCCGCACGTCGTCGCCTGGCGCCCCTACGGCGACGGCGAGGACCGGCGGCACTGGCACTCCTCCTGCTGGGAGCGGCGCTCCCAGCGGGCTCCCCGCGCCCCCCGCTACTGAGCCCCGCCCCGCCGAGAACCCGGACAGAGGAGCCATGGAGATCCGAGCCACCACGGTGCTGCCCGCCGTGCGCCGCCCCATCACCCTGCACACCGCCGACGGCCTGGAGCTGGTCGGCGAGCTGGCCCTGCCCGAGGGCGGCGACCCGGTCGCGACCCTGGTGTGCCTGCACCCGCTGCCCACCGCCGAGGGCATGATGGACAGCCACGTCCTGCGCAAGGCGTCGTTCCGGCTGCCCGCGCTGGCGAACGTCGCGGTGCTGCGCTTCAACACGCGCGGCACCACCTCCCGCCACGGCACCAGCCAGGGCGAGTTCGGGGAGGGCGAGACCGAGCGGCACGACGTGCTGGCCGCCATCGAGTTCACCGAGTTCGAGGGGCTGCCGAACCCGTGGCTGCTGGGCTGGTCGTTCGGCACCGAGCTGGCCCTGAAGTGGGGCGCCGACCCGCAGGTCGCGGGCGCGCTGCTGCTCTCCCCGCCGCTGCACCGGGCCACCGAGGCGGACCTGGAGAACTGGGCCGCCACCGGCAAGCCCGTGGTCGTCCTCGTCCCCGAGCACGACGACTACCTGCGCCCGGAGCAGGCGCAGGAGCGGTTCGGGCCGCTCACCCAGGCCGAGGTGATCGGCGTCGACGGAGCCAAGCACCTGTGGGTGGGCGAACCGTACGTGCGCCGGGTCCTGGACGAGATCGTCCTGCGGGTCAACCCCGCCGCGTACCCGCTGCCCACCGAATGGGACGGCCCCTACGAGAAGGACGTCCAGACACCGCGCTGAGCCCCGCGCGAACGAGGGCCCGCCTCCTGAAAGGAGGCGGGCCCTCGGCCTGTCATCCGCGGTCCCGGGACCGCGTGGCGACTACTCCTGCCACCAGTCCTCGTCGTCGGCGCCCTTGCCGGAACGGGCCGGCTGCTTGGGCTCCTCCGCGGCCGGGGCGGCCTCGGCGATGGCGGGCGCGGGGGCCGGAGCCGCGACGGGCGCGGGCGCCGGGGCCGCGGGGGCGACCGGAGCGGCACCGCCGCCGAGCAGCTGGCGCAGCTGCTGCAGGTGCGACTGGATGCTGTCGCGCTGGCGGTTGAGCTCGTCGACCTCCTTCTTGGCGGCCGTCGTGACGCGGTCGGCCTCGGCCTTGGCGTCGCTGACCATGTGCTCGGCCTTGGACTTGGCCTCCGCCTCGATCTGCGCGGCGTTCTTCTTGGCGTTGCCGACCAGCTGCTTGGCGTGGTTCTCCGCGTCGCGGCGGGTCTGCTCGGCCTGCTGGCTGGCCTGCTTGGCGTGGTGGTCGGCGCTGGCGGCGCGCTCCTCGGCCTCGGCGACCATCTTCTGGGTGGCGGCCTGCGCGGCGGCCAGGCGCTCGGCGTCCTGGCGCTCGGCCTCGGCGCGCCGGTCGGCCAGCTGCAGCTCGAACTGGTCCTCCAGCTCGGTGCGGCGGGCCTCGGACTCGGCGTAGGCGCGCTCGGCGTTCTTGCGCAGCTCCTCGGCCTGGCTCTTGGCGGCCTGGATCGTCTCGTCCCGCTCGCGCTTGGCGGCGGCGCGGGCCTGGGCGCACTCGCGCTCGGTGGTGGTGCGCAGCTTGGCGATCTCGCCCTCGAAGGTCGCCCGCTTCTCGGCGATCTCGTGGTCGACCGCGGCCCGCTTCTTCTGGACCTCGCGCTCGGTGGTGGAGGACAGCTCGTCGGCCCGGCGGCGGGCGCTGGTGGAGATCTCCTCGGCCTCGGCCTCGGCGCTCTGGCGCATCTCGTCGGCCTCGCGCTGGGCGAGGGTGCGCACCTCGGTGGCCTCGGACTCGGCGGCGGCCCGCATCTCGGCGGCCTCGATCTTGGCGGCCGAGCGGATGTCGTTGGCGTCGATCTGGGCGCTCTGGACCAGCTCCCCGGCCTGCTCCTCGGCCAGGCGCAGCAGCTGCTCGATCCGCGAGCCCAGGCCGGCGTAGGTGGGGCGCTCGCGCTCCTGGAGCTGGCGGTTCTTCGAGTTGAGCTCGGCCTTGAACTTCTCGACCTGCTTGTTGGCCGCCTTGACCTCGTTGCGCAGACCGTCCAGGTAGTCCGTCACCTGGGTACGGTCGTAGCCGCGCAACACCACGTCGAACTCGGGCGGGGTGTTGTCCTCGTCGAAGATGTTGTTGAGTTGGGTGTCGATGTTGTTTGACGGCATGTGGCGGAATCCTGAACGGGTGCGAGACGGCTATTTGTGAGCGGCCGGGGACCGCGTTGGCGGGCGGTGGTCGGGGCCCCGGGGACGGGCGTGCTCTCCGGTCCGATCCGCGGACGCGGGTGTGACCGACGCGGCGGGTCGCGACCGGTTCTCGACCATCGCCGACGCCGTCGGTGCGTTCCGTGCGTACCGGCCCGCCGCGGCGCGAGGGTTGCGGTGGCGCGCGGCCGACCCGGTCCACCGGACGCAGGACGTGGACCGGACGAGCCGGAGATTCACGTCCGGTGGCCAACCGACTTTATCAAGCGGGGAACCCCTGGGAAGAGGGTTTCGGGTAACTTCCGGTGGGGTTTGCGGTGGCTTCCGCGACCGACGCACAAGATGTGATGTGTCCGGAACGCCCCTGTGACGTCAGAGGCCCGAGAGGTCCCGGGAACGGCCGTGTCAGTGGGTGCTCTGGACCAGTTCCGTGAGCACGCCCCCGCAGTCCTTCGGGTGCAGGAACACGATCTGCGAACCGGCGGTGCCCCGCCGGGGCGCGGCGTCCAGGACCCGCACGCCCCTCCCGCCGACCTCCGCCGCGGAGGCGGCCACGTCCCCGGTCCCGAACGCGATGTGGTGCACGCCCTCCCCGTTGCGTTCGAGGAACTTCCCCACGGGGGAGTCGGGACGGGTCGGTTCCAGCAGTTGCAGATACGTGGCGCCGCCGTCGTCCGTGCCGTTGATCCGGAGCATCGCCTCACGCACCCCCTGCTCCTCGTTGACCTCCTCGTGCTCCACCTCGAAACCGTAGGTCGACCGGTAGAACTCGACCGCGGCGTCCAGGTCGCGGCAGGCGATGCCGACGTGGTCCAGACGGGTGAGACCGGAGAAGGGGACGGCGCGATCAGGGGCGTTGCTCATCGTGTGAACCTCTCGGCTGCGGCCAACGGCTGTGTGGGTATCGTTGCAGACCAGGTGCGTCACCGATCACTTGGAGGCCAGTTACCATGCCCGGTTCCGTCATCGTCGGTGGGGCTCGCACCCCCACCGGACGACTCCTCGGCTCCCTCGCCGGGTTCTCCGCCGTCGACCTGGGCGGCTTCGCGATCAAGGGCGCGCTCGACAGCGCCGGGATCAACGGCGACCAGGTCGAGTACGTGGTCATGGGCCAGGTGCTCCAGGCCGGCGCCGGCCAGATCCCCTCCCGCCAGGCGGCCGTCAAGGCCGGCATCCCCATGAACGTCCCCTCGCTCACCGTCAACAAGGTGTGCCTGTCGGGCCTGGACGCCATCGCCCTGGCCGACCAGCTCATCGCCGCGGGCGAGTTCGACGTCGTGGTCGCGGGCGGCATGGAGTCCATGACCAACGCCCCGCACCTGCTGCCCAAGTCCCGCCACGGGTACAAGTACGGCTCCATCGAGGTCCTGGACGCCACCGCGCACGACGGCCTCACCGACGCCTTCGAGGGCGACTCCATGGGCGCCTCCACCGAGCGGCACAACGGCAAGCTCGGCATCACCCGCGAGGAGCAGGACGAGTTCGCCGCCCGGTCGCACCAGCGCGCCGCCGCGGCCGCCGAGAAGGGCCTCTTCGACGCGGAGATCGTCCCGGTGGAGATCCCGCAGCGCAAGGGCGACCCGGTCGTCTTCTCCCACGACGAGGGCGTCCGCCCCGACACCACCGCCGAGAGCCTGGGCCGGCTGCGCCCGGCCTTCGACCGCGACGGCACCATCACCGCCGGGTCCTCCTCGCAGATCTCCGACGGCGCCGCCGCCGTCGTGGTGATGAGCCGGGCCAAGGCCGAGGAGCTGGGCCTGACGGTCCTCGCCGAGATCGGCGCGCACGGCAACGTCGCCGGTCCCGACAACTCCCTGCACTCCCAGCCCTCCAACGCGATCGCGCACGCGCTGCGCAAGGCGGGCCGGGAGGTCGCCGACCTCGACCTCATCGAGATCAACGAGGCCTTCGCCGCGGTCGGCATCCAGTCCATGAAGGACCTGGGCGTGTCCGCCGACATCGTCAACGTCAACGGCGGAGCCATCGCCCTGGGCCACCCGATCGGCGCCTCCGGCGCCCGGATCGCCCTGCACCTGGTCCACGAGCTGCGCCGCCGCGGCGGCGGGCTGGGCGCGGCCGCGCTGTGCGGCGGCGGCGGCCAGGGCGACGCGCTGCTGTTCTCGGTGCCCGCCGAGTAGGACGCGGTCCGCCGCCGGGACGGCGCCGCACGCCGGGAGAACCCCGTGCCGTGCGCGCGCGTCGGTCCCGGCCTGCGGGGGTTCCTCGCAGAAACTAGTCATTCCCCACCGTGTCCCCGGGGCCGACCGGGCCCCGCACGGAGTCACGACGCACCTGGAGCGGCGGGGCGGCGGTCACGAGCCGCCGCCCCGCCGCCGCGCGGACGGCTGCGTATGGAAGGAGCCGCATGGACACCCCCCGACTGGTCGAGAAGCTGCTGCGGGGCGACCGCCGGGCCCTGGCCCGCGCGATCACCCTGGTGGAGAACGGCTCCCCGGAGCTGCGCGAGATCATGGCGGGGCTGGCCCCGCACACCGGCCGCGCCCGGATCATCGGGTTCACCGGGTCGCCCGGCGTGGGCAAGTCCACGACCACCAACGCGGTGGTGCGCGCCGCCCGCGCCCGCGGCCTGAGCGTGGCCGTGCTGGCGGTGGACCCCTCGTCCCCGTTCACCGGCGGGGCCCTGCTAGGGGACCGGGTCCGCATGCAGGAGCACGCCACCGACCCGGGCGTGTACATCCGGTCCATGGCCAACCGGGGCCACCTGGGCGGCCTGTCCTGGGCCGCCCCGCACGCCCTGCGGGTGCTGGACGCCGCCGGGTTCGACGTGGTGCTGGTGGAGACCGTCGGCGTCGGCCAGGCCGAGGTGGAGATCGCCGGGCAGGCCGACACCACCGTGGTGCTGTGCGCCCCCGGCATGGGGGACTCCGTGCAGGCCGCCAAGGCGGGCGTGCTGGAGGTCGCCGACGTGTTCGCGGTCAACAAGGCCGACCGGGAGGGCGCCAAGTCCACCCTGCGCGAGCTGCGCCAGATGGTCGCGATGAAGGACCGCGCCGACGACGAGTGGAAGCCGCCGATCGTCATGATGGTCGCCGTGCACGACGAGGGCGTGGACGAGCTGTGGGAGCGCCTGGACGCGCACTTCGCGCACCTGGAGTCCGGCGGGGGGCTCGCCGAGCGCCGCCGCCGCCGGGCCCGCGAGGAGGTGCAGGCCATCGTGCTGGACCTGCTGCGCTCCCGGATCGGGGTGGGCGACGGCGGCGCCCTGGAGTCCGCGGCCCGCGACGTCGCCGAGGGGCGCCGCGACCCCTACGCCGCCGCCGACCTGGTCCTCAAGGAGCTGGACGCCTAGGCGAGTGTCCGCAGCAGGACGGCGGCGAAGCCCGCGGGGTCGTCGGCGAACCCGCCGTGGCCGCCGGGGAACATGACCGGGTCCTCGCCCAGGCGCTTCGCCAGCTCCCGGGAGGTCCGGTCGGTGAGCAGGGTCCCGGACTCGGCGCCGAGCCCGACCACGACCCGCACCGGGCCGGTGCGCAGGGCGTCGGTGTCGGGCACGTGGCGGGTGGTGCCCCGCAGTTCGTGGACGAAGAAGCGGCGGGCGTCCGCGACGTCCTGCTCGCCGGGCTCCCGCTCCGGGCCGCCCTGCCCCTCCCCGTCCTCCTCGGGCAGCGGGAACCCGGCGTTGGCCATGAACGCCGCGAACGCGGCCCCCATCCCGTCCCGGTGGTAGGTCCCGATGATCGCCTCGGTGGCCTCGCGCTGCGCGGCGGCGTCGGGCAGCAGCTCCAGGAGCGGCGGCTCGTGCGCCACGACGGTGCCGAACCGGCCCGGGTGGTGCTCGGCCGCGGCCAGCACGGTCACCGCCCCGCCGCTGGAGCCCAGGGCGTCGGCCTTCTCCGCGCCCAGCGCGTCCAGCAGGGCGACCAGGTCGTCGGCGCGCAGCCGGGGGGTGGAGTCCTGCCGGGGGTCGTCCAGGGGGCTGCGGCCGATGCCGCGCGGGTCGTGGGTCACCACGGTCCGCTCGGCGGCCAGGAGGTCGGCGACCGGGGCGAACTCGCGCGCCGACATGGGCGCCCCGCTCAGGACGAGCACGGGACCGCTGCCGCGGACCTCGTAGTACAGGGTGCCGTCGGCGGTCTTCACGGTGTGCTGCTCGGGCATCGCGGTTCCTCTCGTTCGGGTCTCACCGGTACCGACCCGGCGGCCCCGCGGAAATCATCGCCCGGGCCGGAACGTTCCCGGGGGCACCGCGCCCGGACGACGGGAACGGCGGCGCCCCCGGCACGGGGCGCCGCCGTCGGGCCCCCGCGGGGGCCGGTGGAGGGGACGTCGGATCAGCCCAGCGTCGCGTCGACCGCGTTCATGAGGCCGGCGTTGGCGTCGTCACCGTCGATGGACCAGATCATCACGCCGCCGAGGCCGCGGTCCACCGCCCACTGCGTCTTCTGGGCGATGGCGATCTCGTCGTCGTAGGTCCAGAACGTGCTCCCGTTGTACAGCCACGCGGTCCCGGAGGCGTCGTCCCGGTAGAGGTCGTACCCGGTCAGGTTCTTGATGACCTTCCAGTCGTCGATCCCCTGCTCGTAGGTGCCGGGGGCGGGCCCGGTGGCCGCCTGGAAGAGGCCGTCGCCGTTCGGGCCGGGGGAGACCCCGGTCCAGCCGCGGCTGTAGAAGGGCACGCCCAGGACCATGTCGCCCGGGGCCACGCCCAGCTCCAGGTAGCGGTCGATGGCCACCTCGCCCGCGAAGATCCGCGGGCCGGGGTCGCCGGGGGTGACCAGCAGGTTGGACTGGTGGTTGGTGCTGTTCTCCCAGGCGCCGTGGTAGTCGTAGCCCTGCACCGTGATGTAGTCGAAGTTCGGCATGAGGGCGTTCATCTCGAAGCCCAGGTCGATCTTGTCCGGGTCGGCGGGCAGGAACGCGGACAGCTCGAACTGCCGGCCGGTCTCGGTCTCCAGGGCGTCGAGCTGGTCGCGGAACTCCTGGACCAGGGCGGTGAAGTTCTCCCGGTCCTCGGGCCGGATCGTGTTGTGCTCGTGGCCCTCGGAGGCGGGCCACTCCCAGTCGAGGTCGATGCCGTCGAACACGCCGTAGGCGGAGCCGACGCCGCCGGCGCCGTCGAAGAGCGGCAGGTTGCCCCGCAGGTACTGGTCGATGCAGGACGACACCATGCGCTCGCGCGACTCGGGGGTCAGGGCCGCGTCGGAGAAGTGCTCCGACCAGGTCCAGCCGCCGAGGGAGATGTTGACCTTCAGGTGCGGGTACTTCGCCTTGAGCTCCAGCAGCTGGTTGAAGTTGCCGCGCAGGTCCTGGCTCCACACGTCGCCGACGCCGTCGACGCTCTGGTCGGCGGTGAAGGAGCGGCCGTAGTCGGCCCAGGCGTCGCCCTGGCCGAGCTGGTTGGCCATGAAGCACTCGCCGTTGGCGTTGATGTTGCCGAACGAGTAGTTGATGTGCGTCAGCTTCTCGGCGGTGCCCGAGGTGTCCAGGTTCCGCACCAGGTAGCCGCGGTCGTAGATGCCCCACTGGGTGAAGTAGGCGACCCGGCGGTTCTGCGGGGCCGGTACGGTGCCCTCCTCGTCGGTGGTGGCCGTCACCGCGGCGCTCTCGGGGCCGCGGTTGTTGGAGGTGTCGTAGGCCCGCACGGTGAAGTCGTACGCGGTCCGGGGCGTCAGCCCGGTCACGGTGGCGCTGGTCCCGGTGACGGCGCGGACGACCGCTCCGCCGGAGAGCACCTCGTAGCCGGCGACCTGCACGTTGTCGGTGGCGGCGGTCCAGCTCAGGTCCACCGTGTTGGGGCCGGTCCCGGTGACGGTGAGCCCGGTGGGGGCGGTGGGGGCCTCGGTGTCGGGCTCGCCGGGCTCACCGGAGCAGGGGGCGCCGTTGACGGTGCAGTTCAGGGGGGTGGTGTCGGCTCCGGCGGTGCTGGTGCCGTTGAACCCGATCGAGTAGGCGCCGCCCGCGGGGACGGGGCCGCCCCACGAGGGCGGGGTCAGGGTGTAGGAGTTCCCGGACCGGCTCATGGTGGCGTTCCACAGGCTGGTGACGGCCGTGCCCGAGGGCAGGTCGAACTCGATCGTCCAGTCGTTCAGCGCCGTGTTCCCGGCGTTGGCGACGGTGATCTGTCCGCCGTAGCCGGTGCCCCAGTTGCCGGTCTCGACGTAGGTGACGGTGACGTCGGAGGCGGCCGCCGCGGCCGGGGCGGGGGAGAGGGACAGGGGGATGAGGAGTACGGCTGCGACCAGTGCCGCGAGCCGGGATCGTCGTGCTCTCACTTCGGTGCTCCTGGTGCGTGAGCGGGAGGTGGGGGAGGTCGCCGTCCGGCGGCCCCGTCGCGGGGCGGGCCGGGGGACGACGGCGGGTGTGCGCCCGAGGAGTCGCGTGTCGTGGAGTCGGTGAGGGGGAGGGGGAGCGCGGGGCATGGCGGGCCTCCGGCGGGGGAGACGGGGGGTGGGGGTGTGCGAGAAGTGGAGAGGCCGGTGCGAACCGTCGCACATCGGTCCGCACCGGCCGTGGCGGCGGTGCTCCCCGGATCAGAGCACCGACGCCGCCTGGTTCCCGGTCGGCGGGGGAGGGGCCGAGGGCTCCGCCGACCGGGAGGTTCTAGGGGCGGCCCGCCCGCAGGGCCGCGTCGATGGAGGCCATGAGGCTGCCGCCGGCGTCGTCGCCGTCGATGGCCCAGACCATGACGCCGGAGTAGCCGCTGCCCAGGGCCCATTCGGTCTTCTGCGAGACCGCGGTCTCGTCGTCGTAGGTCCAGAAGGTCTCGCCGTCGTAGATCCAGGCGGTGCCCGCCTCGTCATTGCGGAAGAGCTCGAACTCGCCGGAGTCGACCTTCTCGCGGAGGAAGCGCCACTCCTCGGTGCCCGTGGAGTAGGTGCCCTGGGCCGGGCCGGAGGCGGGCTGGAAGAGGCCGTCGCCCTCGGGGCCGGGCTCGACCCCGGTCCAGCCCTGGCCGTAGAACGGGATGCCCAGGACGAGCTTGGCCGGGTCCACGCCGCGGGAGAGGTAGGCGTCGCGGATGAGCTCGGCGGAGATGACGGGCTCGGGGTCGCGGGCGTCGGTCACCAGGTTCGACTGGTGGTTGGTGACCGTCTCCCAGGTGCCGTGGTAGTCGTAGCCCTGCACCGTGATGAAGTCGAAGTTCGGCATGACCTCGTCCAGCTCGTAGCCGGCGTCCAGGCGCCAGCCCCCGGCGGGCATGAAGGCGGTCAGCTCGTAGTGGCGGTCGGTCTCGGCGCCGTACTCGTCCAGCTGGTCGCGGAACTCCTGGACCAGGGCGGTGAAGTTCTCCCGGTCCTCGGGGCGGACCACGTTGTGCGGGTTGCCGTCGGTGCCCGGCCACTCCCAGTCGAGGTCGATGCCGTCGAAGACGCCGTAGGCGGCGCCCTCACCGCCCGCGCCGTTGAGCTCGGGCAGGTCGCCGCGCAGGTACAGGTCGATGCAGGACTCGACGAAGCGCTCGCGCGACTCCTCGGTCAGGGCCGCGTCGGAGAAGTACCGGGACCATTCCCAGCCGCCCAGCGAGATGTTGACGGTGAGGTCGGGGTAGAGCTCCTTGAGCTCGCGCAGCTGGTTGAAGTTGCCGCGCAGCGCCTGGTCCGGGTCGTCGGCCACGCCGTCGACGCTCTCGCCGGCCGGGACCGTGCGCCCGTAGTCGGCCAGGGCGTCGCCCTGGCCCTCCTCGTCGCTCATGAAGCACTCGCCGTCGGCGTTGACGTTGCCGAACGCGTACTGGATGTGCGTGAGCTTGTCGGCGCTGCCCGTTTCGACCAGGTCGGCCACGTGGTAGTCGCGCTTCTCGGCGCTCCACTGGGTGTAGTACGCGACGCTGGTGAAGTCGTGCCCGGGGCCGGTGGCGCCGCCGTCGCAGGGCGCCCCGTTGACGGTGCAGGCGAGCGGGTCGGTGGCGCCGTCCCGGTGCAGGCCGTTGAACCCGAAGGTGTAGGTGCCCCCGGCGGGGACGGTGGCGCCCCAGCGCGGCGGGGTGATCGTGTACCCGGACGGGTCGCCCGCCAGGGTGGCGTTCCACAGCTCGTGGATCCGGCTGCCCTCGGGCAGGGCGAACTCGATCTCCCAGTCGCTCACCGGGGCTCCGGAGGCGTTGTGGACGACGATCTCGCCGGTGTACCCGGTGTTCCACCGGGCGGACTCCACGTAGGTGACGGTCAGGCCCGAGGCGGGCGCCTCCTCGGCGGCGGCCGGGAGCGCGGCGGCCATGAGCGGCGCCGCCAGCACGGTCGCGGCGCAGACCGCCGTGATCCGGTTCCTGAAGGGTCGTGCTCTCACGTCGTGGATCTCCTGCTGTCGGGGGGTTGCAGGGCCCGGGGGCCTGACCAGGGAAGATAAATTTTTAGGAAACTTAACTAATAATTACGGGGGCCGTCAACGGTCCGCGTGGAAGTTTCCGGCGCCCGGTGACTCTCCGGGGTCGGTCCGGTGCGGGTTTTCCGAGATGGCGGGCCGTACCAGTGGCGGCCGGGGCCGGTTGTCCCCTTGTGGCCACGCGGAGGTATTGACCCGTACGGGCTGTGATGCTAGGCGCACAAACGGTGGGGCGCGGGGCTCCGGCCGGGCCCATAGAGTGGCGGCGTGGGAAACCCTTTGAACCTTCCGTTCGACCCGATCGAACGCGCGCACGACAACTGGACGCGGAGATGGGGGCCCTCGCCCGCCATGGCCGCCGTCACCTCGGTCATGCGCGCGCAGCAGATCCTCATCGGTGAGCTGGACGGCGCCCTCAAGCCGTTCGGCCTCACCTTCGCCCGCTACGAGGCGCTGGTCCTGCTCACCTTCAGCACCTCCGGCTCGCTGCCGCTGGGCAAGATCGGCGAGCGCCTCATGGTCCACCCGACCAGCGTCACCAACACCATCGACCGGCTGGAGGGGCAGGGCTTCGTGCTGCGCCGGCCCAACCCCAGCGACGGCCGCGGCGTGCTGGCCGAGATCACCGACGCCGGCCGCGAGGTCACCGAGCGGGCCACCCGGGTCCTGCTCGACCTGGACTTCGGCCTGGGCTGCTACTCCGACGAGGAGCTGTGGGACATGCACCGCATGTTCACCCGGCTGCGCGTCGACTTCGGGGACTTCCCCGAGCCGGCCGCCGAGCCGGTGGCCGGGGCCGCGGACGGGCGCTGAGCACGGGCCGGGATCCGCGCGGGGCCGCGGGTCCCCCTCCTGTACATATTTAGTTGGACGTCCTACTATCCAGGTATGGCGAACACCACGAACGGCACCACCGACGGCGGCGGCGCCGCGGACATCGAGGCCGGACGCGAGCGCTGGCAGCGCCGCTACGACGCCGCGCGCAAGCGCGACGCCGACTTCACCTCCCTGTCCGGACGCACGCTGCAGCCCGTGTACGGGCCGCCCCCCGGCGCGGAGGTCCCCGGGTTCGAGCGCATCGGCTGGCCCGGCGAGTTCCCCTTCACCCGCGGGCTGTACCCCACCGGCTACCGCGGCCGGGCCTGGACCATCCGCCAGTTCGCCGGGTTCGGCAACGCGCGCCAGACCAACGAGCGCTACAAGATGATCCTCGCCTCCGGCGGCGGCGGCCTCTCGGTCGCCTTCGACATGCCCACCCTCATGGGCCACGACTCCGACTCCCCGCACGCGCTGGGCGAGGTCGGCCACTGCGGTGTGGCCGTCGACTCGGTGGCCGACATGGACCTGCTCTTCGACGGCATCCCGCTGGGCGAGACCACCACGTCCATGACCATCAGCGGTCCGGCGGTCCCCGCGTTCTGCATGTACCTGGTGGCCGCCGAGCGCCAGGGCGTGGACATCGGCACCCTCAACGGCACGCTCCAGACCGACATCTTCAAGGAGTACATCGCCCAGAAGGAGTGGCTGTACCCGCCCGAGCCGCAGCTGCGCCTGATCGGCGACCTCATGGAGTACTGCGCCGAGAACATCCCCGCCTACAAGCCGCTGTCGGTGTCGGGCTACCACATCCGCGAGGCCGGGGCCACGGCCGCCCAGGAGCTGGCCTACACCCTCGCCGACGGGTTCGGCTACGTGGAGCTGGGGCTGTCCCGGGGCCTGGACATCGACTCGTTCGCGCCCGGCCTGTCGTTCTTCTTCGACGCCCACATCGACTTCTTCGAGGAGATCGCCAAGTTCCGCGCCGCCCGCCGGATCTGGGCCCGCTGGATGCGCGACGTGTACGGCGCCAAGAGCGAGAAGTCCCAGTGGCTGCGGTTCCACACCCAGACCGCCGGGGTCTCCCTCACCGCCCAGCAGCCCTACAACAACGTGGTGCGCACCGCGGTCGAGGCGCTCGCCGCCGTCCTGGGCGGCACCAACTCGCTGCACACCAACGCCCTGGACGAGACCCTGGCCCTGCCCACCGAGCAGGCCGCCGAGATCGCCCTGCGCACGCAGGCGGTGCTCATGGAGGAGACCGGGGTGGTCAACGTCGCCGACCCGCTGGGCGGCTCCTGGTACCTGGAGGCGCTCACCGACGAGATCGAGGCCGAGGCCGAGCAGATCTTCGCGCACATCCGGCGGATGGGCGGCGGGGAGGGCGCCGAACACACCATCGGCCCGATGACCTCGGGCATCCTGGCCGGGATCGAGAACGGCTACTTCTCCTCCGAGATCGCCGAGTCCGCCTTCCAGTACCAGCAGGCGCTGGAGAAGGGGGAGAAGCGCATCGTCGGCGTCAACTCCCACACCCCCACGGTCTCCGGGGAGCTGGACATCCTGCGCATCGGCCACGAGGTGGAGCACGAGCAGCGCCGGGTGCTCGCCGAGCGGCGCGCGGCCCGCGACGGCGCCGCGGTGGACCGGGCGCTGGCCGCCCTGCTCGAGGGCGTGAGGTCGGAGGCCAACGTGGTGCCGCTGATCATGGACGCCGCCCGCGCCGAGGCCACGCTCGGCGAGATCTGCGCGACCATGGGCGAGGAGTTCGGGACCTACACCGAGGCCCCCCGCTTCTGACGCGGCACGGGACGGGGCGCGGGCCGGTTCTCGGTCCGCGTCCTTTCCGCGCATACGGCAGGATGGACACATGCAGCCTTCGGACTTTTCCCCGAACAGTGCCGTCGACCTCGGTGCGCGCAAGGCGGCCATGGAACGCGAGGCCAAGCAGCGCGCCGCGGAGTCGGCGGGTCGATCCAATCCCTATGCCGTGAACGTGGACGAGGCCAACTTCCAGGCCCAGGTCCTGGAGCGGTCCATGGCCGCCCCGGTGGTCCTGGCGGTCCTGGCCGGATGGTCCGAGCAGTCCAAGCAGGTCGAGGACACCCTGGACAAGCTCTCCGCGGCCTCCGGCGGCAACTGGTTCCTCGCCAAGGTCGACGGCGAGGCCAGCCCTCAGCTCGTGCAGGCGCTGCGGGTGCCGACCGCCCCGATGATCATCGTCGTCGTGCAGGGCCAGCTCCTGCCCGGCCCGGCGGGCCCGGTCCCCGAGGACCAGCTCACCGCCTGGCTGACCGAGGCCTTCGCCGCGCTCAAGGAGCAGGGCGCACTGCCGCCCGGGCACCCCGGCACCCTGTTCGGCGAGGGCGGCCCGGAGCAGGCCGAGGCCGGCGTCCCGGAGGCGGACCTGCGCCCCGTCGACGCCGAGGCGCAGCAGGCCCTGGACCGGGAGGACTTCGAGGCGGCCGAGGCGGTCTACGTCAAGGCGGTCGAGGCCGACCCCAAGGACACCGAGTCCAAGAGCAAGCTCGCCCAGGTCCGGCTGGTCCGGCGGCTGCGCGCGGTGGACATGAACGCCGTGCGCAAGGCCGCCGCCGACGACCCGCAGGACGTGCAGGCCCAGCTGGCCGTCGCCGACCTGGACATGTACGGCGGCAAGTTCGAGGACGCCTTCGACCGGCTCATCGCGACGGTCAAGCGGACCTCGGACGAGGACCGCGACGCCGTCCGGGCCCGCCTGCTGGAGCTGTTCGACCTGCTGCCCCCGGGCGACAAGGCGGTGGCCTCCGCGCGGCGGCGGCTCACCTCCGCCCTGTTCTAGGGCGTGTCCGGCCCGTCCCGCACCGCCGCGCGAGGGGGCGGCGGTGCGGGACGCAGGACCGGAATCGGCCGTGGTGGAGATACCACTGTGCGGAAATCAGAATTATTACTCACTGGTAGCCGGACAAAGCGGTAAAACCATCCTTTCTTTCCCCGTTTTCGGTCCCCGGGGATAGGGGCCGCCGACGGCGGGTACAACCGCTGCCACCAGGTCCGCCTCTCTCCGGCAGGTGCCCATGAGCCCGCCTACCCCCGACCGTCCCCGACGGACGCCCGAGGCGCAGTCCACGCCCCGTCCCGTCGTCACCATCTCGGCGACCTACGGCGCGGGCGGCGCCGTCATCGGCCCGGGGGTCGCCGCCGCCCTGGAGGTGGCCTTCCTGGACCGGGCGGTGCCCAGCGCCGTCGCCGGGCGGATCGGCTGCTCCCTCGACGAGGCCCTCCAGCACGACGACCGCTCGCCGAGCGGCCTGGAACGCCTCCTCGCCGGGGCCGCGCGGCTGCCCACCGTCACCCTGGGCAGCGTCGACACCGCCTTCATCGGCACCGTCAACGAGGAGGGGCGGCTGCTCTACGACCACGAGTTCGTCGAGCACACCGAGCAGGTGATCGGCGGGGTCGCGCACACGGGCGGGGTCGTCCTGGGCCGGGCCGGGGCCATCGTCCTGGCCGGCCACCCCACCGCCCTGCACGTCCGGCTCGACGGCGACCCCGAGGGGCGGCTGCGCCGGGCGCGCGAGCTGTGGGAGTCCGGGGTCACCGACGGGCGCGGGGCCGCGGAGGGGCCGCCCACCGCCCGGGTCCGCGACGACAACGACCGCGCCCGGGCCGCCTACGTCCGCCGCTTCTACCGGACCGACGCCGCCCGGCCCGGGCACTACCACATGGTGCTCGACGGCGCCGTCCTCTCCCCGCGGGCGTGCACCGACGTCATCGTCCGCGCGGCCCGCGACCGGGTGGCCGGGAAGACCCCCTGAATCCGCGGTGTTGAGGTGGTGCGGCCCCGCGCCGGCACCCCGGCGCTCGTGCGAAATTCATCGGTTTTTCACGGAAGCGATAATTGTCGGCTTGTGCTGACTCAGGTCGCTTGACTCGGGTAGGGTGAGGCGACTCCGTCGCGAGACCCCCGAACGCGAACAGGGGTCCGACGCGATGCCGCCCCAGGGGGGCACCGCGCACATCCGATGCCCCGCAGCGCATCAACGCCGCCGCGCCAGGGGACGTCCGCACGTCCGGACACAGAAGCACCGGCACCACCCGAGGAGCATTACGTGGCCACCCTTCCCAGCGTTTCGTATTCCATCACCGTCCGCCTCGAACTGGACGCGGGGAGCACGGCCGTGGGTGGGCTCACCAACGCGGTCGAGCGCGTGGGGGGCATGATCACGGCGCTGGACGTGGCCGCCGCCGGGCACGAGCGCATCCGCATCGACGTCACCTGCGCCGCCCGCGACACCGAGCACGCCCAGGCCATCGTCGACGCCCTGGGCGCCGTCGAGGGCGTCACCGTGCACAAGGTCAGCGACCGGACCTTCCTCATGCACCTGGGCGGCAAGATCGAGATGAAGTCCAAGGTGCCGCTGCGCAACCGCGACGAGCTCTCGATGGCCTACACCCCCGGTGTCGCCCGCGTCTCCCAGGCCATCGCCGCCAACAAGGACGACGCCCGCCGCCTCACCATCAAGCGCAACAGCGTCGCCGTCGTCACCGACGGCTCCGCCGTCCTCGGGCTGGGCAACATCGGCCCCGAGGCCGCCATGCCCGTCATGGAGGGCAAGGCGGCCCTCTTCAAACGCTTCGCCGACATCGACGCCTGGCCCATCGCGCTGGACACCCAGGACGTCGACGAGATCGTCCGCACCGTCCAGCTGATCGCCCCGGGCTTCGGCGGCATCAACCTGGAGGACATCTCCGCCCCCCGCTGCTTCGAGGTCGAGGCCCGCCTGCGCGAGCTGCTGGACATCCCCGTCTTCCACGACGACCAGCACGGCACCGCCATCGTCGTGCTCGCCGCCCTGCGCAACGCCCTGCGCGTCGTCGGCAAGAAGCTCGACGAGGTCCGCATCGCCATGTCCGGCGCGGGCGCGGCCGGGACCGCCATCCTCAAGCTGCTCATGCACGCCGGCGCCCGCGACGTGATCGTCAGCGACATCCACGGCGCCGTGCACACCGGGCGCGGCGAGGACATGGACTCCAACCTGCGCTGGATCGCGGAGAACACCAACCGGGCCGGCTACTCCGGCGACCTCAAGGGCGCCGTGGCCGGGGCCGACGTGTTCATCGGCGTCTCCGCCCCCAACCTGCTGACCGGCGACGACATCGCCGAGATGAACGACGACGCGATCATCTTCGCGCTGGCCAACCCCGACCCCGAGGTCGACCCGGACGTGGCCCGCCTGCACGCCGCCGTCGTCGCCACCGGCCGCAGCGACCACCCCAACCAGATCAACAACGTGCTGGTCTTCCCCGGGTTCTTCCGCGGCCTGCTCGACGCCCAGAGCAACCACGTCACCTCCGACATGATGGTCGCCGCCGCCGAGGCCCTGGCCGACGTGGTCACCGAGGACGAGCTCGGCCCCAACTACATCATCCCGAGCGTGTTCCACTCGGACCTGTCGACGCACGTGGCCACGGCCGTCCGCGAGGTCGCCCAGCGCGGCCACAAGGCCGACCGGGCCTGACGTACCCTTCCGGAACGGGTGCCGGCACGGGTTCCGGCCCCGTTCCGGGGTATGGGGTGTGGCATGGACCAGCCGACGATGACCGGGCGGCTCCTGGTGGCCGCCCCGGTGCTCCAAGAGGACTCCTTCCGCCGCTCGGTGGTGTTCGTCGTGGACGACACCCCCGAGGGCACCCTCGGCGTGATCCTCAACCGGCCGCTCGGGCTGCCCGTGGCCGACGTGGTCGTCGACTGGGGCGAGCTGGCCAGCGAGCCCGCCGTCATGTTCTCCGGAGGTCCCGTCGGCACCGGCTCGGGCATCGCCCTGGGCGTCCGGGGGCCGGACGGGCCGCCGCCCGGCTGGTCCCCTCTGGAAGGATTGGACCCCGCCTCGGGTTTGACGGGTATCGGCGTGGTCGACCTGGACAACCCCGCCCCGGTGCCGGGCACCGCCCTGGGCGGCTTCCGCGTCTTCGCCGGGTACGCCGGGTGGGGCGCCGGGCAGCTGGCCGGGGAGGTCGAGGAGGGCGCGTGGTACGTCCTGGACGCGGTCGCGGCCGACGTGTTCACCACCGACCCGGAGGGGTTGTGGTCGCGGGTGCTGCGCCGCCAGGGCGGCGACCTGGCGCTGCTGTCGACCTACCCGGACGACCCCACCCTGAACTGAGGGCGGCCCGGGACGCGGCACCCTATACCGTGGAACGCAGACTTCGAAAGGTGAGAACGATGTCGATGGACGTCCTCAACAAGGTCCTGCCGGACAGTGAGACCAGGCCGGACACCTCGCACGACGGCGGGGACCGCGAGCGGTTCTCCCACTACGTCCAGAAGGACAAGATCACGGAGAGCGCCGTCACCGGCAACCCCGTGATCGCCCTGTGCGGCAAGGTCTGGGTGCCCAACCGGGACCCGAAGAAGTTCCCGGTCTGCCCCGAGTGCAAGAAGATCTACGAGGAGATGATGGCCTGATCCGGCCCGTCCCCGCGACGCGAAGGGCCCCGGTGCGGTGCACCGGGGCCCTCGTCGTGCGCCACCGGGAGGGTCAGGCCCCGGAGCCGCCGTCCTCGTCGGCGCCGTCCCCGTCGGCACCGGCCGGGCGCCTGCGGGACGCGGCCACGGCCACGCCGCCGGCGCCGACGGCCACCGCGGCGGCCGCGATCAGGCCGGCCAGGGCGACACCGGTGTTCGGCAGGCCGCCGTTGCCGCCGTCGCCGCCGCCGTCACCCCCGCCCGGGTTCCCGCCGCCGTCACCGCCGCCGGGGACGTCGACGTCCTCGTCGACGCTGACGGTCAGCGTGATCGGGTCGAGCCGCTCGCCCTCGCCGTAGAAGTCCGCGAAGGCGGGCACGCCCTCGGCGGTCAGGGTCGCCGGGATCGGCTCCCAGGCGAGCACGCCGTCGGTCAGGTCGTACTGCACACCGGACAGGTCGAGGTCGGCGAACGCGACGTCGTCGTAGGTGACCAGCTCGGCGTCGTCCAGCGACTTGCTGACGATGTCGGCGTACAGGGTGCCCTCGCCGCCGTCGATGACCACACGCGGGTCCCGGACGGTCATGTGCAGCAGCGGGTCGTCGTCGCCGTAGACGTGGCCCTGGAACAGGACGGTGCCCTCGAACCCGATCTCGGCGGTGGACGCCTCCAGGTCGACCTCGCCCGAGCCGTCGGTGAAGGCGAAGGTGCCGTCCTCGTTGCGGCTCGCGCCGTCGCGGGTCTCGATCGTGCCCTTGGCGATGTTGCCCACGATGTAGGTGCGGAACGACTCCCGCACGCCCCAGTCGGCGCGGCCGTTGTGGACGGTCAGCGGGCCCTCGGGGCCGGTCGGCCCCTCGGTCGGCTCCTCGGTGGGTTCCGTCGGCTCCTCGGTCGGCTCCCCGCCGCCGGCGAAGGAGACCGGCGTCCACACGTCCTGGTCGCGGTTGGCCAGGTCGTTGCGGTCGTTGAAGACGGCGACGTAGCACTGCGTCTCCAGGCAGTCGTACTCGCCGCCGCCCTTGCTGAAGGCGCCCACCACGTCGAGCGGGGTGCTGAAGGAGCCCTGCGCGTCCGGCGCGGTGTCGCCGCGCAGCCACACGCCCGAGCCGTACCAGTGGGCCGGGTAGGAGTCCGCGGCCTGCGGGATCGCGGTGAGCGCCACGTAGACACCCGCGCCCGGCCGGAAGCCGGTGCCCGCGACGGTGACGACGTCGCCCTCCGGGTCCAGGCCGGAGGCCGGGGTGACGGTGACCGCGGGGTCGTGCACCGGGCCGGGGTTCCCCCCGGCGTCGTCGATGCCCGCCGTGAAGGACAGGGGGTCCATCGGGGTGCCCGCCGGGTAGAAGCCCGCGAACGCCTCGACGGCCTCCTCACGCAGGGAGCCCGCGGTGGAGGTGAAGACCAGGTCCTCGCCCTCGGCGTCGACCTCGACGCCGGTCAGGTCGGCCACGGGGACCTCGCCGTACCCGGTGAGGTCGCCCGGCGGGTTGTTCGGGTTCGCCCCCAGGAACTCGCGGCTGGTGACGTCGGCGTACACCGTGGCGGTGCCGTCCGCGAACACCACGCGCGGGTCGGAGACCCGGACCTCCAGGACGGGGCCCCGGCCGTAGTCGTGGCCGGTGAAGACCACGGTCCCGGAGAAGCTCACATCGCCGGAGGCGTCCTCCTTGGAGACCGCGCCGCCCGCCGTCGGGAAGTCGATCAGGCCGTCGCCCGTGGCGGTCGCGCCGTCGGAGGCCTCGAAGCCGCCTCCGGCGATGGGGCCGGAGACGTAGTTGCGGAAGGACTCCTTGACCCCCCAGGCGGCGGAGCCGCCGGAGAGCTGGAGCACCTCGTCGGCGGTGGCGGCGGGGGCGCCCGCCACCGCGAGCGCACCGCCCACCGCCGCCACACCCGCGTACGCGGTGAGGGAGCGCAGGGCGCGGCGGAGCCTTCCGCTCGTGCCGCTGCCGGTCGTACTGGTCATGGGGTTCTTCGGTTCCAATCGTGAGGGGGATGGCAGGGGCCCCGGTGACGGCGGGGCCGGTGGGGCGGGGGGCAGGGGACGGGCGGGCCCGCGCGGAGCGGGAGCCACGGGACCGCCCGTCCCACGGTCGCGGCGCCTAGGAGACGTCGGTGGTGAAGGAGATCGGGTCCATCGCGGCGCCCGCGGGGTAGAAGCCCGCGAACGCGTCGACGGCGCCGGCGTGCAGGGTGCCGCCGGTGGAGGTGAACTCGATCGCGGTCCCGGTGACGTCGACGTTCACCCCGGTCAGCTCGGTGACGGGGACCTCGCCGTACGAGACCGGGGCGCCGGGGGGCAGGGCCGGGTTCGCGCCGTGGAACTCGCGGCTGGTGACGTCGGCGTACACCGTGCCGGTGCTCCCGTCGAACTCCACGCGCGGGTCGGAGAGCCGGACCTCCAGGACGGGGCCCTGGCCGTAGTCGTGGCCGGTGAAGACCACGGTGCCCGTGAACGACACCTCGCCGGAGATGAAGAAGGCGTCGTCGACGTCCCCGCCGGAGGTGGGGAAGTCGATCAGGCCGTCGCCCGGTTCGGTGGCGCCGCCCGAGGCCGTGTAGCCGCCTCCGGCGATGGGGCCGGAGACGTAGTCGCGGAAGGACTCCTTGACGCCCCAGACGGCGGAGCCGCCGGAGACGGGGGCCGCGGAGGCGGCGGGGGCCGCGACCGCGATCAGGGCCGCCGCCAGGGCGGAGGCGGCGGAGACGGAGGTGAGGGTGCGGAGGGCGCGGCGGCCCGTGGTCGTGCCGCGGGTGGTCGTCAGGGCCATGGTTCGTCGATTCCCATCGTCGAGTGGAGACGTGACCGGTCCCGGGGGTCCGGGGACGGGGCGGCGGATGTGGTGCCCGCGGGCCCGTGCCGGGGCACGGGCCCGCCATGGAGAGCGGGGGGTCGGTCAGGCCGCGGCCCCGTCGGGGGCGTCGTCCCCGGCGCCGCGGCGCCGGCGGGTCGCGAAGAGGGCGACGGCACCGGTCGCGGTCGCCACGGCGGCGGCCAGGAGCAGGACGGTCAGGTCGGTGCCGGTGCGCGGCAGGTCGCCGCTCGGGCGCGGACCGCTGCCGCCGCCGGAGCCCCCGGAGCCGGAACCCCCGTCGCCGGAGCCGCCGGAACCCGAGCCCCCGGAGCCGGAGCCGCCGGACCCGGCCCCGGTGTTCCCGGAGCCGTCGCCCGATCCGCCCGATCCGAACGCCACCGGGACGAACACGTCCTGGCCGCGGTCGCTGGACCGGGTGTGGTCGTTGCGGGTGACCACGGCGCACTCCACGGCCGCGGAGTCGCAGTCGGTGGTGCCGTCGTCCGCCTTCACCGTGATCTGCACGCTGAAGCCGCCGTCGGTGCCCGAGCCGTCGTAGGGGACCGCCAGGCCCTCGCCGTAGGGCGGCGGGTTGCTGGAGACCCAGGCGGAGGCACCGCCGGAGCCGTCCATGTCCACACCGCCGATGCACGGCGTCGGGGCCTGAGTGGAGCTCGCGCCGGAGATGTCGCACAGCGCGACGTAGATGCCCTTGGAGGTGTCGTAGCCGGTGCCGGTGACCGTGACGGTCTCCCCGTCGGGGTCCAGGCCCTCGGTCTTGGAGACCGAGATCCTCGGGTTCCCCGGCTCCCGCGGCAGGGGTGCCTGCGGCGCGCCGGCCTGGGTCTGCGGAGAGGTCCGCGGGCGCGCCTCCGGGGCCGGGGCGGCCTCGGGCGCCGCGAACGTGACCGGGACGCGGCCCACGACGGCCGCGGCGGGGGCGGCCGGGGCCACGACGGGGGCGCTCATCCCGGGGCCGGGCGCCTCCACGACCCCCTCGGCCGGGGCGTCGCCGCCCCAGGTGCCGGTGACCGGCCCGGGGTCCTCGGGGGTCTCCACCTCGACCAGGCGGATCTCGAAGGCGTCCGCGGCCGCGTCGAGTCCGGCCTCGGCGGCGAACCCGGCTCCGGTGACGAGGGTCGCGCTGAACGCGCCGCGCCCGCCGACCTCGACCGTCACCGCGTTCGCGGTGTCGGTGACGGCCTCCTCACGGACCTCTCCGGTGTCGGCCGCGCCGTCGGGTCCGGCCGGAACGGCGAGGGTCGCGATCTCGATGACGGATCCGGGGGTGTGGCCGAGCCCGGAGACGGTGACGGTGTCACCCTCGGGGTCCAGCCCCTCGGTCCTGTCGACGGTGGTGATCCGGGGGTGACCGGTCTCCTCCTGCTGGGGAGCCGGCTCTGCGTACGCCGCCGCGGGCAGTGCGGTGGAGATCAGCACCGCGGCCGCGGCGGCGGCCAGGGGAGGGAGGGGCCCGCCCCGGCGCCGCCCGGTGACCGGGCGGGGGGAAACCGCTGCTTGCATCAGGGGCCTTCGGGGTTCGTGCGGGTCCGGTTCGTGTAGGGGTGACCCGCGTGATGTGCGGAACCTGCTTAGGTTATGCTTACCTTGGTCAAGTGAGCCTTACCTAACCCGGAGTTCGCGACCGGAACAGTTGAACATCGAACCATCGGGCTTGTCAAGATGGTGACAAGGTGTCATATAAAGGTCGGCGTCGTCCCCCCGGCGACCCCGTCCCCCGGTCCGACCCGAAAGCGATCCCCAATGGCCCCAGCCGCCTTCCGGCCCTCCGCACACGCACGCCCCGGACGCGGGGCCCGGGCGCTCGCCGCCGCCTGCGCCCTCGCACTCGCCCTCACCGGCTGCTCGGGCGGTGCCGGAGCCCCCGACGACACCGCCTCCGGCGGCACCGGGGACATCCCCGAGCTGGCCGAGAACCGCCTCCAGCCCCTGGAGGAGGACTTCGTCCAGCAGCTGCCGGTGACCGTCGACTCCGTCGTGCTCGACCCCTACCGGAGCAGCGACGACCCCCTGGAGTACGAGCAGGTCGAGGTCACCGACACCTCGCGGATCCTGCCCCTCACCGGCGGCCTGGCCGAGATCGTCTTCACCCTCGGCCTGGGCGACCGGGTCGTGGGCCGCGACGTGGCCGCCACCTTCGACGAGGCCGCCGACCTGCCCGTCGTCACCAGCGGGCACGAGGTCTCGGCCGAGAGCGTCCTGGCCCTGGAGCCCACCGTGATCCTCGCCGACACCCGGACCGGGCCGCCCGAGGCCATCGAGCAGATCCAGCGCTCGGGCATCCCCGTGGTGATCATCGAGGAGGCCTGGTCCTTCGACGAGATGTACCCGCGCTTCGAACGCGTCGCCCGGGCCCTGGGCGTCCCCGACGCGGGCACCGCCCTGGCCGAGCGCACACGGGCCCAGATGGCCGAGGTCCGCGAGGGCTCCGCGGAGGCCGTCGGCTCCCCCCTCGTCGCCTTCCTCTACCTGCGCGGCACCGCCGGGGTCTACCTCATCGGCGGACCCGGCTCCGGGGCCGACGCCATGCTCGCCGAGGTCGGGGCCCGCGACGCCGGGGTCGAGATGGGCCTGACCGCCCCCTTCACCCCCATCACCGGCGAAGCGCTCATCGCCGCGCAGCCCGAGGTGATCCTGGTCATGACCAAGGGGCTGGAATCGGTCGGCGGCGTCGACGGCCTCGTCGAGATCCCCGGCGTCGCCCAGACCCCCGCCGGGCGCGACCGCGCCGTCATCGACTTCGAGGACGGGGTGCTGCTCAACTTCGGGCCCCGCACCCCGCAGGTCATCGCCGCCCTGGCCGAGGAGCTGACCGCGGTCGCGGCGGGGGAGGGCCCGTGACCGCCGTCGGAACCCCGCCGTCCGCGGAGCGGACGGGCCGGGCCGCCCCGGTCGCGGCCGGCCGGGCCCGGCGCCGCCTGCGCGCCGGCCTGCTGCTCGTCGGCCTGGCCGCCGGCCTGGTCGTCGTCTCGGTCGTCGCGGCGGGGATCGGCGCCTACCCGATCCCCGCCGGACAGGTCACCGCCTCGGTCCTGGACGCCCTCGGCCTCCCGGTCGCCGGCCCCCTGCCCGACCAGGTCGCCCGCACCGTCCTGTGGGACGTGCGGTTCCCCCGCGTGGTGCTCGCCGTCACGGTGGGCGCGGCCCTGGGCGTGGCCGGGGCCATGATGCAGGGCATCTTCGGCAACCCCCTGGCCGAACCCGGTGTCATCGGAGTCTCCTCGGGGGCCGCCGTCGGCGCCATCGCCGTCATCTTCACCGGGGCCACCGTCCTGGGCCACTGGACGATCATCGCGTCGTCCTTCGTGTTCGGCCTGGCCACGACCCTGTTCGTGTACGTGTTCGCGCGCTCGCGCGGGCGCACCGAGGTCGTCACCCTGCTGCTCACCGGCATCGCCGTCAACGCCATCGCCGGTGCCGCCATCGGCCTGATGACCAACTTCTCCCAGGACGCCGAGATCCAGACCATCACCTTCTGGCAGCTGGGCAGCGTGGCCACCGCCACCTGGTCCAAGGTCGCGGCGATCGTGCCCTGCCTGGTCGCCGGGATGGTCGCCATCCCCCTCTACGCGCGCCGCCTGGACCTGCTCTCCCTGGGCGAGGGGCCGGCCCGCCACCTGGGCGTGGACGTGGAGCGCATGCGCCTGGTCCTCATCATCGCCCTGGCACTGCTCACCTCGGCCGCCGTGGCCTTCGCCGGGATCGTGGCCTTCATCGGCCTGGTCGTCCCGCACATCGTCCGGATGGTCACCGGGCCCGGGCACCGCGTGCTGCTGCCGGCCAGCGCCCTGGGCGGCGGGCTGCTGCTGCTCGCCGCCGACCTGCTGGCCCGCACCGCCGCCGCCCCCGCCGAGATCCCCCTGGGCGTGGTCACCTCGGCGCTCGGCGGACCGTTCTTCTTCTACCTCCTCTACCGCACCCGCGCCAAGCAGGGAGGCTGGTCGTGATCCCCACCCTCCGACGGCGGACCCGGGCCGCCCTCGCCCCCCTGTCCCGCCCGCCCGCGCGCCCCGGCCCCGTCGCCGTCGGCGACCCCGTGCTGCGCGCCGAGGGCGTCACCGTCCGCCGCGGCGGACGCGCCCTCCTGGACGGGGTGGACCTCACCGTCCGCGCCGGGGAGCTGGTGGCACTGGTCGGGCCCAACGGAGCGGGCAAGTCCACACTGCTGGCCGCCGTGTCCGGCGACCTCGCCGCGGCCGCGGAACGGGGCGGCGCCGACGGCGGCCGCATCGACCTCTTCGGCCGCGGGCTCGGCGCCTGGACCCCGCCCGAGCTCGCCCTGCGCCGCGCCGTCCTGCCCCAGGAGGCCTCGGTCGGCTTCCCGTTCTCCGTCGCCGAGCTGGTCGCCATGGGCCGCGCCCCCTGGGCGGGGCTGGCCGACCCGGCCGAGGACGACGGGATCGTCGCCGCCGCGATGGAGGGCACCGGCGTCTCCCACCTGGCCGACCGCGGCTTCCCGACCCTGTCCGGCGGCGAACGGGCCCGCGTGATGCTCGCCCGGGTCCTGGCCCAGGACACCCCGCTGCTCATGCTCGACGAGCCCACCGCCGCCCTGGACATCCACCACCAGGAACTCGTGCTGGGCATCGCGCGTTCACTCGCCGAACGCGGCGGTGCGGTTATCGTGGTCCTGCACGATTTGGGGCTTGCGGCGGCCTACGCCCATCGTGTGGCGATACTCTCCCAGGGACGGATCGCCGCGCAGGGTCCCCCCGCCGAGGTGTTCACCGCGTCCCTGCTCAGCACCGTCTACCGGCACGAGGTCGAGGTCCTGCCGCACCCGAGGACCGGGATCCCGCTGGTCGTGCCCCTCCGGTAGGTCCACGGAGCACACGCGAGACGTCCACAGGAGTAGGTCGTATTGGTGTCCACAACGGAACGACAGCCACAGGATGACCCCGGATCCGGGGAGGGCCGACGCCGTTCCTCCGGCGGCCGCCGCCGCAAACCCCCGCCCCGCCGCCGGGCCACCCCCGGTGACGTGGTGCGCGGCATCGTCCGCTTCGTCGGCGAGATCCTGCTGACCGCGGGCCTCCTCATGCTGTTCTACGCGGCGTATGAGGTGTACGGCTCCCGGTGGGAGACCGACCGCGAACAGGAGGGGCTGGCCCAGGGGCTGGAGGAGGCGTGGGCGGAGGCCGAGGAGCGCGGTCCCGACTCCGAGCCCCTGCCCGGCAGCGCCGACAGCCGGCTGTACATCCCGTCCCTGGACCTGGACTGGGTCGTCGTCAACGGCACCACGCAGGACGACATCCGCTACAGCCCCGGGCACTACACCGAGTACCCCAGCAGCCCCGGGCAGCCGGGCAACTACGCGATCGCCGCGCACCGCACCCCCGGCCTGTTCTGGGACATCGACCTGCTGGAGAACGGCGACGTCCTGGTGCTGGAGGACGGCGAGAACTTCTACACCTACGAGGTGTTCCGCGAGGAGACGGTCGTGCCCACCGACGTGTGGGTGATCGAACCCGACCCGTTCGACGACGTCGAGGGCGCGGGCGAGGCCGAGCCGGGGCGGTCGATCATCACGCTCACCACCTGCGCCCCCAAGCTGAACAACACGCACCGGCTCATCGTGTGGGGCGAACTCGTCGAGACCACGCCCAAGTCGGAGGGCATGCCCGACTCGATCGCGCACATGGCCCCCGACGCCGCCGAGAGCGAGTGAGGAGACCCGCATGTACGGCCTGATCTGGCGCATCCTGCCCGGACCCTGGATCTCCAAGTTCATCATGGCGCTCGGCCTGCTGGCCGGGGCCGCCGCCCTGCTGTGGTTCTTCGCGTTCCCGGCGATCTCCCCCTACATGCCGTTCAACGACGGCGCCGTCGACATCGAGGGCGCGGGCGGGGCCGGTGGGGGAGCGGGGGCCGACGAGTCGGGTGTGGTGCCGGCGGACTCCGGCGCCCCCGCGGAGGAGTCGCCCGCCGAGTGACACGGGGCCGGGCCCGGCGGACGCCCCGCCCGGCCCGGCGCCCGTGCCGGGCGGCCCGGACGGCTCCTGTGCGGAGCCCCGGGCGCGCCCCGCCGCGACACGCGCGCCCCGCGGGTCCGTCCGGAGAACCTCCGGACCCGCGGGGCTCGTGCGTGTTCGCGTCCGTATGTGCCCGTGCGCGGGCGTTCGCGGGCCTTCGCGGCGGCCGATCCGGGCCCGCGGATGTGCGCGGCACCACGGGAAGCCGACCCTGTGCGGTCGGACCGGGCCGCTAATCTCGAGCAGGTGAGTATCGGGGGACGAAACGCATGACGGTGACGCAGACCACGACCGAGGACCGCCTCAGCGGGCTCCGGGCCTGGCAGCGGGAGGCGTTCGAGGAGTACTTCCGCCGACAGCCGCGGGACTTCCTGGCGGTCGCCACGCCCGGCGCGGGCAAGACCACGTTCGCCCTCACCCTGGCGAGCGAGCTCCTCCAGCGGAACATCGTCCGCGCCATCACCATCGTCTGCCCCACCGAGCACCTCAAGAAGCAGTGGGCCGAGGCCGCCGCGCGGTTCAACATCCCCATCGACCCCGACTTCCGCAACGGACAGGGGGCCCTGGGGCGGCAGTACCTCGGCGCCGCCGTCACCTACGCCCAGGTGGCCGCCCACCCGGCGCTGCACCGCAACCGCACCGAGGCCCGCAAGACCCTGGTGATCTTCGACGAGGTCCACCACGCGGGCGACGCCCTGTCCTGGGGCGACGCCGCCCGCGAGGCGTTCGACCCGGCGGCCCGGCGGCTCTCCCTGACCGGGACGCCCTTCCGGTCCGACATCAACCCCATCCCGTTCGTGGACTACGTCCAGGACTCCGCCGGGGTGCGCCGCTGCTCCTGGGACTACAGCTACGGGTACGGCCCGGCGCTGGCCGACGGCGTCGTGCGCCCCGTCATCTTCATGGCGTACTCCGGCGAGATGCGCTGGCGCACCCGCGCCGGGGACGAGCTGGCCGCCCGCCTGGGCGAGCCGCTCACCCAGGACGCGCTCTCCCAGGCGTGGCGGGCCGCGCTGGACCCCAAGGGCGACTGGATCAAGCGCGTGCTCCAGGCCGCGGACCGGCGGCTCACCGAGGTCCGCAAGACCCACGCCGACGCCGGCGGCCTGGTCATCGCCAGCGACCACGAGAACGCCCGCGCCTACTCGCGCATCATCCGCCAGATCACCGGCAAGAGCGCCACCGTGGTGCTCTCCGACGACCCCACCGCCTCCAAGAAGATCACCCGGTTCGCCAAGGGCGACGACCGGTGGATGGTCGCGGTGCGCATGGTGTCCGAGGGCGTGGACGTGCCCCGCCTGATGGTCGGGGTGTACGCCACCTCCACCAGCACCGCCCTGTTCTTCGCCCAGGCCATCGGCCGGTTCGTGCGCGTGCGCAAGCGCGGCGAGGTCGCCTCGGTGTTCCTGCCCTCGGTGCCCACCCTGCTGGAGTTCGCCGGGGACATGGAGCGCGAGCGCGACCACGTCCTGGACCGCACCCCCGCCGAGGACGACGAGTACCCGGAGGAGGACCTCCTCAAGGAGGCCAACAGGAAGCGCGACACCCCCGACGCGGGGGAGGAGCTGCCGTTCGAGACGATGGAGGCGTCGGCCGAGTTCGACCGCGCCCTCTACGACGGCAACGAGTACGGCGGCGTGCCCGGCTCCACCGAGGAGGAGGACTTCCTGGGCCTGCCCGGCCTGCTGGAGCCCCAGCAGGTGGCACAGCTGCTGCGCAAGCGCAAGGACGACATCAAGGCCGGGGAGATCAAGGCCCGCAAGAAGGACGAGCCGGTCCGGGACGAGGGCCCCACCCACGAGGTCCTGGCGAACCTGCGCCGCGAGCTGAGCGGGCTGGTCGGCGCCTGGCACCACCGCACCGGCAAGCCGCACGGGGTGATCCACAACGAGCTGCGCCGCGCCTGCGGCGGGCCGCCGGTCGCCCAGGCCACCCCGGACCAGATCCGCGAGCGCATCGCGAAGCTCCGCGTCTGGGCGGTCGGCGGCAAGTAACAGGGGTATTCCGGGCTATCCGGGCAAACACTTCGCAAGCTCGCGCCCGGGCTCGTGTGCTATACGTGTTCATTTCACTACAGTCCGTGAAGTGATTGGACGAAACGCACGCGGCGCGACCGCCGCACTCTGGACCGGACTGGCGATGTGCGGACTCGCCCTGAGCGGAATGGTCGCGGGCACCGCGCTGCCCGACCCCGCCGGGGCCGGAACCGAACGGGCGGCGGCGGTCCGCGGGCCCGACTGCCCGCCGGGCACCGCCGCCCGCCTCGCCGAACCCGGATCGGACACCGTCACCGACAGCGGGGAGCTCACCCCCGAGCAGGCCGCCCGCTACAACGACCGGCTGCGCGAGGCGCTGCGCTCACTGCGGTCCCACGAGATCGCCCCGCCGGGCACCGTTCCCGTCGTGGTCCACGTCATCTCCGCCACCGACGGCCGGGGCCACGTGAGCGACGCCCGCATCCGCGACCAGATCGACGTCCTCAACACCGCCTACTCCGGCGGCTACGACGCCGCCGGGGCCGACACCGGCTTCCGGTTCACCCTCTCCGAGGTCACCCGCAGCGAGAACGACGCCTGGTTCTCCGACTTCAACGGCCACCGCGACCGCATCCGCTCCGAGCTGCACCGCGGCGGCGCCGACACGCTCAACATCTACACCGCCGACCTGGGCACCGGGCTGCTCGGCTACTCCAGCTTCCCGCAGGACCACGCCGCCGCCCCCGACCAGGACGGCGTCGTCCTGGCCCACGACACCCTGCCCGGCGGCGGCCGCGAGCGCTTCGGCCTGGGCCACACCGGCACCCACGAGGTCGGCCACTGGCTGGGCCTGTTCCACACCTTCCAGAACGGCTGCACCACCCCGGGCGACTACGTCGGCGACACCCCCTACGAGCGCGAGGCCGCGGCCGGCTGCCCGCAGGGCCGCGACTCCTGCCCGCACCGCGGCGGCCGCGACCCGGTCACCAACTTCATGGACTACAGCGACGACGACTGCATGACCCACTTCACCGAGGGCCAGGCCCGCCGCATGGCCGAACACTGGGCCGCCTTCCGCTCCCCCCACCGCCCCTGACCTCCGGCGCGCCCGGGCGGGTAGGGGGCGCGGGCGCGCCGATAGGCTTGGGGCATGGCAGCGAACACCTACCTGACCGGGATCAAGCCCACCGGTGACTTCCACCTGGGCAACTACGTCGGCGCGATCCAGCCGGCCCTGGCGGCCGCGGACGTCTACGAGACCTACTACTTCGTCGCGGACTACCACGCGCTCAACACCGTCAAGGACGCGGACGAGCTCCGCCACAGCATCCGGTCCGGGGCTGCCACCTGGCTGGCGTGCGGGCTGGACCCGGCCAAGACGGTCATCTACCAGCAGTCCAAGGTCCCCGAGACCTTCGAGCTGACCACCATCCTCAGCGCCCTCACCCCCAAGGGCCTGATGAACCGCGCCCACGCCTACAAGGCCGCCCGCGACCGCAACAACGAGGCCGGGATCACCGACCTGGACGCCGGGGTCAACATGGGGCTGTTCAACTACCCCATCCTCATGGCCGCGGACATCCTCATCATGCAGGCCACCCACGTCCCCGTGGGCCGCGACCAGTCCCAGCACATCGAGTACACCGCCGACATCGCCGGGTACTTCAACAACCGCTACGGCGAGGGCGAGCACGGGTACTCCTTCCCCCTGCCCAAGGGCGTCATCGACGACAGCGAGGCGAGCATCCTCCCCGGCGTCGACGGCCGCAAGATGAGCAAGTCCTACGACAACCACATCCCGCTCTTCCTGCCGGAGAACAAGCTCAAGAAGGCGATCCGCCGCATCCCCACCGACTCCACCCCCGTCGAGGACCCCAAGGACCCCGACACCTCGGTGCCCTTCCAGCTCCTCACCCACTTCGCCGACGCCGACAGGACGGCCGACGTGCGCAAGCGCCTGGAGCAGGGCGGCATGGGCTGGGGCGAGCTCAAGAACGAGCTCTTCGAGGCGGTCAACGCCGAGCTGGGCCCCAAGCGCGAGCGCTACGAGGAGCTCATGGCGAACCCGAAGGAGATCGAGGACATCCTCGAAGCCGGGTCGGCCCGAGCCCGCGAGCGCGCCCGCGACGTCCTGGACCGCGTCCGCGCCGCCATCGGCGTCGCCTGAGCCGCGACACGGCAGGGGGCGGCGGGAACCCTCCCGCCGCCCCCTCGCGTGTCCGGGAAAACCACTGGTCGGAGCGCGCGGGCACCCCCTAGGCTCCCCGGCATGGAACTCGGAGTCGACGCCCCCGAGCGCACCGGCGCGCTCACCCTGCCCGACGGCCGCGCCCTGGCCTGGAGCTCGTGGGGCGACCCCGGCGGCACCCCCGTCCTGCTCTGCCCCGGCGCCGCCACCGGCCGCTCCCTTGGCTTCGGCACCCACCTGCTCGCCGGACTCGGCGTGCACCTGGTCTCGGCGGACCGCCCCGGCCTGGGCGGTTCGGACCCGGCCCCGGGCCGCACCGCCGCGGACTTCGCCGCCGACGCCCGCGCCCTCGCGGACCACCTGGGCCTGGGCCGCCCCGCCGTCGTGGGCAACTCCCAGGGGGCTCCCTTCGCCCTCGCCTGCGCCGCGGCCGGCACGGCGCGCGCCCTGGCGCTGGTCTCGCCCGCCGACGAGATCGCCCACCCCGGCCTGGCCGACCTCCTCGACCCCGGCGCACGGTCCCTGCGCGACGCCGTGGCCGCCGACCCGGACCGCGCCGGGCGCGACCTCGCGCAACTGGGCCCCGACGGCATGTGGGACCTGGTCACCGCCCACGCCCCCGAACGCGACGCGGCCGTGTACCGCGCCCCCGCCTTCGCGGCCGCCTACCGCCGCGCCCTGGCCGAGGGCTTCGCCGGCGACGGCGCCGGGTACGCCCGCGACACCGTCCTGGCCTCCGGCCGCTGGGACCCGGCACCGGAGCAGGCCGCCGTCCCCACCGACGTCTGGTACGGCGAACTGGACGCCTTCCACTCCCCGGACCGGGCGGCGCTGCTCACCCGCCGCATCCCCGGCGCCCGCCGCCACCTGCTGCCGGGGGAGGGCGGCTCCCTGCTGTGGACGCGCGCGGGCGACGTCCTGCGCACCCTGCTCTCCCACCCCTGACACGGCGGAGGGCGGGACCGCACGGCCCCGCCCCCTCACCCGTCAGGGTCAGCCGACGCGCGGCTCGCCCTCCAGGACCACGCCCGCCTCGTCCAGCTGCGCCAGCGCGGCGTCCACGGTCGGCCGCGCCACACCCGCGGTCAGGCCGAGCAGCACCCGCGTGCGCAGCCCCTCCCGCACGGCGTCCAGCGCGGTGGCCCGGACACAGTGGTCGGTGGCGATGCCCACCACGTCCACCTCGTCCACCCCGCGCTCGCGCAGCCACTCCGCCAGCGTCGTCGAGCCGTCCTCGGCGGTCCCCTCGAACCCGCTGTAGGCCGCCGTGTACCGGCCCTTGCTGAAGACCTCCTCGGCCAGCGAGGCGTCGAAGCCCGGGTGGAACTCCACCCCCGGCGTGCCCGCCTCGCAGTGCCGCGGCCAGCTGTCCACGAAGTCGGGCTCGTCCGAGAAGTGCGCCCCCGGATCGATGTGGTAGTCGCGGGTGGCGACCACGTGGTCGTACCCGCCCGAGCGCGCGTGCCCGGTCACGGCCTCCGCGGTGGCGGCGCCCCCGGCCACCGCCAGACTGCCGCCCTCGCAGAAGTCGTTCTGCACGTCCACCACAATGAGCGCTCTGGTCATGCCGGCACCCCTTCCTCTCGCAACCCGGTCCACCGGAACACGGCCGGTCAGTGGAACACCGTCGGCAGGGCGGCCTCGCCCCGCGACATCCGCAGCGCCTGCTCGGGCAGCTCGGCCACCGCGGCGCGGTGGCGCTCGCGCGCGTCGTGCACGCTCTCGCCGCCGACCACCTCGCCGTCCGACACCAGCGGCCGCAGCAGCGGGCGGGTCCCCACCGCCTCCGGCGGCTCGTAGGGGAACACCTCCTCGGCGATCGCGGTGCCCGTGTCGTCGAGCCGGCGCACCGACCACTTGCGGCCGCCCCGGCTCGGCTTGCCCACCGAGCGCTTGGCCACCGGCTCCAGCGGCAGGTCCGCGGACGTCCCGTGCGCCCGTGCCACCAGCTTGTACACCAGCGACACCGTCGGCGCGCCCGATCCGGTCACCAGGGAGGTACCCACCCCGTAGCCGTCCACGGGCGCCACGGCCAGCGCCTGGATGGAGTGCTCGTCCAGGTCGCCGGTCACCACGATCCGGGTCCCGGTGGCGCCGAGCGAGTCCAGCTGCTCGCGCACCCGCCCCGCGGTCTTGCCGAGGTCGCCGGAGTCGATGCGCACCGCGCCCAGTTCCGGCCCGGCCAGCTCGACGGCCGTGCGCACGGCCCGCTCCACGTCGTAGGTGTCCACCAGCAGGGTCGTCTGCGCACCCAGGGAGTCCAGCTGCGCGGAGAAGGCGTGCCGCTCGCTGTCGTGCAGCAGCGTGAACGCGTGCGCGGCGGTGCCGCCGGTGGGCACCCCGTACGAGCGCCCCGCCTCCAGGTTGGAGGAGGTCGCGAACCCGGCCACGTACGCGGCGCGCGCGGAGGCGACGGCCGCCGCCTCGTGGGTGCGGCGCGACCCCATCTCGATCAGCGGCCGTTCGCCGGCCGCCACGACCATCCGGCTGGCCGCCGACGCGATGGCGCTGTCGTGGTTGAACACCGACAGGGCGAGGGTCTCCAGGATCACACCCTCGGCGAAGGTGCCCTCCACGACCAGGATCGGCGACCCCGGGAAGTAGGCCTCGCCCTCGCCGTAGCCCCACACGTTCCCGGAGAACCGGTACTCCGAGAGCCAGCGCAGGGTCGTGTCGTCCACCACACCGTTGTCGGACAGGAAGTCCAGTTCCTCGGTGCGGAACCGGAAGCCCTCCAGCTGCTCCAGGAACCGCCCGGTCCCCGCCACGACGCCGTAGCGGCGCCCCTCGGGCAGGCGCCGGGCGAACATCTCGAACACCGACGGCCGGGCCGCCGCCCCGCTGTGCAGGGCCGCCTGGATCATCGTCAGCTCGTAGTGGTCGGTCAGCAGCGCGCTGCTGCCATGGTCGTTCATGGGCATGAGCCTAATCCGTGGAGTTGTGCGACCTCACGCCGACCTGCCCTGATCCGCCCGGATCGCGCACGGGGTGACCTCGGCCGACGCTAACAATACCCATTCGGTTGGTAGGGAAATTTGTTCCGATACCCTGGGAGGCATGCTGAGGATTGATCGCTCGATCTACGACCAGATCGTCGCCCACGCCCGTCGCGACCACCCGGACGAGGCCTGCGGCATCGTGGCCGGCCCCGCGGGGACCGACCGTCCCGAACGGTTCATCGAGATGGTCAACGCCGAGCGGTCCCCGACCTTCTACCGGTTCGACTCCCTCGAGCAGCTGAAGGTCTGGCGGGAGATGGACGACCGCGACGAGGAACCCGTCGTGATCTACCACTCCCACACGGCCACCGAGGCCTACCCCTCGCGCACCGACATCTCCTACGCGTCCGAGCCCAACGCGCACTACGTGCTCGTGTCCACCAGGGACCCCGAGACCGCGGAACTGCGCTCCTACCGGATCCTGGACGGCGAGGTCACCGAGGAGCCGGTGGAGATCACCGGGTAGCACCCCGCCCCGCCCGACGGGGCCCGCGGAATGGCCGCGGGAGGCGCCTCGTTGGGACTGTACGCACACCAACCACGTTCACGGGAAGACACACCTATGGCCATCGAGGTCCGCATCCCCACCATCCTGCGCAACCTGACCGGCGACGCCAAGGCCGTCGAGGGCAGCGGCGACACCCTGGGCGAGCTGTTCGACGACCTGGACAGCCGCTACCCGGGCATCGGCGCGCGCCTGGTGGACGACGGCAAGCTGCGCCGCTTCATCAACGTGTACCTCAACGACGAGGACGTGCGCTTCGTCGGCGGCCTGGAGGCGAAGCTCTCCGACGGCGACAACGTCACGATCCTGCCCGCCGTGGCCGGCGGAAGCCGCTAGGCGCGCCCATGCGCTACGAATCCCTGCTCGACTCCCTCGGCGGCACGCCGCTCGTCGGCCTGCCCCGGCTCTCGCCCTCCCCGGACGTCCGGCTGTGGGCGAAGCTGGAGGACCGCAACCCGACCGGGTCCATCAAGGACCGCGCCGCGTTCTTCATGATCGAACAGGCGGAGAAGGACGGGCTGCTCTCCCCCGGCTGCACCATCTTGGAGCCGACGTCGGGGAACACCGGCATCTCCCTGGCGATGGTCGCCAAACTCCGCGGCTACCGCATGGTCTGCGTCATGCCGGAGAACACCTCCCAGGAGCGCAGACAGCTCCTCGCCATGTGGGGCGCCGAGGTCCACTTCTCCGACGCGGCCGGCGGTTCCAACGAGGCGGTCCGCGTCGCCAAGGAGATGGCCGCCGCACACCCCGACTGGGTGATGCTCTACCAGTACGGCAACTCGGCCAACGCCCGCGCCCACTACGAGACGACCGGCCCCGAGCTCCTCGCGGACCTGCCGGAGATCACCCACTTCGTGGCGGGCCTGGGCACCACCGGAACGCTCATGGGCGTGGGCCGCTACCTGCGCGAGCACCGGCCGGACGTGCGGATCGTCGCCGCCGAGCCGCGCTACGGCGAGCTCGTGTACGGCCTGCGCAACCTCGACGAGGGGTTCGTCCCGGAGCTGTACGACGAGTCGGTGCTCACCACGCGGTTCTCCGTGCCCGCCGACGCCGCCCTCAGGCGGACCCGGGAACTCCTGGACAAGGAGGGCATCTTCGCCGGGATCTCCACCGGCGGGGCGCTGCACGCCGCGCTGGGCATGGCCCGCAAGGCGGAGCGGGCGGGGGAGCGCGCCGACATCGCGTTCGTCATCGCCGACGCCGGGTGGAAGTACCTGTCGACGGGGGCCTACGAGGGGACGCTGGAAGAGGCGGAGGAGCGCCTCGACGGCCAGCTCTGGGCCTGACCCGCACGCACCCCCAGGGGGCGGCATCCCGGACCCGGGGTGCCGCCCCCGCCGTGTTCCCACGGCCGGTGTCCGGATGCGGACGCGGCACTCCCGCGCACGTCGGCGGGCCGGAAGCGGACCGTAATACGGCGGGAACGAACCACCCGGAACGTGTCATATGGTGTGAAAAATTCACACGTGATCGAGGTCGCGTGAGATGCAGGACACATTTTGTACCACCCGGGCGGCCATTGGGGTAGACCCGTAACAACGGGACAACCGCTGAACCAGCCGCCATCCGTACTCCGCGCACACGGTCGGGGGTGCCACGGAGCCGCGCGGCCCTTCGAGAAGGCGACGACGACGTGCGACTCACGATTATCGGGTCCTCCGGGAGCTTCCCGGGGCCGGACAGCCCCGCCTCCTGTTACCTGGTCGAGGCCGACGGCTTCCGCCTGCTCCTCGACATGGGCAACGGCGCACTCGGCGCGCTCCAGCGGCACGTCGACATCTACTCCGTCGACGCCGTCTACCTCAGCCACCTGCACGCCGACCACTGCTTCGACCTGTGCTCGTACTGGGTCGCCCGGATGTTCCACCCCGACGGCGCCAAACCCCGGATCCCCGTCTACGGCCCCAGCGGGGTCTCCGAGCGCGTCGCCGAGGCCTACGGCCTGGACCCCGACCCCGGCATGACCGAGGTCTTCGACTTCCACGAGCTCACCCCCGGGACCCTCGGCATCGGCCCCTTCACCGTCCGGGTGGACCGCGTCAACCACCCGGTGGAGGCCTTCGGCATCCGCCTGGAGCACAACGGCGCCAGCATGGCCTACTCCGGGGACACCGGCGCCTGCGACTCCCTCGTCGACCTGGCCTCCGACACGGACCTGTTCCTGTGCGAGGCCGCCTTCCAGGACCACGTCGAGCACCCCAAGGACATGCACCTCACCGGCAGCGAGGCCGGCGAGCACGCCAGCCGCGCCCGGACCCGCAGCCTGCTGCTCACCCACCTGGTGCCGTGGAACGACGACGACGTCACCCTGGCGGAGGCCCGCTCCACCTACGACGGGCCCATCGACCTGGCCCGCAGCGGACGGACGCACACCATCGGCGGGTGAGCGTGGCGTGGGTCCCACTCCGCGCACGCCTTCGCGACACCCGCCCCCGGGGCGAGCGCGCACGTATACGCTCTTGACCATGGCCCGACCTGACGGACGAGTTCCGACCCAACTCCGCCCCGTGACGATCACCCGCAACTGGCTGCGCCAGGCGGAAGGCTCCGCGCTCATCGAGTTCGGGGACACCCGAGTGCTGTGCGCCGCCACCGTCGAGGACGGTGTCCCGCGCTGGCGCCGCGGCACCGGCGAGGGGTGGGTCACCGCCGAGTACGCGATGCTGCCCCGCGCCACCGACACCCGCGGCGCCCGCGAGTCCGTACGCGGCAAGATCGGCGGCCGCACCCACGAGATCTCCCGCCTCATCGGCCGCTCCCTGCGCGCGGTCGTCGACTTCAAGGCGATGGGGGAGCACACCATCACCCTGGACTGCGACGTCCTCCAGGCCGACGGCGGCACCCGCACCGCCGCCATCACCGGCGCGTACGTGGCCCTCGCCGACGCCGTGAAGTGGCTGCGCAAGCGCCGCAACCTCAAGAACAACCCGCTCACCGGCTCCCTGGCCGCGGTCAGCGTCGGCGTCGTCCAGGGCCAGCCCCGGCTGGACCTCAACTACCTCGAGGACTCCGTCGCCGACATCGACATGAACGTCGTCCTCACCGGCGACGGGAAGTTCATCGAGGTGCAGGGCACCGCCGAGGGCGCGGCGTTCGACCGCGAACTGCTCGACAAGCTGCTCGACCTGGCCGTCGGCGGCTGCGAGGAACTGACCGGCCTCCAGAAGAAGGCCCTGGCGGAGTGACCGTACTCAACGGCACCCGGATCGGCGGCGTCGCCGGAGAAGGGGGAATCGTGAAGATCGTGCTGGCCACCCGCAACGCCAAGAAGGTGCCCGAGCTGCGCGCCATCCTCGCGGACGCCGGTGTGAGCGCCGAGGTGCTGTCCCTCGACGCGTTCCCGGACGCACCGGAGGTCCCCGAGACCGAGCCGTCGTTCGTCGGCAACGCCCTGCTCAAGGCGCGCGCGATCGCCGCCCACACGGGGCTGCCCGCGGTGGCCGACGACTCGGGGCTCAGCGTCGAGGAGCTGCGGGGCATGCCGGGCGTGCTGTCGGCCCGCTGGGCCGGCCGCTTCGGCGCGGACGACCAGGACCGGGCCAACCTGGAGCTGGTCCTGGACCAGCTGGCGGACACCCCGCCGGAACGCCGCGCCGGCGCGTTCGTGTGCGCCGCGGCCCTGGTCCTGCCCGACGGCACCGAGGTCGTGACGGAGGGCGAGATGCGCGGCCGGGTGATCCGCGAGCCCCGGGGGGAGAACGGGTTCGGCTACGACCCGGTCTTCGTCCCGGAGGGCGAGAGCCGCACCACGGCCGAGCTGTCCCCCCAGGAGAAGAACGCCATCAGCCACCGGGGGATCGCCTTCCGCAAGCTGGCGGCGGAGATCGCGGCGATGGTCTGACGCGGTCCCGCGCGCGTTGAGGGGCGGCCCGGACGGGCCGCCCCTCAAGCTTTCGACCTGGGATGACGGGAAAAGTTCCCCGAGACCGGTTTGAGGCCGGGGCCGCAGGGGCAGGACCACCTTCGTCCGACGAAACGGCCGCGGCCGCACACGATCCCCGGTGTGGGGGGTCCACAACCCGCGGAGATCGCCTGAGGGCAAGGGTTCCCGCCTCGCCGACCAGGCGATTTGACGTCGCATCAGCTGTTACCTACACTCGAACGAGTCGCTGCGGGACGGCGAGCGCCCAGAGGGCGTGTTCGGCCCCGGACCGCGTCGAAGCGGCACCTCCTCTTCACTCCGACCAGAGCGTCACGGGCATGCGCCCGCAGGCGGTAGGCTTCGGAGGCGGCCCTGAAAAGGGCGGCGAAGGGAAACAGGAATTCTTCACTCCTGGTCGGTCCATTCCGGACCACGCCGATTTGGCGGGGAACGGGAACACTGATAAAGTGAAGACACAACAAAGCGGAAACGCAGACGCCTTCCACGGAAGAGCAACCAGGAGCCGT